>NZ_VKHP01000110.1 GCF_010811875.1 Bradyrhizobium uaiense
CGGCACGGGGGCGATTGTGTGCGGTCCCGCTGCGGCTGCTGCGCGCGGCAGAGTGGGAAGCTCATCTGTGCCCCAGAGATCGAGTGGGCTGCCGTTGAGCCGAATGGTGCCTCCCGCGGGCGTTGCGCTCGCCTGTGTGTAGCGTTGCGAGGCGGCCGACAGCGTCAGCTTGCGTTGTGTCCGCCGATCATTGTTGATGACGAGCAGGGCTACGCCATCCGGCATGTCGTGCGCACAATGCGCATAGACGTGGAAGCTGGGTTGCTGCGCGACGCCGGCATCGAGCACGGTGGTTCCCATCAGCCTTCGCCACAGCAGCGCGGCCCAGTAGTTCGGCCGCGGCAGATGGGTTCGCTCGTCGAGCAGCCCATAGTCGCTCGCCGCAAGCGTGTTGTGCATCACCACCTGAACGCCGGCCTTGGCCAGCCGCCCGAGCTGATCGAGGTAGCGGAACGTATCGATGAAGGTTGATGCCCAGCGGTTGCCGCCACATGCGGTCTCCGCGGTTTCGGTCAACCAGATCGGCTTATTCCGCGCAAGCCGGTCGCGCAGCGTCTTGTAGAGGGCGAATGTCTTGCCGGTTCGTGCCAGCCATTCGTCGGACAATGCCTGCGTTGCCGTGCGATCGCCGCCGCATCGCGCCGAGAGCGCGCCGTAATGATGGTAGGAGACCGCATCGACGCCGGCTGCCGAGACGGCGAAGCGAGCGCGTGCATCCGCGCCGGTGCCGATCGTGCCCGGGCCCAGGATCGTCACGTCAGGTGCTGTTGCTTTCATGAAGGCGCGGAACGCTGCAAAATCCCGGCCGTAGGCCGCGGCATCGTAGCGGTCAGGCGCACCGCCGATCGCCGGCAGATCGGGCTCGTTCATGAACTCGGCTGCCGCGATCTGGCCGCCGTTCGATTGCGTGAAATTGAGCAGCTGCCTGGCCTGTTCGGAGGTCCATCGCCCCGCAGCGTCACGCGTGCCGGCGCTGATCGCAAAGGACGTGACGATGGAAGCACCGACCGTCTGCGAGAAGTCGATGACGTCGCGCCACTGCTGTCGTGTCAGCACGTCCTTGAAGCCGGCCGGCGGTGCAGCCGGTGGCGTCTCGGAATCGGCGAAGAACGTGCTGTTGGCCCAGGTGCCGCTGACGCGCAGATAGGCGGGCGAGAGGGCTGCGGCGAGCTTGCGCAGCCTGGCATCGTGCAGATCGATCGGAGCGCGGGCCGCAAACCGTTCCGCCTTTGCATCGGCCCTTGCATCGACGACGGCGTACGGCTTCCAGAACCGTCCACCGGTCACCTCGACCATCTCGATATTGTAGGACTGGAAGCGCGGGTCGATGGTCGCGACGCGCGGCATGGTCACGACGTCGAGCGTCAGCTCCGCCGCGATCGCCGTCGTGCAGGCGAGGGCGGCGACTGCCGGGACGGCGACACGCGCGAGGCGTCGAATTCGACCGGCCCGGTGATGGTTGCGCACGGCTCCTCGCGGCGTTCTGAACTGCACGTCATGTCAGAATGCCGCCGCGGCCTGTCTGAATCAACGCTATGGCG
The DNA here is from genome assembly GCF_010811875.1 of Bradyrhizobium uaiense. Classification (GTDB taxonomy): domain Bacteria; phylum Pseudomonadota; class Alphaproteobacteria; order Rhizobiales; family Xanthobacteraceae; genus Bradyrhizobium; species Bradyrhizobium uaiense. The sequence continues at coordinate 1,542 of NZ_VKHP01000110.1, forward strand.
CGGCTTGCGGCTCGCTCGCGATGCGATCCCACAGCGCGCGGATCATGTCCTTCATGACCAGCGCGTCCTGCCAGCGGTCGGACAATTCCCGGCCGTCGGGGCCGGTGATGGCATAGGGCGGGGGACCGAGCTCACAGAGGAAGGTCAGCGTCGCATCGGGCCCGGCGCGCTTGCGCCAGGAACGGATGCCGTAATCCCACCAGCCCGTGAATAGCGACACCCAGCCCTGGTGCTGGGGGAAGTCGAGCGAGATCTGCACCTGCTCGCGGCTCGCGATGCGGCCGTGGATGCCCCAGGCATGGTCGAGGATGCGATGCATCATCGCGTGGTTGACGTCGTCGACCGGCCAGGCGAATTCGCGGCCGACCAGGTAATGCGAGAGATCGGCGGTCAGCCGCAGGTCGGGAAAGCGATCGAGCAAATCGAGCGTGAAGAACAGGTCGGTCGTCATGCGGTCGCGATGGGTCTCGACATGCACGGCGACGCCGGCCTCCGCGGCAAGCCGCCGCCAGCCTTCGAGCAGGGGAATGCAATCGGAAGGCCGGCGCGGCCGAACGTCCGGCTGCAAATTGACATGATCAGCGCCGAGCCGGGCAACCAGCTCGAGCACCGGCTTCAGATCGTCGACGCATTTCGGATAGCATTGCGCCTGCCAGATCATGCCGTGCGCGCGAAGGAAGCTCGTCACCTCGCGCGCGAAGCCAGGGTCGATGAAGCGCACGCCGGCGCCGTCAAACCCGGCGTCGCGGATCATTGCGAGCTGGGTTTGCAGCGGCCATTCGGCCTCGTCGGCCAGCCGTCGCTCCATCGCCCAGAGCGACTGCAGGACACGCAGTTGCTGCGCCACCGATCAGGCCCGTGCCGGGATCGCCGTGGGCAGCTCGGCCTGTTCGCTCGCATCGGCGTCGATGTTCTCCTGATAGGTCTCCGGCCCGATCCAGATCGCAACCACCGTGCAGGCCGACAGGAACATCGCGTAACAGGCTACCGGCCACCAGGTGCCGTAGGCCGCGACCAGCGCGGTGGCGACGAACGGCGCCGGGCCACCCGACAGCAGCGAGCCGAGCTCGCGGGCGAAGGCAAAGCCGGCGAAGCGGCGTTGCGGCGGGAACAGTTCGGCGAAATACGCCGCCTGCGGCCCGAACATCGCCGCCGTCACCATGGCACGCGCCAGGATGAAGGCAAGCGCGATCATGATCCACTCCTTGGTGCCGACCATCCAGAAGAACGGGAAGGACAGCGCGACGCCGGCGAGCGCACCGAACATGTAGACCGGACGCCGTCCGATCCGGTCCGACAAGGCAGAGAAGCCGAGGATCGCAAACAGCTCGATCGTGAAGGCCAGCATCAGCGCGCTCAGCGCCTCCGCTTTCGGCACGCCGAGCGTGGTGATGACGTAGCTCAGGCCGAACACCGGGAAGAAATAGCCGAGCCCGTTCTCGGCCATGCGGGCGCCGAGCACGACGAAGAAATTGCGCGGGTGCCGGCGCAACGCCTCCATCGCCGGATTGCTCTCGACCTTGCCGCGCGCCACCACCGCCTGGGTATAGACCGGCGTCTCGGTGATGCGCATGCGGACGAAGATGCCGACCACGATCAACAGGAAGCTTGCCAGGAAGGGCAGGCGCCAGCCCCAGCTCATCAGATCCTCGCGCGGCAGCATCGTCACCAGCGCGAAGGCGCCCGCGGCGAGCAGATTGCCGACGGAAACGCCGAGCGGCGCGAAGCCGCCCCAGAAGCCGCGATGCTTCGGCGGCGCATTCTCGACCAGATAGATCACCGCGCCGCCGTACTCGGCACCGGCGCCGAGGCCCTGGATGACGCGCATCGCGACCAGGAGGATCGGCGCCCAGATGCCGATCTGCGAATAGGTCGGCAGGAAGCCGATTGCGGTGGTGCCGATGCCGATCATCAGAAGGGTTGCGACCAGCACCGGCTTGCGGCCGTAGCGGTCGCCGAGGATGCCGAACAACAGGCCGCCGAACGGCCGCACCACGAAGCCGACGCCGAAGGTCAGGAACGACAGCAGCGTGCCGACCACCGGATCGCTCTTCGGAAAGAACAATTCGCCGAACACCAGCGCGGCTGCGGTGCCGTAGAGGAAGAAGTCGTACCATTCGAGCGCGGAGCCGATGCTTGCGGCCAGGATCACACGCAGGCGCGATGTACGCGCGCCATCTCTTGCCATCTCGGTCATTCGTTTCCCCGTAATTTTGATTTTTATGTAAAGCAGCAATGCCCGCGGCCTGGCCGCGGGCATTGTCTTGGGTCTCAGGCAGCGCGCGTGAAGTAGGATTTCTTCGACGCCGACTGGGTCTCGTAGATCGATCCCTGTCGTTTGGCCGGCGGCAGCGGCATCCGCACCGGCACGTCGGTGAGCCGCGGTGCGACCACCGGCGGACCCGCCAGCAGGCGGCTGTTGAATTCGTCGAAATCCTTCACGCCCATCAGCGGCCAGGCGTCGCTGGCGGCGACTTCATAGAGCAGCAGATTGCGCGGCCGGTTCGATGTGTTGGTCGCCGAGCCGTGCAGCGCGCGCACGTGGTGGAACGACATGCTGCCTGCCTTGCCCATGCAGGGCACCGCGCGCTTGATGTCGTCCTGGATCTGGTCCGGATCGATCAGGCCCGCGAAGCAGCCGTCGTCGCCATGATGATCCCACATCGTGGCGCCGGTGTGCGTGCCCGGGGTCACCAGCATCGGGCCGTTCTCGATATCGCAATCGTCGAGCAGCACGCCGATCGCGAGGATGTCGTCATTGGTGTGCGGATAGAACGCCCAGTCCTGATGCCACTCGACCGGCGAGCCGTATTGCGCCGACTTCATGTTGAGCTTGGAGCCGTGCAGGCGAAGCCCGGGGCCGATCAGTCTGGTCAGGATCGAGATCACGGCGGGGCTGCGGACGATCTCGTCGAAGATCGGGTGCACCTTGTGCGGCGCCTTGATGCGGCGAACGCGCGGGGTTTCCGGCGTGTGGCCCGGCTCGAGGTCGTAGACGTCGGTGTGCTCGCTCACGCTGGCGGCGCCGGCCACCAACTCCGCGAGCACCGTGCGCACTTTGCCGAGGGTCTCCTGGTTGAGCACCTCGGGCACCACGATCACCCCGTCGCGCTTGTAGGCCTGGGCCTGTTCGTCCGAAATCATTCCGTCTTTCCCTTTTTCTTTCATGTTAGCGCTAACATGCAGCGATGCTAGCGCTAACATCGTGGCTTGGCAACCCGGAATCGTGCAGGCTCCGGCCCATGAGCTCCGAACTGACTGAACCCGGGACCGGCCCGACCGGTGCCGCGCCCACCCTTTCAGAGGTGGCCAAGCGCGCCGGCGTCTCCTCGATCACGGTGAGCCGGGTGGTGCGGATGCCCGACCTGGTCGCCCCGGAGACCCGGGCACGGGTCGAGCAGGCGATGCGCGACCTCGGCTACATCCCGAACCTGGTGGCGGGCGCGTTGGCGAGCGCTCGGACCAATTCGGTCGGGGTACTGGTGCCGACCATCGCCAACTCGATCTTCGCCGATACCGTGCAGGGCCTGTCCGACAAGCTCGAGCCGCTCGGCTTCTCCGTGATCCTGGCGCAGTCGCGCTACGATGCGGCGCGCGAGGACCGGATGCTGGCGGCGCTGCTGTCGCGGCGGCCCGAGGCGATCATCATGGTCGGCTCGCCGGCGACCGAAGACGGCAGCCGCCTACTGCGCAACGCCCGCATCCCGATCGTCGAGACCTGGGATCTGCCGGCAAACCCGATCGACGCGGTCGCGGGCTTCGACAATTACAAGGCCGGTGTCGCGGTCGCGAAGCATCTGGTTGCGCAGGGACGCAAGCAGCTCGCCTTCATCGGCGGCGACGATCCGCGTGGGACGCGCCGCTGGTTCGGCTTCAGGGACGAGGCCTTGGCAAGAGGCCTCGCCGAGCCGCGCCGGCTGATCCTGGACCGCAAGGATTCAGGCAGCGTGGCGGCGCATGCGCGCCTGCCTGGTGTCGACGCGGTGTTCGCAGCCAACGATGCGCATGCGATCGGCTTCATGTCGGGGCTGCGCAAGGCCGGGGTGCTGCGCGACGGACCGGCATCGGCGCAACCGGTCGCCGTGATCGGGCTCGGCGATCTCGAAATGGGCCAACTGATCTCGCCGACGCTCAGCACCATCAGCGTGCATGGCGACGCGATCGGCCGCACCGCGGCGACGCTGACCCTGGAGCGCGGCGGCGAGCGCCGCATCGATCTCGGCTTCGAGCTGGTGCTGCGCGACAGCGGTTAGCGATCATTGCTGCGACATTGCGGGCGCAGCCTGCTCGTCTCTCTCCGTGCTCTCACCTTGCCGCGACGCCGGTGTCCACCGTCTCGAGCAAGGCGACCAGGCCACGCAGAATGGCCATCGGAGAAGGCGGGCAACCCGGAATGTGGAGATCGACCGGAACGACCGCGGAAACCCCGCCAACCACCGCGTAGCTGCCGGCGAAGCATCCGCCGTCTTTGGCGCAATCGCCCGCGGCGACGACCCATTTGGGATCGGGGGTCGCATGATAGGTGCGCTCCAGCGCATCGCGCATGTTCTTGGTGACGGGACCGGTGACGAGCAGGACGTCGGCGTGACGGGGCGAGGCGACGAACCGGATGCCGAACCGTTCGACGTCGTAATACGCATTGCTCAGTGCGTGAATTTCCAGCTCGCATCCGTTGCACGAGCCCGCATCGACTTCGCGGATCGAGAGGCTGCGGCCGAGGCGCCGTCTTGCGGTGTGGCCGACCATGGCCGCGAGCTCTGCAAGCGCGGCATCGTCCGGCCGCGGCGCTTGCTCGGTCAATGGTTGACGAAACAGGCTCTGGAATAGAAGTTTGCGCATCGCCCCGTTCCTTAGAGGTCCTGCCCTGAATAGGAGCAGTTGAACGATTTGTTGCAGAGTGGGAAGTCCGCCACGATGTTGGCTTCGATGGCTGCCTCGAGCAGGGGCCACTGAAACCATGACGGATCACGCAGATGACATCGCTCGATCCGATCGCCGCTCAGGCGCAGCCAGGCCAGGATATCGCCGCGGAAACCTTCGACGAGCGCCATGCCTTCGCAAGATTCCGTCGCGGCTTGCAGCGACACCCTGACCGGGCCGGCTTCGAGGCCAGCGAGGATCTGGTCCGCCAGCCCAAGGCTCTGCCCGACTTCGCGGATCCTGATCCAGACCCGCGCGTTGACGTCGCCATCGCTGAGCACGGGAACTTCGAAACGCAGCCCATCATAGGGAAGATAACCGGGCATGCGTCGGGCGTCATGGTTGCGGCCGCTTGCACGCCCGACATAGCCGCCGGCGGCGAATTGCCGGGCGAGCGCCGGGGTAACGACGCCGGTGGTGACCGTGCGATCCTGCAATGAGGCGGTGTTGTCGTAGAGTTCGATCAGCGCCGGGAAATGCCGCCGGATCTGGTCGAGCGCGGCGCGGATTGCGCTGGATCCATCGCCGGCGATGTCGCGCGCGAGGCCGCCGGGAACGACAAGGTCGCGCATCATGCGGTGGCCGAATGCAGCGTCGGCGGCGCGCAGCACGGACTCGCGCAACACGGCGCAATGCGCCTGCATCAGCGCAAACGAAGCATCGTTGCAGATCGCACCGATGTCGCCGAGATGGTTGGCCAGTCGCTCAAGCTCGGCCATCAGCGCGCGCAGCAACAGCGCGCGTGGCGGCACGGCAATCCGCTGCGCGGCCTCGACCGCCTGCGCAAATGCCAGTGCATAGGCGACCGTGCTGTCTCCGGAGATCCGGCCGGCAAGCCGCGCGGCCTGCTCGACGGCGCTCCCCGCCATCAATCCCTCGACGCCCTTATGGGTGTAACCGAGCCGCTGCTCCAGGCGGACGACGGTCTCGCCGCTCGCGGTAAAGCGGAAATGTCCGGGCTCGATGATGCCGGCATGGACCGGGCCGACCGCAATCTGGTGCAGGCCGTCTCCCTCGGCCGGAAGGAAACGATAAGGCGCTGCATCCGTTGATGCATCGAGACGCTCGCCCAGCGGGAAGCGCATTTGCCATCGACCATGATCGAGCCATGGACGGGGATCCGGTGTCCCCGTAGGCACAAGCCCAAGCAGGTCGTGGATGGTGCGCTCCAATCGAAGCGCCGGAGGATGATGAGCTGCGACCGAAGGGAATTGGTGATCGGGACAATCCAGGCTGAGCACGCCGATGGCGGACGTGCCGTTGTCGAGAACCGCCATGTGCACGCAGGACGGTTCGCCCCACAGTCCGAGCAGGCTCAAGCCGCCATCGGCGAGGGCGCCGGCGGCGGAGCGCCAGACTTTCGCGTCCACCACTGCGCGCGGCCATGGACGATGCCGTTCGACCTCGTGGCCGGCCCGGATCAGATCGATCAATGTCGCCATATCCCGCTCTCCCTCGCTAACCCAGGAGGTTGGCGACGTGCTGGAACCAGACAACCAGCGGTCCTGGAAGGTAGATGCCCGCGGTCAGTACGAGCGCGAAATGCGCGAACATCGGCAAATAGGATGCATCCGCCGGCGCGGCATTGCCGCGCGGCTCGCCGAACGCAAGGCTGGTCAGGCGCAGGAACAGCGCGCCGAAAGCGAGCAGCAGGCCGAACACCAGCGGGATGGCGAGCAGCGGCTGGCGCGCGAAGGTGGAGCTGACGATGAGGAATTCGCTCATGAAGATGCCGAGCGGCGGCAGACCGGCGATCGCGACTACGCCGATCACAAGGCTCCAGCCAAGTGCCGGGTGGGTTTCGGTCAGGCCGCGAATGTTGGCAATCCGCTGCGTGCCCTTCACCTGTGTGATGTGGCCGACCGCGTAGAAGATTCCCGACTTGGTGAGGCTGTGCATCACCATGTGCAGCAGGCCGGCAAAGTTGGCGAGTGGACCGCCCATCCCGAAGGCAAACACGATGATGCCCATGTGCTCGATCGAGGAATAGGCAAACAGCCGCTTGATGTCGCGGCGGCGATACAACATGAACGCCGCGAACAGGAGCGAGGTCAGTCCCATCGTCACCATCAGCGGGCCCGGCGATATCGCATCCGGATTGACGGCGAGCAGGATCTTGAAGCGAAGCACCGCATAGAGCGCCACGTTGAGCAGCAGGCCGGACAGCACGGCGGAGATCGGGGTCGGGCCCTCGGCATGCGCGTCCGGGAGCCAGGCGTGCAGCGGCGCCAGGCCCACCTTGGTGCCGTATCCGAGTAGCAGGAAGATGAAGGCGACATTGAGCAATGCCGGGTCGAACGTCGCCGCTCGGCTGATCAGCACCGTCCACACCATGGCGTCCAGACCCTCGCCGATGACCGGCAGCGCGGCCATGTACACCAGGATCGTGCCGAACAGCGCGAGCGCGATGCCGACGCTGCCGAGGATGAAGTACTTCCAGGCCGCTTCCAGCGCCGCATGGGTCCGGTAGATGCCGACCATCAGGACGGTGGTGAGCGTGGCGATCTCGACTGCGACCCACATCAGGCCGATATTGTTCGACACGAACGCGAGGTTCATGCCGAACATCATGACCTGATACATCGCATGGTAGAATCGCAGATAGCCCGGCGTCAGCCGTCCGGTCTCGAGTTCATGGGCGATATAGCTCGCGCTGAACACGCTCGTGGTAAATCCCACGAAGGTGTTGAGCACGATGAAGACGATGTTGAGGTCGTCGATCAGCAGGTACTGGCCGGGCTGTGGGCGTTCGATGACGAACAGCGAAAGCGCGGCCAGCAAGGTGCCGAGACTGGCCAGGATATTGATCCCGGCGGTCAGCCGGTAGCCGGGCAGCGCCGCAAGCGTCGCCGCCGCGCAGATCGGGATCAACAGGACCCAGGCAACGGCATCGGACGCCGCAGTCATCGCCGCTCTCCCCTGAATTCATCGAGCGCGCCGACGTCGACGGTGTCGAACCGCTCCCGGATCCGGAACAGGAACACGCCGATGACGATGAACGCGATCAGGATCGAGAAGGCCACGCTGATCTCCACCACGAGCGGCATGCCCTTGGCGCCGGTCGCGGCCAGCACCAATCCGTTTTCCAGTGACATGAAGCCTACGACCTGGCTGACGGCGTTGCGCCGCGTCACCATGACGAGCAGTCCCAGCAGCACCACCGACAGTGCGAAGGCGAGGTCTTCCCTTGCCAGGGGATCGGCCGCACCGGTCACGCGCAGCATCAGCACCATGGAAAGGGCGACGAGCCCCATGCCCGCAAGCATGGTCGGACCGATGCTCACCGCCGTTTCGATATCGCGATGAATGCCGAGCTGCTTGATGATCCGATGCAACGCCACCGGGATGACGATCGCCTTGAAGACCAGTGCGATGGCTGCCGTCACGTAGAGATGCGGCGCATTCTGGATGAAGGCCTGCCAGGCGACGGAAGCCGCGAGCACCACGGCGTGAAGTGCGAAGATGTTCAGCAGCGCATACAGGCGGTCCTGATACAGCATCATGAAGCTGATCAGCACGAGCCCGCCAGCGAGCAGATGAGCGATGTCGAAGGCGAGATTGTGCATCAGAAGCCCCGTGACACGAACCGAAGCAGCGTGCCGAGCAGGCCGAGCATCAGCGCCGCGCCGAGGAATTCGGGGACGCGGAACACCCGCATCTTGGCCGTCGCGGTCTCGAACACGGCAAGGAGGAGGCTCGCGACCGCAAGCTTGAAGATGTAGGCGGCAACGCTCACCAGATAGGACAGCGGACCCGCGCCCTCGGTGGTGATCTGCCACGGGAAGAACACGCAGATGATCAGGGAGACATAGAGCAGCAGCTTGAGGAAGGCGCCGAACTCGATCATGGCGAGGTGACGCCCGGAATATTCGAGGATCATCGCCTCGTGCACCATGGTCAGCTCCAGATGCGTCGCCGGGTTGTCGACCGGAATGCGGGCATTCTCGGCGAGCGCTACCATGATCAGCGCGATCATCGCCATGCCGAGCGAAACGCGCAGTCCCACTTCGGATGACGCCATGAAGGTCGCGACCGTCGACAGCTGGGTCGAGCCGGCAATGAGCGCGACGCAGAACACCATCAACAACATGGCCGGCTCAGCGAGAGCGGCGATCATCACCTCGCGGCTGGAGCCGATGCCGCCGAAGCTGGTGCCGACATCCATGCCGGCAAGCGCGAGGAAGAAGCGCGCGCTGCCGAGCAAGGCGACGATCGCGATCAGGTCGGCACTCCAGTTGAATTCAAGCCCGGACGCAAATGTCGGGACCAGCGCTGCGGCGACCCAGATTGCCGCGAACGTCACATAGGGCGTGACGCGGAACAGCCAGGATGCGTTTTCGGCGAGGACGACCTCCTTGCGCAGCAGCCGTAGCAGGTCGCGGTAGGGTTGGAAGATCGACGGTCCCCTTCGGCGCAGCAGGCGGGCCTTGATCTTGCGCACGACGCCGGTCAGGAGCGGCGCGAGCAGCAGCACAAGCGCCATCTGACCAAGCTGAACGAAGATGTCCGAGATCACGACCATATCGCGAGCACCAGCAGCAGTGTGACGAGGGTTGCGAACACCAGGCTGAGATAGCGGCGGATAGTCAGGAACTGGAGCTGGTTCAGCCGATCGGCCAAAAACCACACTGCTTCGGTCAGGGGCGTGTACAGCCGCTCCCAGACCAGATCGTGCATATCGACCTTGAAACGGGCCGGCCGCAGGTCACCGGGTGCGGGCATATCGACATGCTCGCGGGCCTGGAAGACCAGCGTGCCGAAGACGCGGCGGATCGGCTGGACGAAGCTCGCTCCGGAATACTGCGCCGCCGGTGTCGGATCGGCGAAGCCGCAACCCCAGGCCGGTCCGCGCCGGATCGCGCGCGACGCAAAGCGATGGATGAAATACACCGCGAGCGACGCCGCGGCGGTGATGAAAGCAAAGACGAGCAATCCGTTGTAGGAACTGCGGCTCTCCTCGATCGGAACGATCGAGAGCCAGGCGTCGTTCGCCTGAACCGGCATCCGATGGCCGATCACGGCCTGTGCGACCGGCGAAAGCGCGTCGATCACGAGGCCCGGCAGAATGCCGGCGAGAAAGCAGAGCGCGGCGAGACTGAACATCGCGGCGAGCGAATAGCGATCGACCTCGCCGGCGGCTTCCGCGGCCGGGCTCCGCGCGCGCCCGAGGAACGTGATTCCGAAGGCCTTGACGAAGCATGCGGCGGCGAGCGCCGCGGCCAGCGCCAGCAAGGCGCCGACCGCGGGCACCATGATCTTCAGCACCCATTGCGGCAGGTCGGGGCTCTGCAGGACGGCTTGAAATATCAGCCATTCGGACACGAAGCCGTTGAACGGCGGGAGCGCGGAGATCGCGACGCAGCCGACCAGAAAGACGAAGCTCGTGAGCGGCATGCGGTGGATCAGGCCGCCCAGCTTCTCCATGTCGCGTTCGCCAGTCGACGTCAGCACGGCGCCGGCTCCGAAGAACAGCAGGCTCTTGAAGAACGAATGGTTGAGCACGTGGAACAATGAGGCCGTGAAGGCGAGAGCCGCTGCCAGGCCGAAGCCGTTCGCCTGAAATGCCAGCGCGAGGCCGAGGCTCGTGAAGATGACGCCGATGTTCTCGATCGTGCTGTAGGCGAGCAGGCGCTTGAGATCGTTCTCCATCAGCGCGTAGAGAATTCCGATGACGGCGGTCGCACCGCCCAGGATGAGCACGACGACACCCGCCGACCAGCTTGGCGGCCCGAGCAGATCGAACACGACCCGGATGAAGCCGTAGATGGCGACCTTCGTCATCACGCCGCTCATCAGCGCCGAGACGTGGCTCGGTGCCGCGGGATGCGCCAGCGGCAGCCAGACGTGCAGCGGGACCAGGCCGGCTTTCGATCCGGCACCGAGCAGCATCAGCGCGAGCACCAGCGCGGCTTCGGACGGTGTGTGCTGGGCGCTGCGGATGGCCGCAAAACCGTAGCCGCCACCGGCGCCCGACAGCAGGCCGAAGGCGAGCAACAAAGCCAGCGTGCCGAAGCTCGCCATCACGAGATAGACGTAGCCCGCCCGGGCATTGTCCGGTTCACGGTGGTGCGCCATGACGAGCGCCCACGACGCGAGCGACATGAACTCCCAGCACAGCAGGTAGGTGAACGCGTCGTCGGCAAGCACGACGAGATTCATCCCGGCCAGGAATGCCGGAAAGAAGGGAAGGATGCGCTGTGGCATGGATTCGTGGCTGCCGTAGCCGAGGCCATAAAGACTTGCCGCGGCGGCGCCGAGATTGACCACCACGAGGAAGAAGGCGGCGAGCGCGTCGAGGCGGAAATGCGATCCCAGCCACGGCAGGCCGATCGGCAGCGTCAGTTCGGTCGCGCCGGTGCGGGCGATGAGCGAGAACAGGGCCCCGGCCAATGCGACCAGTGAAATGGCAAAGGTCGCCCCGTAGACCAGGGCAGTCGAACGGCGCGATCTGCTCGATGCGATCGCGAGAGCGGTCGTTCCCAGCAGCGCGGCGACACACCAGATCTGCTGAGCGACCGCCGGGATCATGTCTGCACCTTCGGTGAGCCAGATCCGGCCTTCAATCGTACGCCGCGGCCGCCGCCGCTGCTGACTGCCCCCTCGTTGATGACCTCGACGCCGGCCGTGCCGAGGGCGTCGATCAGTTTCACCAGCGAGTCGACATTGCCTCGAATGGTACCCTCGCTCGCCTCCATGCGTTGGATGGTTGGCACCGAAAGTCCGGACAGTTCGGCGAGCTGCCGTTGATCGATGCCAAGCAAGGCTCTGGCAGCTCGTAGCTGGGCCGCGGTGATCATCGATCGGGGCCGTCCAGTGAGATTAGCGTTTATGTAAATGTCATTTATGCACATCAAGTAGTGATGCTACAAGAGCAATAAGTGATGTTTAATACATCAATTTTAGCGGCTCCACGGGCCGCAAGCGCCCCCAATGGGGATGCACTGATGTGCGTTCATTCGGCGATCTTCCGATAGACCGCCGCTGCGCGGCGCAGCAGCTGGCTCTTGCGCTTCCGCTCGTGCACGCGCTGGTGCTTGGCCTTGCGTTCGTGGGCGCGCTGCGCGAGTGCATCGGCACTTTCGATCAGCGCGCGACGGACCTCGTCATCGTTCAGTTCGCCGAGCAGTTGCTGTCCCTTGCGCAGTTGCTTCAGGATGGTCCGCCACGAGGCGTATTCGTCAGGGGGCAGGCCGCCCTCCGAGAATTCGATGGCGTAGCGCAGCCGCTTGCTGGCGAGACGGACGCGATGGCGCTTGTTCTTGCCCATGCCTTGCAGCCCCCGGCTCTTCTGGCACAGCTTTCCGTGCCATCGCGCCAGCCGGCGCGCGTGAAACACCGAGACCGGCACCGCCCGCCGCTGCGCGGCGCGAGGATTCTGCCGCGTGGTCCAGGGGCCGCTGCCGACCCAGTCCCACATGCCGTCGAACCATTGCCAGTAACGATCGCTTTGCAGCGCCTCCTTGAGGGCTTCGAACGCATCGGCTCGCGCTGTCCGCAGCATGCGCTCTTCGGGCAAGCCCTTGCTGTTGTCGATGGCAACGTCGAGGTCGCGCGTTGCGCCGAGATAGGCGCTCAGCCATTTCAGTTCGGATTTCAGTCGCGTCCATTCGGTGTCCGCGACCATCGGGCCGTAGAACGCGATCGCCGCCTTCAGCCGCGTCAGTGCAATGCGGGTCTGGTGCAGCGCGGCGGGATCGCCGGAGCTCAGGGCTTCGTGGTTGGTCGCGACTTCCTCGAGGCATTCGGACAGGATCAGGCGAAACGCGGTCTCGCAACGCATGGCTTCGCTGAGATGGCGCGGCCGCTTCGGGCGGACAACGCGCCCCCTTTCCGGACTTGCCGCTGACGTCATGACACTCCCGTGGCGCCGCCGGAGCCGCAACGCGAACCCCGGCTCCCGGATCGGAGATTTCCCGTTTGATCGTTGTCGATCAAGGGTTTTCTGCCGGGGCGGCGTGCAGCGATCCGCCGACGCGTTCGAAATGTCGCTCATCTTTAGCAGTCTACGGGACCTGGATGCCGAAGTATTGAGGCGCCGCAAAAAGGCAACCGGACACCGCAGATATTTCGCACGCGAAGCATCTTGATATTTCGCGTGCGAAATATATAACGAGCACATGAAAGCAGAACACCGGCTGATCTTCCTTCTGACCGTGGCCTATCGGCGGTTGCAGCGCGCCATCGACCAGGAGACGGCCGCGCACGATCTGACGTCCGCTCAGGCCGGCGTGCTGTTCTTTCTCGGGCGCAATGACGGCGCGCTGATCGGCGACGTCTCGCAGGCGCTCGACATCGTGCCGTCGGCGATGACCGGGCTCGCCGACCGGATGGAACGTGCGGGCTTCGTGAAGCGCCGGCGTGACGGTGAGGACGGACGCAGCCAGCGGCTCCATCTGACCGTGGCGGGGCAGGAACTCGGCAAGCGCGCCGCGGCGCGGACCAGGGTGATCAACAACCGCCTGATGGACGGCTTTTCGGAAGCTGAGATCGACGTGGTGTCGCGCTGGCTGACCAGCCTGCAAGAGAAGTTTCCCAAGGACAAAGACGGCTAGAGCGTTTTCAAGTGAATTGGATACCGGTTCGCGTGAAGAAAACGCATCGAACAGAAGCAAGCAACAGGAGTGAGACATGAGTGAAGTGGTGGTGGCGCTGGAGGGCGGCGTTCTCATCGTGACGATGGCGCGTCCGGACAAGAAGAATGCGATCACCAACGCGATGTATGGCGCGATGGCCGACGCGCTTGAACGCGCGGAAAGCGATTCCGCGATCCGCGCCGTGCTGCTGCAGGGCGACGGCGACAGCTTCACCGCAGGCAACGATCTCGCCGATTTCGCCGCGGTGTCGCGCGGTGTGCAGGGCGAGCGTCACGTGTCGCGCTTCCTGGCAGCCCTTGCCAAGGCGACGCGGCCGCTGGTTGCCGCCGTGCAGGGCAACGCGGTCGGCATCGGCACCACCATGCTGCTGCATTGCGACCTCGTCTACCTCGCGCCGACCGCGCGGCTGATCACGCCGTTCGTCAATCTCGCGCTGGTTCCGGAGGCGGCGTCGACCTATCTGCTGCCGCAGCGCATCGGCTATGCGCGGGCCTACGCGATGTTCGCGCTCGGCGAGCCGGTCGAGGCGGAGACTGCGGTCTCGATCGGCCTCGCCAATGCCGTCGTGCCGTTGGCTGACCTCCGCGCCAAGGCACGCGCCGCCGCGGATGCGCTGGCGAAGCGGCCGTTCGGCTCGCTCCAGCACACCAAGGCGCTGATGCGCGATCCCGCAGGGATCAGCGCGCAAATGGCGCGCGAGGGCAAGATCTTCCAGGAGCGGCTGATGAGCGCCGAAGCGCGCGAGGCCTTTGCCGCCTTTGCCGAGCGGCGCCAGCCGGATTTCTCCAAGATCACTGGCTAGGCTCAGGACCTGAGCTCAGGACTCGGGGTCGCCACGTGTGGGCGACCCCATCGCTTTGGGGTTGACGGCCTTGCCGGCATCGAACATCTCGTGTCAGGGCACAGCTAACCCGGCGAGGCGAGGCATGAGCGACAGTCACACGTTGCGCGGCGACGGAATCGCCGCGACCATCCTGGCCCAGGGCGCCGAATTGTCGTCGCTCAGGAATGCCGAAGGGAGGGAACTGCTATGGCAGGCCGGCCCGCAATGGCCGCGCCATGCGCCGATCCTGTTCCCGATCGTCGGCCGGTTGAAGAACGACACGCTGCGCCACCACGGCAAGACCTATCCGATGACGCAGCACGGCTTCACGCGCGACCGCCGCTTTGCCTGGGTGGAGCAGGGAGAGCGATCCTGCAAGCTCGCGCTCACCGACGATGCGGAAACCCGCGCACGTTATCCCTTCGCGTTCAGGCTCGAAGTCACCTACACGGTTGACGGCGCCGCTCTCGAGGTCGGCTTCGAGATCATCAACACCGGCGACGACATGCTGCCGGCGTCGCTCGGCGGCCATCCCGCCTTCAACTGGCCGCTGGTGCCCGGGTTGCCGAAGGAGGCTTACACGCTGACCTTCGGCAAGACTGAACCCGCGCCGATCCGGCGGTTGAAGGGTGGATTGATGCGGCGGCAGCCTGAACCCAATCCGGTCCAGGGCAGAACGCTTGCGCTGACGGAGGAGCTGTTCGATGACGACGCCATGGTCTTCGATCAGGTCGCAAGCACATCGATCCTCTTCACGGCGACACTCGGCCCGGCAGCAGCCACGCAAGGCGCGGCGATCGAAATTTCCTGGCGCGGCTTTCGCGAGCTCGGCGTCTGGTCGAAGCCTGGCGGCGCGCCGTTCCTGTGTATCGAGCCGTGGCACGGCTTTGCCAGCCCTGCGGATTTCGACGGCGAGTTCGCCGACAAGCCCGGCCTGATGCATATCGCGCCGGGTGCGCGTCAGTCGCTCGGCTATCGTATTCGCGTGAGCTGATCGACGGTCAACTCAATGCTGCAACTCAATGCTGCGACTCAATGCGTGCGGTTGCCGAGCGCGTTGGTGAGTGCGCCGACCGATGGCGGATTTTCATGCGCCCAGGCCTCGTGCGCGGCGAGATCGCGATAGTGTTCGGCCATGCGCAGCAGCCGTTCGCGGATGCCGGGTTCTTCCTCGCCCTTGGCCTGATCGGCAAGCTGCGCGGCGCGTTCGAGAAGCGTTTTCGGATCGATCACAACAGGCTCCAAATCCGGTTTCGCCTAGCGGACAACGGCTACAGCCAAGCACAGTTCCTGCCATGGTTTGATGACAGAGTTGGTGAACCGTTCGATGCTGTCTGCGCGATGCGGGAACCCCAGAGCTTCAGTTCTGATTGAACCAGAACTGAAGCTCTAGCTTCTTGCCTTGACGCGTTTTCTTCACGCGAACCGGTTTCCACTTCGCTCGAAAGCGCTCTAGTTGAACGCCATACCACCGCTCATCGCGATGGTTTGTCCGGTCATGTAGGGATTGTTGACCAAGAGCATCACGGCCTGCGCGACCTCCTCGGCCGTGCCGAAGCGGCCGACCGGGATCCGGCTGACGAGGCTGCTCTGGCCCTTCATCATGTCGGTCTCGATCAGGGAAGGCGCAACGGCATTGACGGTGATGCCTTCCTTGACGAGGCGTGCGGCATAGCCGCGGGTCATCCCCTCCATGGCGGCCTTCGATGCGTTGTAGTGCGGTCCGATCGAGCCGGCGCCGCGCGCCGCACCGGAAGAGATGTTGACGATGCGGCCCCATTTCCGGGTGCGCATCATCGGCAGCACCGCCTGCGTGCAGAGAAATGCCGATTTGAGGTTGACCGTAATGGTGCGGTCGAAATCCTCCTCGGTGAGGTCGTCGACACCCCTGATGATCGCGATCCCGGCATTGTTGACGAGGATGTCGATTGGGCCGAGCTCGGATTTGGCGCGCGCGACCAGGCCGGTGACGTTGGCAGCTTCCGAGACGTCGGCGGCGATCGCGACGGCCCGGCCGCCCGCGGCGATGACGCCCTTGGCCAGCGTTTCCGCCTCGGCCGATCGCTCACGGTAGTTGATGGCGACGGCAGCGCCGGCGTCCGCCAGCATCTTGACGATCGCAGCACCGATGCCGCGCGAGCCGCCGGTCACCAGCGCCACATGTCCGTGCAGACTGTTTGTTGTCATCGGCAGTCCTCCTTTGCGCGTCCGGACAGGTTCGCAAAGGGGGAGGCGGGGTGCAACGCAACCCTGCTCAAATCTGCGTTGCGGTGGACGCCCTTGCGGCAAAAAAACCGGCGTTTGCGGCCGGAATCGGCCTTGCGTCCGGCGCAAGCCGGCGGCAATGGTTGGGGCATCACTTCCAGCCACCCACGAGAGTCCGATGAGCAAACTGATTGTCCGCGCCGGCGATTTCACCTTTGACGCCCGTTTCGAGGAACAGCTCGCGCCGAAGACGGTCGCCGCCTTCCGCAAGGCGATGCCGTTCGAGAGCCAGGCGATCCATGTGCGCTGGAGCGGGGAGGGCGTCTGGATGCCGCTCGGCGATCTCGACTTCGGCGTCTCCTACGAGAACCACACCAGCTATCCGGCGCCGGGCCAGATCATCCTCTATCCCGGCGGCATCAGCGAGACCGAGATCCTGCTCGCCTATGGCGGCGTGCACTTCGCCAGCAAGATGGGCCAGCTCGCCGGCAATCATTTCATCACGCTGACCTCGGGGCTGGAAAACCTCACCGCCTTCGGCAAGACCGTGTTGTGGAAGGGCGCGCAGAACATCCGCTTCGAGGAAATCTGATGTGACCGAGGCCCGCTATCCGCGCGATCTCCGCGGCTACGGCCGCACGCCGCCGGATCCGAAATGGCCGGACGCTGCGCGCATCGCCGTGCAGTTCGTGGTCAATTTCGAGGAGGGCGGCGAGAATAATATCCTGCACGGCGATCGCGCCTCGGAAGCATTTCTCTCTGACGTGCTGGGCGCGCAGCCCTGGATCGGGCAACGTCACGCCAATATCGAGACCATGTTCGAATACGGCGCGCGCGCCGGCTTCTGGCGGTTGTGGCGGATGTTCACCGAGCGGAAGCTGCCGACGACGGTGTTCGGCGTCGCGATGGCGCTGAAGCGCAATCCGGACGTCGTCGCCGCGATGCAGGAGGCGGGCTGGGACATCGCCAGCCACAGCCTGCGCTGGGTCGAGCACAGGGACATGTCGGAGGACGAGGAGCGCGCGGAGATCGCGCGCGCCATCGCCGTGCATACCGAGGCGACCGGTGCGCGGCCGCTCGGCTGGTACACCGGCCGCTCCTCGATCAATACGCTGCGGCTTTTGATGGAAGCCGGTGGCCTGCGCTATCTCTGCGACTCCTATGCCGACGATCTGCCGTACTGGATCAAGGCTGCCGGCACCGACCCGCATCTCGTGATCCCCTACACGCTCGACGCCAACGACATGCGCTTCATCAACCCGCAGGGTTTTGGCGGCGGCGATGAGTTCTACACCTATCTGAAGGACAGTTTCGACGTGCTCTATGCCGAGGGCGCGACGTCACCCAAGATGATGTCGGTCGGCCTGCATTGCCGCGTCGTCGGCCGTCCCGGCCGCGCCGCCGCGCTGATGCGCTTCCTCGATTATATCCAGAAGCACGAGCATGTCTGGGTGCCGACCCGGCTTGCGATCGCCGAGCACTGGCACGCCAATCTGAAGCATCTCGCTGCGGACGCGTTCGAGATCGGCTAGGTTCGGGTTCGCGTGTGAGGCTCTTTCTTACCTCGCCCCGCCTGCGGGGAGAGGTCGGATCGCATCGTGAGATGCGATCCGGGTGAGGGGGAGTCTCCGCGACTGCAACTCTCACCGTGTATGAGGATGCAGCCCCTCACCCCAACGCTCTCAGAGCGAGCTTCGCTCGTCTCGACCCCGCGAAGAGCGGGGCGAGGGAGCGCGGTGCCGTTGCGGCTGCTTCAGCTCCTAATGCCCGGCCATGTGCCGGCCGATCTCGGTAAGGTCGGCCTCGCTGGCGCGGGCCTCGTGCACGAACGCGCCGTGGAACATCACGACCAGCCGATCCGACAGCTCCAAGAGCTCATCGAGGTCTTCGCTGACGAGCAGCACCGCGGCGCCGCGGTTGCGGGCGGCCATGATCTCGGCGTGGATCTGCGCCACCGCCGCGAAGTCGAGCCCGAAGCAGGGGTTGGCGGCAATCAGCACCTCGACGTCGCCCGAGAGCTCGCGCGCCAGCACCGCGCGCTGCACATTGCCGCCTGACAGCGCCGCGATCGGCGTCTCCGGCGTGCGGGTCTTGATCTTGTAGCGGTTGATCTTGCGCTCCGCATCGGCGCGGAAGGCCGAACGATTGAGCCACCAGCCGCCGCGCGCGAACGGAGCGCGGTCGAACTCGCGGAACGCGATGTTGTCGGCGACGCTCATGCCGCCGACGCAGGCGTTCTTCAGCGGCTCCTCCGGCAGCAGCGACATCCTGTGGCGGCGCATCTCCTCGCGGCTTGCCGCATAGGCCTCACCCTGGACACGGATCACGCCGCTTTCGGCCTCACGCTGGCCGGCCAGCACCTCGACGAGCTGGCGCTGGCCGTTGCCGGAGACGCCGGCGATGCCGACGATCTCGCCGCTCTTCACGGTCAGCGACACGCCGTGCACGGCGATGGCGCCGGCATCGTCGAGTGCGGTGAGCTTGTCGAGCTCGAGCCGGGCCGCGCCGGTCTCGCCGGTGCGCGGCGGCTGCACCGTCAACTGCTCGGCGCCGATCATGGTGCGGGCCATCTCGTCCGGCGTGAGATCGGCGACCCGGCCGGTGCCGGCGAGCTTGCCGCGGCGCAGGATCGTCACCTCGTCGGCAAACGCCATCACCTCGCGGAACTTGTGGGTGATCATCAGGATGGTCAATTCGCCCGCGACCACCATCGCGCGCAGCATACCGAGCACCTCGTCGGCCTCGCCCGGTGTCAGCACCGAGGTCGGCTCGTCGAGGATCAGGAAGCGGCGCTTCAGATAGAGCTGCTTGAGGATCTCGCATTTCTGGCGTTCGCCGGCCGAGATGGCGGAAACCTTGGCGTCGAGCGGCACCTTGAACGGCATCCGTGACAGGAAAGCCTCCAGCTCCCTCTTCTCCTTGCGCCAGTCGACCACAGCGGGCACGTCGTCGCGCGCCAAGACCAGGTTCTCCGCGACCGTCATCGCCGGCACGAGGGTAAAATGCTGGTAGACCATGCCGAGCCCGAGCGCATGCGCGTTTTTCGGGTTGGCAATGGCCTGCTGGCGGCCGCCGACGATGATGTCGCCTTCGGTGGCGTGGTAATAGCCCATGATGCATTTCACGAGCGTGCTCTTGCCGGCGCCGTTCTCGCCCAGCAGCGCGTGGAACGAGCCGGGGCGTACCTTGAGCTCGACATTGTCGAGTGCCAGGAAATCGCCGAACCGCATGGTCACGGCGATGGCGTCGACGCCGAACGCGCCTGATGGTGCGGGCGGTTCGCCGATGATCACGACAGCGCCCCGATCAGGTCGGCTGACTTTGTCACCGCGCCGAACACGCCGCCCTGCATCTTGATCATCTTCAGCGCGTGGTCGTGATTGCCTTTGTCGGTCGCACCGCAGCAATCCTCGACCAGCACGCATTCGAAGCCGCGATCGTTGGCCTCGCGCATCGTGGTGTGGACGCAGACATCGGTGGTGATGCCGGTCAGCACGATGTTCTCGATGCCGCGCAGCCGCAGCATCAGCTCGAGATCGGTGGCGCAGAACGAGCCCTTGCCGGGCTTGTCGATGATGGGCTCGCCCGGCAGCGGCGCGAGGTCGGGGATGATGTCCCAGCCCGGCTCGCCGCGCACCAGGATGCGGCCGCAGGGGCCGGGATCGCCGATCCCGGCGCCGATCTGGCGCGAGCGCCAGCGCTTGTTGGCGGGCAGGTCGGCGAGGTCAGGCCGATGGCCTTCGCGGGTGTGGATGATGTGAAAGCCCTGCGCGCGCATCACCGCGAGCAGTTTCCTGATCGGCTCGATCGGCGCGCGGGTCAGCGAGAGGTCGTAGCCCATCTTGTCGACATAGCCGCCGACGCCGCAGAAGTCGGTCTGCATGTCGATGATGATGAGCGCGGTATTCTCCGGCCGCAGATCGCCATTGTAAGGCCAGGCGTAGGGCTCGGACTTGATGAAGCGCTCGGACATGGAATGATCTCGTCTATCGGGTGATGGACAATTCGGCGGGCGCGCCGGTCAGCGTGCGCTTCGGCGAGCAGGTGATGATCATGATCGCCAGCGTCAGGATGTAGGGCGCGGCGTTGAACAAATGATAGCCGGAGGTGATGCCGACCGATTGCAGCGCCGGCCCGAGCGCGGCCGCGCCGCCGAACGCGAGCGAGGCCCACAGGCACAGCATCGGGTCCCAGCGCGCAAAGATCACCAGCGCGACCGCGGTGATGCCCTGTCCGGAGGAGAGACCCTCGTTCCAGCTGCCGGGATAGAACAGCGACAGGAACGAGCCGCCGATGCCGGCGAGGAAGCCGCCGACCATGGTGGCGCGCAGCCGGATCAGCAGCACCGAATGGCCCATCGCGCGCGCCGCATCGGCGCTTTCGCCGGCGGTGCGGATCAACAGGCCCCAGCGCGTGGTTTTGAAGGCCCAATAGAGCAGCGGCGCGATCGCGACGCCGATCAGGAACAGCACGTTGATGCGCAGCGCGGCGCGCAGTTGCGGCACGTCGCTCCACCAGCCGAAATCGATCGCCGGCAGCCGTGCCGCGGTCGGCTCGATCAGCGGCTTGCCGAGGAAGAAGGCCAAACCAGTTCCGAGCAGCATCAGCGCGATGCCGACCGCGATGTCATTGACCCGCGGCAGCGAGCAGATCCCGGCATGCAGCGCGCCGAACAGCGCGCCGGTGATGCCGGCGGCGAGCACGCCAAGCCATGGCGAGCCGGAGAGATAGGAGATGCCGTAGGCGCTCATCGCGCCCATCACCAGCGTGCCTTCGAGGCCGAGATTGATGCGGCCACTTCGCTCGGTGATGCATTCGCCGAGGCTGACGAACAAAAACGGCGTCGAGACGCGAATAGCGCCGCCGAACACGGCGAGCGGAACGGTCCAGAGCCCGAGCGATGCATCCGCCATGTCAGGACTTTCCCTTCAGGAAGCCGATCCGCCCGTAGAGCGCGTCGCTCGCCAGTACGAACACGAAGATGATGCCTTGCAGTACCAGCACGGAGGCATCGGGCAGGCCGAGCCGCCGCTGCAACAGGCCGCCGGACGCTGAGATGCCGCCGAGCAGGATCGCGACCGGAATGATCGCGAGCGGATTCTGCCGCGCCAGGAACGCAACGAGGATGCCGGTGAAGCCGTAGCCCGCCGCGAGGTTGGCATTGGTGCGGCCCTGCACGGCGGCGACCTCGATCATGCCGGCGAGGCCCGCACAGCTGCCGGCGAGGAAGCAGACGGTCATGATCAATTTGCCGACGGAAAGCCCGACGATCTTTGCGGCGCGGATGTTGCCGCCGGCAACGCGCGCGGCGAAACCGAAGGTGGTGTGATAGATCAGGATGTAGGCGGCGACCGCCGCGACGAGGCCGAACACCAGGCCCCAATGCACGTCGGTGCCGGGAATGCTGCCGATCATGTTGGCGGCGCCGATCTCGCGCGTCGACGGCTTGTTGAGGCTCGCCGGATCGCGCATCGGTCCCTCGACCAGATGGTTGAGGACCGCGAGCGCGATATAGACCAGCAGCAGGCTCGAGATCGTCTCATTGACCCCGCGATACTGCCGCAGGCCACCTGATAGCGCGATCCAGAGGCCGCCGCCGATCATGCCCGCGATCACCATCGCGATCTGCACGACGATCGGTGCCGCGCCTTGCAGCGCCAGCGCCGCCGACGTTGCCGACAATGCGCCGATCAACAGCGCGCCTTCGCCGCCGATGATCACCATGCCGAGCTGCGCCGGCAGCGCCGTGCACAGCGCGGTCAGGATCAGGGGCGCGGCGCGGGTCAGCGTGTTCTGCCAGGAGAAGGCGGTGCCGAACGCGCCGTAATACATGTAGAAATAGAGGTCGAGCGGGTTCTTGCCGTAGAGCGCAATGAAGCCGCCGAACACCGCGAGCGCGCCGACCAGCGCCGCGCCCGGGATCAGGATGTACTCGATACTCGCGCCGTAGCGCTGGAGGAAGCCGGGATCGGCGGCCGGAGCAACGCCGGCCGCCTCCACCGATTCCGCCGCCTCGGTCGTCACGCGGTGGCTCCGATCACGCCCTCGACCAGATAGTCCATCTTCTCGAGCTCGGGATCCTGCTGGCCGCGATCGGTGCCGCCGGCGATCACGGTGTTGCCCTTGTTGTCGGCGATCGGGCCCTTGAAGATCGTGTATTCGCCGGACATGAACTTGGCCTTGACATCGTCGGCATGCTTACGCGCTTCGGCCGAGACCATCTCGCCATAGGGCGAGACCTTGACGATCTCTTCCTTGAGGCCGCCGCGATAGAAGTTCGGGATCGCTTCTCCAGCCACGATCATCTTGACGAACTTCGGATACAGCGCCTCCCAGTTCCATTCGGCGCCGGTGAGATAGGCCTTCGGCGCCAGCGGCGACTGGTTGACGTGATAGCCGCACACCATCGCGCCGCGGCGCGCGGCGTTCTCGACCATCGTCTTCGGCCCGTCGACATGGCAGGTCAGCACGTCGACGCCCTGGTCGATCAGGCTGTTGGTCGCTTCGGCTTCCTTGACCGGCATCGACCAGTCGCCGGTGAAGATCACCTGCGTGGTCGCCTTGGGATTGGCGAGCCGGGCGCCGAGCGTGAACGCGTTGATGTTGCGCAGCACCTGCGGGATCGGCTTGGCCGCGACGAAGCCGAGCTTGCCGCTCTTGGTCGAATAGCCGGCGACGATGCCGGAGATGTATTGCGCCTCGTCGATGTAGCCGAAATAGCTGCCAGCGTTCTTTGGGTCCTTGTCCGACCAGAGCCCGCCGCAATGCTCGAAATGCATCTTCGGAAACTTGCCCGCCATCTTGACGACGTGCGGGTTGTAGTAGCCGAACGAGGTCGGAAACAGCAGCGTGGCGCCGTCGAGGTTGATCATGGACTCGATGGTCTTCTCGACCGCATCGGTCTCCGGCACCTTCTCTTCCTCGACCACCTTGATGCCGGGCAGCTTCTTCAGCGCCGCGGCGCCTTGCGCGTGGGCCTGGTTGTAGCCGTAGTCGTCGCGCGAGCCGACATAGATGAAGCCGACCGTGGTTTCCGCTGCCGCCGCGCTGCGAACGCCGAGCGTGCTGCCTAGCGCCAATGCCGCGCTTCCCTGCAATAAATGCCTTCTCGAAATCCTGCCAAAATCCATCGCCTGCTCCCTCCGGCGGGCCGACCCGCCTGTCCTTGTCGCAGCCGCCGTAACGGCGACGCATGACGGAGTGTCGCAAGCTTCATGCCAGAGCACGTTTAGCGATCATGGTTCCATAAGTATCTGAATATGAATGAGAATGATGTTCGATGTGAGCCGCCTCGGAAGTGCGCAGTCGTTATCTTGCCTATTTTATGAGCCATCAATCGCCGTTGTATGCAATGCCGTTAAGCAGTCGCTAACCGCCGGGCGGCCGATGCGGGGCCGGGGCGGGTCGGCGCATCAGGCGTCATTTGCTGGCTGGTGAATCGGATCGGGCCTGCTACGAGTGAGGCGGGCCGCGGCGCCGGTTGGATTGATGGGAAACAGCATGAGCGAGACAAAACCGACCTCGAATCCGTCGCCCCTTGGCGAGGAGATCGTGGCGCGGATCAATCAGCTCGCGGCGATTTCCGAGACCCCGGAGCATCTGGCGCGTGTCTTCCTCACGCCCGAGCATCGCAAGGCGGCCGATCTCATCCTGTCCTGGATGCGCGAGGCCGGCATGAGCGCGCATCTCGATGCGATCGGCAATGTCTGCGGCCGCTACGAGGGCGAGCGGCCGGGCCTGCCGGCGCTGATGCTCGGCTCGCATTACGACACCGTGCGCGACGCCGGCAGCTGGGACGGCCCGCTCGGCGTCATTACCGCGATCGCCTGCGTCGCCGATCTGAACCGCCGCGGCAAGCGGCTGCCGTTCGCGATCGAGATCGTGGGCTTTGCCGACGAGGAGGGCGTGCGCTTCGCCTCGACCCTGCTCGGCAGTCGCGCGGTGGCCGGCACGTTCGACGAGAGCGTGCTCAACACCCGCGATCGAGCCGGCATCTCGATGCGCGATGCGCTGATCGCCTTCGGGCTTGATCCCGATCATATCGGCAAGGCGGCCCGCGCCCGCCGCGAACTGCTCGGTTATGTCGAGCTGCATATCGAGCAGGGGCCCGTGCTGGAGCAGAAGGCGCTGCCGGTCGGCGTCGTCACCGCGATTTCGGGCGCGACCCGGTTGGCGGCCAATCTCACCGGTATGGCCGGCCATGCCGGCACCGTGCCGATGAAGCTGCGGCGCGATGCGCTTGGCGGCGCGGCCGAATGCATTGTTGCGATCGAGCAATTCTGCAAGTCCGACGAGCAGGGCCTGGTCGGCACTGTCGGCTATATCAACGCGATGCCCGGCGCCACCAACGTGATCCCGGGTAAGGTGTCGTTTACGATGGACATCCGCTCGCAGAGTGACATGCATCGCAAGCGGGCGGTGGCCGACATCGTGCGGCAGATCGAGGCGATCGCAAAACGCCGCGAGCTCGCCTTGCAGATCGACGTCACCCACGAGAACCGCAGCGTGCCTGGTGCACCGTGGCTGAAAGCGCAGATCGCCGAGGCGGTCGCGGCCGAGGGCCATGCCGTGTTCGAACTGCCGAGCGGGGCCGGGCACGACGGCATGGCGATGGTCGATATCGCCGATATCGGCATGATCTTCGTGCGCTGCCGCGGCGGGATCAGCCACAATCCGGCCGAGCATGTCGAGCTCGCCGACGCCGACACCGGTGCCCGGGTGCTGCTGCGCTTCGTTGAGAACTTTCGAGCGCACGGTACAGTGAATAGCTGAGGCTGCTGCGCCTCGCGGGCCACGTACGCGGCTGTCCGTGCCGAATCCGGACAGTTTGACCGCCATTGGCTGGCACAGTCCGCCTATTTGCGCCCCGGCCCTGAAGCGCTAGACTTGCCCCAATTGGGGAGGGGGAGGGCATGCGGTCGTCCGTCGTCCAGGACGTTCAGTTCCCAAAACAACCGGCGCTGCAGCTGATCTATGACACTGCACCGATCGGTCTTGCCTACCTCTCTCCCGACTGCCGTTACCTCCAGATCAACCAGCGGCTCACCGAGATCTGCGGCATTTCGGTCGAAGGTCATCTCGGACGCACCGTGCACGATTGTGTGCCCGCGCTCGCCACCGCTGTCGAAGGCATCGTTCGGTCGATCATGGAGACCGGAGAGCCCGTGACCGGCGTCGAGGTTTACGGCCAGCGCCCGGGCCACAATGACGAGCGCTGCTGGATTACGCATTGGCATCCGCAGCGCGGGCCGAACGGCAACATCGTCGGCGTCAACGTGGCGGCCGAAGAGATCACCGATCGCAAGCGCAGCGAACGCGAGATCCGTGCTGCACGCGATGCGGCCGAGAAGGCCTTGCAGCATCTGCAGGAGACCCAGGCGTCGCTGATCGAGGCGGAAAAGCTTGCGGCGCTGGGCCGGCTGGTGGCCGGCGTCGCGCACGAGATCAACAGCCCGGTCGGCACCAGCCTCACGGTTGCCTCGGTGCTGGAGCAGAAATGCGCCGACTTCGCCGCCGAGGCTGCGCGCGGCAAGCTGAAGCGGTCGACCCTGAGCGATTTCATCGAGGTCGTCGAAAGCGCGTCGTCGCTGCTGGTCGGCAACCTCAAGCGCGCCGCGGACCTGGTGCAGTCGTTCAAGCAGGTAGCTGTCGATCGCAGCTATTTCGACCGCAGCGCGTTCGATCTCAGCGAGGTGACGGAGCAGGTATTCTTGAACCTGCGTCCGGCGCTGCCGAAGAACAATTTGACGCTCGAGCTTGATTGCCCGCCTGATCTTGCGATGAACAGCTATCCCGGCCCTTACGGCCAGATGCTGACCAATCTGTTCGTCAATGCGGTCGCGCATGCATTTCCGGACGGCAAGGGCGGCACTATCACGATCCGGCTGCGCGCGTCAGGCGCGGGCGAGGTCGAGATCCTGTTCGCCGATGATGGCTGCGGGATGGACCGCGACGTGCTGCGGCAGGCCTTCGATCCCTTCTTCACCACGCGCCGCGACATCGGCCGTATCGGGCTCGGCCTCCACATCGTTCACAACATCGTCACCAACCGGCTGGGCGGCGAACTCCATCTCGACAGCGCGCCGGGGAAGGGGACCAGCGTGCGGATCACGCTGCCGCGGGTGGCGCCGCAGCGCGGGACCGATGGTTGACGCCTGATCTGCCGCCGCCGAGAAGGAAATGCTCCCCGGCTTTGGGGTCGGGAAACGTCCTTCCAAGGTACCGGCGCAAAAGGCATTCCGCGACCCTTGCTTCCGCCCCCATCGTCGCGACATTGTCACTGTAGTCTCTGATGGTTACGACGATGAGCCAATCCGCATTCGATCCCTTCGGTGAGCCGGTCCCCGCGGTCGATCCTTCGATCGCGAGCGAGGGCGTGTCGAAATGGCTGAAGACCGCGGGCACCAGCGTGTTCTGGGTGCTGGTGGTCGGCATCGTGCTGGCACGCGCCGTCTATTTCGAGCCCGGCGTGTTCAGCTTCGAGCGTGTCGTTGCCTGGGCGCAGGGTCTGTTCGCCGCGCTCTAGCCGCCGGCATCTGCGGCGCCGTCTTCGCGCCCTTCGCCTCGCGAATGATCCCCTCGAACGCGACCGCCGCCGGAACATCCAGCCGGCCGGGCGATTTGAGCTGCCAGAGCGTGCGCTCGATATGGACGCCCTTGATCGGGATCACCTTCAGCTTTCCGAGCTTCACTTGATCGTCGATCGTTGCGATCGACACGATGGCGACGCCGACGCCCGATGCCACCGCCTGCTTGATCGCCTCGGTGCTGCCGATCTCGAGCGTGCGCTGCGGCTCGACGCGGTGGGCGGCGAGCGCTTGCGCGACCACCTCGCGGGTGCCCGAGCCGGGCTCGCGCACGATCAGGATCTCGTCGTTCAGCAGGCGGACGTCGATCGGTCCTGGGGCGGCTGCGAAGCGGTGATCGGGCGCTGCGATCAGCACCATCACGTCGGTGCGCCAGGCCGTGCTGGTCAGGTTCTCGTCCTCGACCGGTCCCTCGACCAGCGCGATCTCGATCTCGTGGCCCAGCATCAGCGCGGCGATATCGCTGGTGTTGGCGCTGACGACATGCAGGTCGATGCCGGGGAAGGCGCGGTGGAACACGCCGAGATATTCCGGGATCATGTAGGTCGCGATCGTCGTGCTGGCGCCGATCCGCAGCGAGCCGCTGTCGAGGTTGCGCAGCGCCTGCAATTCGTCCTCGGCGGCGCGCTCGGCCGCGAACAGCGTCTCGGCATGCCGCGCCAGCGCCGCACCCTCCCGGGTCGGCCGCACCTCGAAGGGGG
>NZ_VKHP01000010.1 GCF_010811875.1 Bradyrhizobium uaiense
CGACCTGATGCGAAGCCGTCAGTTTCTTGATTGTTGTTGTTTGGCATGGGCCGTCCTCCGGAAGCAGAACGGAGGTTATGGCTCCGGCCCCTCGTGTCAACGCACGCTGCGCGCATCCTGAAAGAAAAACCCCGCCTCGGTGGGACTCCAAGGCGGGGAAGGTTCATTGGGTAGAAATCCACGCGCGTGGAAAACGAGTGCGCGGGAAGTAGCGGCATCAATTCTATTCGGACGGCTGGCTCGGACAACGGGATTAAAGGGCGCACAACACCGGGACTTTTTCCCGATCCGGCCGGCAAAAATCCCGACCTCGCTCAAGCGACGCGGCTCACCGCACCACGTCGAGCCTGACATTCGCGACACCCTTGCCGATCATGCCGAGCGACTGCGCGGCAGAATGGGAGACGTCGACGATGCGCCCGGGAACGTAAGGTCCGCGGTCATTGACACGCACGGTGACCGAACGGCCGGTCTTGACGTCGGTGACGCGCAGCTTGGTGCCGAACGGCAATGTCGGATGCGCGGCAGTCAGTTCGCGTCCGTCGAACTTCTCGCCGCTCGCAGTCTCCTGCGCGTCGCTGTAGAAGCTCGCGACCCCCTGCGATGCAATCTTGGTGTTGCCGGTCCGGCGCGAGGCATAGGGCGTGTGCCTGTGCGCTGTGGCGACGCGTGTGCGCGTGGCAGACGAAGCAGTCCGTGTCGGCTCAGCCGATGCCGGCCTGCTCGCGAGCGCCTGCGAGCGCTGGCTGACAACGGAAGACTGCGCGCAGGCCGCGAGCGATGCGGCTCCGATCATGATGGCGAACAGCCGGAGCGGCTTGCGCGCCTGAGCAAACAGGACCGCGGGCGCAGCACCGCGCACACTGCGTTTGACGTCGACGTACGAAATGACTGCATCGTCGCGCAACATGTTGCATCCCCAACTCGCGCCCCAGCCCAAGCCGAAAATCCAACGCCCAATGAGCCGAATCCAATCAGGGCGGAACGGTGGCGGAGCGCGGTTGGACACGCCTCACGCAGCGCGATTTCCCCTCGGGTGTGGTGGATGCGCCACACAACTCAGGCGCTTCGCCTGGGAATGCAGTCCGGTGCCGTCCGTGTGTGGACATGGATGCCGGCGCCTCGGCCGCCGGTTTCGGTTCCCGAAACTCCCCAACCTCTCCATCCTCTCGCCTTGCTTTGGTCAAACCGGACTGGAGTCGTGGGGCCCGGGCCAGGGGTCGAAGCAGAGCGAGGATTCGCCGGCCGCCATTTGCGGTTGACCTTGGACTGAAACGGGGACCGCCAATGCAATCGACACTTAAAGACGCTGATCCGCACGATATTTTCGCGATCGAACCGAGCTTCGCTGCAACACGCAACGACAACGCCGCCGCCACGCCGGTAGCCGCCGGCAAGGGAGCGCCTGGGCAGCGCGAGCCCTGGTTCGGCCCGAGCCTCGCCCCCTCCGCCACGCCACCGGTCGCGTCCGCCGCTGCGGTCACCTCGGTGCCGCCGGTCACGCCGATACAACCAGCGACGCCGGTGCCGCCGGCCGCGCCGGAGTACAGCACCGCAAGCCATGACGGCAGACTGGACGACATCAGACTGGAGCGCGCGCCGCGCCCGACCAACAAATGGGCGATCCGCGCCTTCTGGTTCGTGTTCGCGATCGCCGGCGCCATGGGCACCGCGGCGTGGCAGCACTACGGACATCGCGTCAAGCAGGTGGTGGCGGAGTACGCGCCCCAGGTTGAGGCCCTGACGTCGCTGCTGCCGGGCAAAACGACTGCCGCTCCCGATCCGGCGAGCCCACCGGTCGCGCAGGAGGCGGCCGCCGATCAGCCGGCGGAGGCCGCTCCGGCCGCAGCCCCACAGAACGTTGCCGCAGCGCAGCCCACCCCTGCCGCAGCACCAGCGGCCGCAGCAGCACCGATCGCACCCGCCACCGCGACAACGCCGGCCGCAGCCGCACCTGACCAACCGCAGTTGCTGCAGTCGATGGCGCGTGACCTCGCGTCGATGGGACAGCAGATCGAGCAGCTCAAGACCAGCATCGATCAGCTCAAGGCCGGCCAGGATCAGTTGGCGCAGCGTGTCGCGCGGACAACCGAGACCAGGGCGGTCGAGCCACGGCCGGTCGCCCCACGCCCGCGCGCCGCAATCGCGCCGCCGCCGACGGTCCCCCACACGGCGGTTGCGCCGCCGCCGGTGCGCCGGCCGGCACAGGCCTACATCCCGCCGCCACCGCCGGCATCAGCAGCGCCGCTGCCGGCCCCGGTTGCAGTCTCCCCGCAATCGGCCGTGGCACCGCGGCCCGTGCAACCGCAGCAACAGTCCAGTGTTGTTGACGCGGATGATGGCGGCCCGGTGGTTCGGCCGCCGATGCCGCTGCGCTAGACGGATGAAAAAATGCGGCCGATCGCGATGACGCAATCGGCCGCATTGCACTTCGGTATTCGAATTACGCGCTCTGTCCCGGCGGCAGCACCACCACGGTCGCGCCCGGCTTGACGTGCTGGTAGAGATCGATGACGTCGGCATTGTTCATGCGGATGCAGCCCGACGAGATCGCCTGCCCGATATATTCGGGCTGGTTGGTGCCGTGGATGCGATACAGCGTGTCCTTGTTGCCCTGGTAGAGGTAGATGCCCCGGGCGCCGAGCGGGTTGGCGGGTCCACCGGCGACGCGCGCCGGGTACGGCCCGAGCCGCTCCTGAATATCCTTGGTCGGAACCCAATCCGGCCATTCGGCCAGGCGGCCGACGGTGGCGACGCCGGAGAACGCCATCGCCTCCTCGCCGACGGCGACGCCGTAGCGGATCGCCTTGCCGCCGGGCAGCACGTAATAGAGATAGCGCGCGTCGGTATCGACCAGGATCGAACCCGGCTGCTCCTTCCGCGTGTAATCGACAATGTGGCGCTGGAACTGATCGGGGATCCTGGCCTCCGCATAGGGCGGATGCGCCAGCAATTGCCGATCGCGCGGCGTCATCGCAGCATCCGTCACCGGCGACAGCGTCGCCTGCATGCAGCCGCCAAGCGCAAGCGAACCCACCAGCACCGCAGCAAGCCCCAACTTCGACACGATCATTCTCCCCCTGCGTCAACTTGTGGCACTTGCTGCCGAAATCGTGCTGAAATCGTGGCAGCCCCGCCTGGAACACGGCTGTTTGATCGGTTCCCTCGGCAGGTGTGTCCTGACGGTTGCAGGTGGTTCCCGCGGACGCTAGCCTTGCGACAAAATGTCTAAAACATCGGGAGGAATTCGATGCGTTACGCTCTGCTGGTCGGCGGTCTGATTGTCGCGGCAACACCGGCCCACGCCGATCCGCGCTCAGCGTATGTCACGATGGTGCTGCAGGCCTTTGCGGCCAAGGTCGAGTGCCCCGGCACCGATCTCGTCTATCAGGACCTTGTGCAGCGGGCGCAGGACATGCACCTGCCCGACGGCACCACCGAGCAGGTGCGCAAGGCGATCGCCTTCATGCACACCGGCGGCAAGATGGGCGAGAAGCAGCCCGACGACCTGATGACCGAAGTCGCGATCGCAACCCAGTCCACCGACCTCGACCAGCGCCGCGCCGGCAGCATGACGACCTGGTGCCAGGACCAGAAGTCGCGGCTCGCGGGCTACATCAGGACGAAGGAATAGAAAACGTTTTCGAGCGAAGGGGGCACCGGTTCGCGTGAAGAAAACGCGTCAAACAAGAATCCTCAATCAAGCTCCGGCGGCGCGAACCAGTTGGTCAGCGACAAGCCGCCGTCGACCACGATCGATGCGCCGGTGACGTAGCCGGAGAGCTTCTGCGACAGCACGGCGAGCGCCATCGGCGCGAGATCGTCCGCCTGGCCAAGCCGGCCAAGCGGGATGTGCCTTGCAAGCGCAGGATCGGCGACGAAGCCGCCGGCCGCAATCGCGCCGGGCACCAGCGCATTGATGCGGATGCCATAGCGGCCCCAGCTCTTGGCCAGCTCCTTCACCAGCATCGCCATGCCGGCCTTCGCCGACGAGTAATGCGGCAGGTTGCGCGGCGTGCCGGCATGCAGCGACGTGAGCAGCAGGAACGAGCCCGGCGACTTCGCCGCGATCAGCTTGCGCGCCAGTTCGCGCGACAGATGAAAGCCGGCATCGAGATTGACCGCGTGCATCTGCCGCCAGGTCTCTTCATCGACCGTCATCGCGTGATCAGCCTCGCGGCGCGGCGGCGACGCGCTATGGACGAAATGCGTCACCTGCCCGAGTGACGCTTGCGCATGCGCCAGCAAGGCGTCGCAAGCCTCGCGCTGTGCGAGATCGCCGATCCAAGGCACTGCGAGTTCGGGACGCGGAGCGGCCGTGATCGCGGCGACGACCTTGTCTTCATGCAGATCGGCGAACACCGTGCGCACGCCCTCGCCGACCAGCGCCTGCGCGATGGCGCGGCCGATGCCGTTACCGGCGCCGGTCACCAAAGCCGCTTCCCGAACGGGATCGAAGGGCGATGTGAAAAGGCTCATGATCCCGCAACTCCCGGACTTGCAGACCTGCGTTCAGTATGGCGGCGCTTTGCGCGCCCGCTGCGCCTTGGCAGCTTCGATCCACCAGTTGAAGTCGTCGGCAAAGCGAGGAAAGGCGCGCTCCAGCGATTTACCGCCCTCGCCGATCGGCTTGCCGTCGGCCGACAAGGTCTGCGCGATCGGCCCCGCGCTGATCGTGCTCGACACCACCACCATGCCCATCTCCGACAACGTGCCGTGCCAGGCGGTCGCGGCACGCGCACCGGCGAACCGCCCCGCCGAATAGCTTGCGATCGCCGCCGGACGCCAGAACCATTCCTCGAGGAAATGATCGGTCAGGTTCTTGAGCCCGGGCTGCATGCCCCAATTGTACTCGCCGGTGACGAACAGGAAGCCGTCGGCGTCGCGGATTTTTCCAGCGAGCGTTTCGAGCACGGCCGGCGCCTGCCCCTTGGGATGTTCCTTGTACATCCGGTCGAGCATCGGCAGGCCGACCTCCTTGGCATCGATCAGCTCGACATCGTCGCCACGGGCGCGAAGACCGTCGACGACGAAGTGCGCCAGCCGGATGCCCATGCGATCCGAACGATAGGAGCCATAGAGAACGAGAATGCGGTGGGTCATGGCGCGATCCTACCACGGCGCTGCGACAGCCGTCCTGCGGCCGGCGCGCAGATGTTAACGCCGTTCGGCGGGTATTTTCCCGGCGTTAAGCAATTGGTCGCAGGCCGGCCGCGGTGGCCAAAAATCGCCAGATTTGTTTTCTGGATATGTCGTCGCTTCGAGAAAGGAGAACCCGACATGCCGATCGCAAGGCTGTTTTTTGCAGGCTCGCTCGCCGCCATCGCCGCCATCGCCACTCCGGCGCTGGCAAAGAGTGCCGAGCGGCAGAAGCCCGACGAGAAGTCCACCACCGCCACGCCGACAGGCTGCCAGGCCTACCAGCAAGCCCCTGACGGCACCTGGAACCAGCTTCCCTGCGGCGAGGCGGGCTCGGGTGGCACGACCCAGCACCGCGCAGCGACCAAGGGCGCTGACGACGACGAGCACTGAACCGTCACGCGTGGCCCTTTGCCTTGGCCGAGCCTTGCCGGCCGTCGCGGCCGGGGCGGTGCGGCGCCTTCGACTTTCGATGATCGGGACCGCTGGGACCACCGCGGCCCCGTATCATAAACCCAAGCTTAATGCGCACCCGGTACGGTTGAGGTCTCTCCCCTCGTCCAGAATGGCGCGCATCCCATGAAAATTGGTACTCTCCTGACGGCCGCGATCGTCTCGTTATCAGCGGTCGGCGGCGGACTGGCGGCCTATGTCGCTGTCACCAAGTACCAGACCATGGACAAGATCTCGACCGCGCAGAGCCGGCTCGAAATCGTCCGCGCCGTTGGCGATATCCCGCGTTACATGAACCCCGAGCGTGGCTACGCCACCAACCTTTTGCTTGGGGGCGCCACGATCGATCCGAAGCAGATTGCCGAACTCGACCGTCAGCGCCAGCTGACCGACGGTGCGCTTGCCAAGGTCAACCAGGTGCGCGCCACCCTGCCGGGATCGCTCGACGATGGCGAGGCCGTCGCGCGCGAGATCGACGCGCTGAAGGTGAAGTTTACCGGACTGCGCGACGCCATCGCGGCTGCGATCGCCGGCCCCGTCGATGCCCGTCGCGCCGCCGCCGGCAAGATCGTCGCCGACAATTCCGTGTTCAACGCCGGCGTCACCACGCTGCTCGACGAGCAGGTGCGCCGCCTTGCCGGCCTCGACGGAAATGCCTATCGCCAGGCCAACTACGCCAACGTCGCCTGGACCTTGCGCGACATCGGCGGGCTGAATGCCAGCCTGCACAAGGCGCTGGTCGGCGCCAGGCGCGTCGCGACCGAGCCGGAGAAGCAGGAGCTCTATCGCTCGACCGGCCGCACCGAGCAGATCCTCTCGACCTTGCAGGAGCTGCGCAACAATCCCGCGACGCCTGCCAACGTCATGACGGCGCTCGGCAAGATGCAGGCCGATTATGTCGAGCGGTTCGGCAAGGCGCTGAAGCTTGCCAAGGAAGGCGCAGTGACCGGCAAGTACGAGCTGGATCTCGACGCCTACTACCCCGAATCGCAAATCGGCCTCGCCGCCATCATCACCGTCCGCGACGCGTTCTACGAGAATGCCGAGCAAGGTCTTGCCGCCGCCTATTCATCGGCACGCGTCAGCTTCGTGGTGGCGCTGACCGGGCTGCTCGCCGTCATTGCCGTCAGCGCCGCTCTGATCGTCATGGTCCGCCGCCGCATCCTCAACCCGATCGCCGCCCTCACCGGCCGGATGTCGCGTCTCGCCGCGGGTGACGTCGCCGAGGCGATCCCGGGCGCCGCGCGCAACGACGAGATCGGCGCGATGGCTGCCGCCGTGCAGGTGTTCAAGGACAACAAGATCGACGCCGATCACCTCGCGACCGAGAAGGAAGCCGAGAACGACGTCAAGATGCGCCGCGCCCGCGTGCTCGACGATCTGACACGCGCCTTCGAGGCCAAGGTCACGGAGCTGGTCGGCGGGTTGTCCGCCGCGTCCTCGGTGATGGAGAACACGGCGCAATCGATGTCGGCCACCGCCGCAGCAACCAACCGGCAGGCCGCGGTCGTCGCCGCGGCATCCGATCAGACTTCGACCAACGTGCAGACGGTCGCAAGCGCGACCGAAGAACTGACCTCCTCGATCTCGGAGATCGCCCGCCAGGTCGCGACCTCGACCGAGATCGCCGCGCGCGCGGTCGATCATGCCCGGCGCACCGGCGACACCGCCCGCTCGCTGGCCGAGGGCGCCCAGAAGATCGGCGACGTCGTGACGTTGATCCAGAGCATCGCCGCGCAGACCAATTTGCTCGCGCTCAACGCCACCATCGAGGCAGCCCGCGCCGGCGAGGCCGGCCGCGGCTTTGCCGTCGTCGCCTCAGAAGTGAAGTCGCTGGCCGGCCAGACCGCGAAGGCAACCACGGAGATTTCCGAGCAGATCACCGCGATCCAGACCGCCAGCGACGAGACCGTGACTGCCATCCGCAGCGTCGTCGACGTCATCACCGAGATCGACCAGATCGGCACCGCGATTGCCGCGGCGATCGAGGAACAGGGCTCGGCGACCAAGGAAATCTCGCGCAGCGTTCAGGAAGCTGCGCGCGGCACGCAGGAGGTCAATTCGAACATCTCCGGCGTGCAGCGCGCCGCCGACGACACCGGCGCGGCGGCAACCCAGGTGCTGGGCGCGGCCGAGCAGCTCTCGACGCAGTCCAAGGACCTCGCCGGCCAGGTCAACCGCTTCCTGTCAGACGTGCGGGCGGCGTAATCGACGGCACGCCGCTGTCAAAGGGGGCAGATATTTGCTCCCCGTCATTGCGAGCGCAGCGAAGCAATCCATCGCACCGCAAGCGGCAGCATGGATTGCTTCGTCGCTTCAGCGCAAAATTGCTTCGCAATTTTGTCGCGAGCTCCTCACAATGACGAGGTTTGGCAGCCCTCTAGCCGCCACGCAGGCCAAGTACGCGGCGGGCGATCGCCTGGCGATGGACCTCGCTCGGGCCTTCGTACACCCGCATCAGCCGCGCCTTTTGCCAGAGCGCGTTCAACGGCAATTCCAGCGTCACGCCGAGTGCGCCGAGCGTCTGCATGGCATGGTCGCAGGCGTCATAGGCCATCTCGGTCGCGAACACCTTGATCATCGAGGCCTCGTGGCGGATGTCCTCGCCGCGGTCGGTCTTGTCGGCGGCTTCGCGCACCATCAGCCGGCACGCATGCATGCGGGTGGAGATATCGGCAATCCACCACTGGATCGCCTGGCGCTCGGCGAGCTTGACGCCGAACGTCTCGCGCTGCTTGGCGTGCTCGCACATCATGTCGAGCGCGCGCTTGGTGATGCCGACGCAGGTCGAGCCCATCTCGAGCCGACGCGTGCGCAGGCGCAGCTGCATCGGCGCGTAGCCCTTGCCGACTTCGCCGAGCACCGAATCCTTCGGGATGCGGCAGTCCTCAAACACGATCTCGTAGGTCGAGCCGCCGCCGACCATCGGGATCTCGCGTTCGATGATGAAGCCCGCCGTGCCCTTCTCGACGATGAACGAGGTGATGCCGCCCTGGCGCTGATCGTTGCCGACCCGCGCCATCACGATGATGAAGTCGGCAGCGCGCGCATTGCTGATCCAGATCTTGCGGCCGTTCAATACCCACTCTTCGCCTTCGAGCACCGCACGCGTCTTCATCCCTGCGGGATCGCCGCCGGCGCCGGGCTCGGAGATCGCGATCGCCGATGTCATCCGGCCCTCGATATAGGGCTGCAGATATTTCTTCTTCTGCGCGTCGGTGCCGACCGCCTGCAACATGCGCAGGTTCGGCGAGTCCGGCGGCAGCACGAACGGCACGCAGCTGCGGCCGAGCTCTTCGTGCACCGCAGCCATCGTCCGCGTCGGCAGGTCGTGGCCGCCGAGATCCTCGGGCGCATCGAGGCCCCAGAGACCGAGCTCCTTCGAGACATCGCGCAGCCGTTTGCGCTGTTCCGGCGTGAGCTCGGGATGATCGCTGCCGGGCAATTTCGATTTCAGATATTGCGGCTCGAGCGGGATCAGTTCGCGATCGACGAACCTCGCGACGGTCTCGCGGATCATGGCTGTCTGTTCGTCATCGCTCATCTGGGATTCCTCGCCTGTGCTGTTGTGCTTCACAAATCCAGTAGCGCATTTTTTGTCGGCACAAATAGCGGAAACGCGCACCCACGCTCACTGTCGCGCGAGGGTTTCATGGTGCGGAATTCAATATCCCGCGGCGCGGTCAGCGACCGCGCAATTGCGCAAGATGCGCGGGCGCCTCGACCAAATCATCACGCAGCACGAAGTTGTCAGGCGTGCCCTAGTCGGCAAAGCCGACGTAGCTGACGAAGTCGCTGTTGGCCTCGCGGTCCGACCGCACCGCGTTGGCGGCAAAGCTGTCGTCGGGATAGCCCATCGCGACGCAGGTCATGATCACCTGGTCTTCCGGGATATTGGCGACCTCGCGCACGATGTCGGAGCGCATGATGCCCTGGCCGTTGATGACGCTGCCAAGGCCGCGATCCCAGGCCGCCAGCACGATGCCGTAGCAGAGCGCGCCGAGATCGAAATGGCAGACCGCGCCGGGATCGAGGATGCGGTCGTAGGTCAGGACCAGCGAGACCGGGGCGTCGAACTGGCGGAAACCGCGCAGCACCCAGTCCTGCCGCATCGGCTTGTCGTCGCGGGCGATGCCCATGGCGCCGAACAGCTTCTTGGCGATGTCGACCTGGCGGCCGCGGTGAACGCCCTGGTACTCGCCGTGGCTGACAATGTCGCGCTTGGCTTTGGCGCCGGCGATCATCTCATCCATATTGCGGCGACGCACTTCCTCCAGCGGCGCCCCGGTCAGGACATGGACGTGCCAGGGCTGGGTGTTCATCGAGGACGGCGCCCGCTTGGCCACCTCGATGATCTCCTCGACGGTCGCCCGCGACACCGGTCGCTTCTTGAACCCGCGCACGCTTTTGCGTGTCTGTACCAGCGCCTCGAACTCCATTCCGCGTGTCCCCCATTTTGTTCCGCACGGCACGCGGAATTTTCTCACGACTATCCGGGCATTTTATAGACAAATTTGGCTGTGGGAACTTGATCGGGCCAAGAATCCGATATCCAATCCGCCACTGGTTTGGTTTAGGGAGAACCCAGATGAAGCGGATTTTCTTGGCGGCCGTGATCGCGACCTTTGCCGCCGGTTCGGCATTTGCTCAGGACGCCTCCTGCGAGACAAAAGCCGTCGGCAAGGACGGCAAGCCGCTGGCCGGCGCGGCCAAGACCTCGTTCATGAAGAAATGCACGATGGATTCCTGCGCGACCAAGGCGGTCGGTTCCGACGGCAAGAAGCTCGCCGGCGCGGCCAAGAACTCGTTCATGAAGAAGTGCCAGAGCGGCGCCTGAGCCCTTCCCGGCGCTGATCGCCCCCAGATCGAAACAAACCATCGGGTCGCGCCGGGCGCGGCCCGAACGGCTATTGACGAGCAGACGGCCCAGGTCGGCGGGCGCTCAGAACGAGACGCCGACCCGCACGCCCCTGCTCCAGACCCGCCGGCAGCGCTTCTTCGTATTGCCGTGGAACATTTCGAAGCGTTCCGGCAGTTGGATGGGCTTTGAAAATTCCAGGCAGGCCCCGCCGGCGGAATAGTCCACCAGCCGGCATTCGATCAGCGGCGCCTTCGGTTCAAGCTGGAGCTTGACCACACTGGACACGCATCCCGTCGGTCGAACACGCGCAAATCGCCGGGGATGCATCAGGCCGCCTCTGGTGGAATCGTACCAACAGGTTCCTCGGCCGGCGTTAAGATTCCGTTCAGGCGGATTGTTACGATTCGTGTCTGCTCGATGACGGATCGGCACGCGGGACGCCTGGACGGCGCGCGGCCGCCAGCGTCTCCGACGGTGCTTCGCCGAACTGCGACCGGTAGCTCCGCGAGAAATCGCTCAGGTGCCAAAATCCATAGGCCAGCGCACAGGCCTTGACACTGGGCGCCCCGGCGAGCAGTTGCCGGCGTACCAGCCAGAGTCTGCGCAACCTCAGGTAGCGATGCAGGCTGACGCCGCGGTAGCGCAGGATAGCGTCGTGTAGCGCGCGCACTGACACGCCGATCTGCCTGGCGAGCTCGCCGCTGTAGATCGGGTGAGCGACGTCGCCGGCCAGGATGGCGCGCGCGTCGTTGAAGACCTTGAACTGGCGCGTCGTGTTGGCCCGTGTCGCCCACTTGGCCGGCACGATCTCGGCGAACGCGTTGTCGATCGCGGCGAGCAACGTCTCCTTGATCGATGCCCCGGTGGCGAACTCCGCAATCGTCACCTGTTCCGACGTGACGAGCAGAACCTGCCTGACCACTTCGCGCAGCCGATCCTGCGCGCGTTGGGAGATCTCGTGGATGCTGAAATGCAGACCAGGGTTCGGCCAGCCACGGTCGACAATCTCGGGCGTGAAGATCACCGAGGCATATTGGCGGGGTGTCTCCTCCACCGAGGTGTAGAACGCACCGCCGCCGCCGAGCACGATCACGTCGCGATCGCGCTCGGCGCCGTTGAACCGCATCGGAACGCCGTCGTCCATCGTGAAGCCGACCGCGGTGGTATGCGGCGCAAGCTGCGCGTCGACGATCCTTGGAAAGGACTGCGTGTAGTTGAGGTCGCATCCCGGCAAACTCAGGATGATCTGCTCGGCCGAAATCTTCCGCGCAAGCGGCGTGAAATCAACATCCAGATTTCGGATCGAACTCCGGAATGCATCAACATCGTCAAAACGAAAGACTCTCGGCACCAGCAATGGCGCCGTCAAATGACCGCTCCTATGAAATGATCTTGAAAATTTGCGCGCGGCGCGGCGTCCTGCGTGCCCGCATCATCGATAATGTCCATGCCCAAATGCGAATCGACCAATAAATTCAATCGGGAAAAATGCGGCCGTTGGACGGACCGAACAATCAGACAAAGTATCGCTGCTGCCGAATTTCGATAGTGTTTACCGGAATATCCACCGGTGGATCGGCTCTCCCCATCAAACTCTATACCCCTATTAAGGATTCGGGGAGCAGATTGACGTTGGGAACACTGATGTTCCTCGTCGCGGAACATTTTAGGTACCGCAATGACAGTCATTGCCTCGCCCGATCTTTTTGCCAAACTCGACCATGTCCTGAAAGCCGGCTCCCCCGATCTCCGCACGCGCATGCTGCGCGAGGTGGCCAGCCTGTTTCTGGACGACGTTCACCGCCTCAGCGCGCATCACGTCGAGATGTTCGACGGCATCCTGGTTCGCCTGACCGACGGCGTCGAGCTGCGGACCCTGACCACGCTCAGCCGCTCGCTCGCCGATTTGCCTGTGGTGCCGCGGGAGCTCGCACGCCGTCTGGCCAACCATGATGACGCCGATGTCGCCGCGCCGATCCTGCGAAAGTGCGACTGCATTCCGGATGCCGACCTGATCGACATCGCCTGGATGCGGGCCGAGGGACACCTCTGCGCGATCGCCGGCCGCAAGGCGGTCAACGCGGAACTCACGGACATTCTGCTGATGCGGGGCGACAGCAGCGTGCTTCGCGTTCTCGCGGGCAATCCCGGCGCCGCCATGACCAGCGCGGGTCTTGCGATGATGGTCGATGCCGCCGAGCGCGACGACGATATTGCGGACGGGTTGATCGCGCGCAGCGACCTGCCTCACCGTGTTGTCGCCGATCTCGTGATGCGATCGACGCCGCGCCAGCAGGTCCGGCTACTCAAGCTCGCACGTCCCGAACTTCGGGACACGATCCGCGCCGCCATCGATGCCGGCACAGCCCGCGCCTCCGCAAACCCGCCAGCCAAAATCGACTATGCAAAGGCGCCGGC
Organism: Bradyrhizobium uaiense; assembly: GCF_010811875.1. Classification (GTDB taxonomy): domain Bacteria; phylum Pseudomonadota; class Alphaproteobacteria; order Rhizobiales; family Xanthobacteraceae; genus Bradyrhizobium; species Bradyrhizobium uaiense. The sequence goes on from NZ_VKHP01000010.1 coordinate 12,872, forward strand.
CGCGGTGATTGTGAAACGCTCTCCGGCGGTGCGAGTGGTGTCATGACGTATGGTGACCGCAGGGCGGAGCGCGTCAAACTCGATACGCGCCATCCCGTCAACCTCATGGGCGTCGACGGCACATGGCGGCGGAGCTGCATCCTGCTCGACGTCTCGCAGAGCGGCGCCCGGCTCGAGGTCGATGGAACGCTCGACGTGCTGAAGGCGCAGGAGTTCTTCCTGGTGTTGTCCTCGCGGGGCCTGGCCTTCCGCCGCTGCGAGCTGGTCCGTGTCGACGGCAGCGAGATCGGCGTCAGATTCATCGAAGAAAGAAAGCGCAAGGGACGCGCCGTCATTCCGAAATGAGGATTTACGCAGACCGGCCTGAGGGGGGAAGTTGACGACATGACAACGCACAGAGCGACAGATATCGAGGTGTCGACCACCTCCGCCGCGCCATTGCGCGGGACCATCGAAATCGACTGCGCCGGCACCGTCGCGACGTTCGCGATCGATGAGGAACTCGCGCATCGCCTGTGCGCTGATCTCGAACGGTTTCTGACCCAGGTCCCGCGGCGCACCCGCACCGCGCGCGTCTGACAGCACCGAGCACCCGGCGGCCCGCGCCTACTCCCGCTTGAAGCGATAGTCGAAGCGTTCGCCGTCCGCCTTGATCAGACCGACCGTCGGGGCGGGAAAATGGATCGGCAGGATCAGCGTGTCGGTCTCGGCAACCGAGGCAAAGAATTTTCGCCGCGATAGAGCCGACTGCTTCGGATCCCAATCCGGCTTGGCCGACCACTCCGGCTCGCGGCACTGGATCGCGTGGTGCATCAGATCGCCGGCGACCACCGCGCGCTGCCCCTTCGAGAAGATGTTGACGCAGCAATGGCAAGGCGAGTGGCCCGGCGTCGGCGTCAGCGTGACGGTGTCGTCGAGCGCATAGTCGTCGTCGACCAACAGCGCCTGCCCGGCCTCGACGATCGGCAGGCAGTTGTCGCGAAACACCGTGCCGGGCGGATTGGCGCCCTTGGCATTCTCGGCCTCCCAGGCCGCATACTCCCCCTTGTGAAAGACGTATTTCGCGTTCGGGAAGGTCGGCACCCAGCGCCCGTCACGCAGCGTGGTGTTCCAGCCGGTGTGGTCGATATGCAGATGGGTGCAGAACACGTAGTCGATCTGCTCGTAGGAGATGCCGAGCGCAATCAGTTCGTTGCGCCAGCGCTCTTTGCCCGGGAAGTCGAACGGCGGCGGGTGTCCCTTGTCCTCACCGGTGCAGGTGTCGACCAGGATGGTGTAGCGCGGCGTCCGCACCACGAAGGTCTGGTAGGTGATCACCATCATGCCGCGCGCGGCATCGAAGACTTCCGGCTCCATCGTCTTCAAATGATGCTTGAACACATCATCGTTATAGGTCGGGAAGAAATCCTGCGGCCGCCGCCACGGCCCCTCGCGCTCGATCACCGCGTCGATCGTGATGTCGCCGATCCTGATCTGCTTCATGCCGTTTCACTCCCGCTTTTTTGCAAAGCGTAGCGGGCAGCGCCCGGCCTCACAAGCCGAACGCCGCGCAGCGCCCCATGCGGCATTGCATTGCCGGGAACGCTGCTGCCGCAATTCATCCGGAACGTTGTCCATGCTGCGGAGATGACCCATCGCGCGAGCAGAATTGCTTGCGCGATGCTGAGGTCGATTGCCGCGGCCGACGCCTTGAAGGATTGGGCTGCCGCAAATCGACCCAAAACGGCTCCTACCCGGAGCGACGGTCCAGCAAGGAAACGAGTCGCGTGGGCAGGAAATTGAAATACGCGGCAGCGGCGATCGTTGCCGTCACAGCCGGAATCTACCTCAACAACTCCAGCCTTCTCGCGCCCCACTCCGGCGGCAAGCCCGTGCTCCTCGCCCATCGCGGCATCGCGCAACGGTTCGACGAGCGCAATCTCAGGAACGACACTTGCACCGCGGCGCGCATGCTGCCGCCAAGCCATGACTACCTCGAGAACACGATCCGCTCGATGCGGGCCAGTTTCGATCGCGGCGCGGACATCGTCGAGTTCGACGTCCATCCGACCACCGATGGTGAATTCGCGGTGTTTCACGACTGGACGGTCGATTGCCGGACCGACGGCCAGGGCGTCACCCGCGAACAGGCGATGGCGCGGCTGAAGATGCTCGATATCGGCTATGGCTACACGGCCGATGGCGGCAAGACCTTTCCATTCCGCGGCAAGGGCATCGGCCTGATGCCGTCGCTGGATGAGGTGCTCAAGACCTTTCCGGATCGCCGGTTCCTGATCAACATCAAGAGCCGCGATCCCGCCGAAGGCGAGAAGCTCTCGGCGGTCTTGAACCAGCTCCCCGCCGAGCGGCGCAAGCTGATCATGGTCTATGGCGGCGACCAGCCGATCGAGGCCGTCCGGCGTCTTTCGCCGGAGACGCGCACCATTTCGCGCGCAGCGATCAAGAGCTGCCTGGTTCGCTATCTCGGCTATGGCTGGACCGGCATCGTGCCGGGCGCCTGCCGCAACGCCATCGTGCTGGTGCCGATCAACTACGCGCCCTGGCTATGGGGCTGGCCGGACCGCTTCCTCGACCGCATGGCGGCGGCCAACAGCGCGGTGTTCGTGCTCGGCCCCTATCAGGGCGGCGAGTTCTCGACCGGGGTCGACGATGCCGACACGTTCCGGCGACTGCCGGAAAACTATTCCGGCGGCATCTGGACCAATGAAATCGAGGCCATCGCCCGCCTCACCGGCCGGTAGATCCGCATCTTCTGTCATCTCACCGTAACAGAAATCGTGCGACTGAGACGGCTCGCCGCATCGAGGACAAACCTTATGACCGAACCGAATCCTTCCCTCCCCAAGCTTGCCGAAACCGTCATCGAGCCGACGGTCAAGCTGCGGGAGGTCAAGGTCGGACGTTGCTGCGAAGTCCTCGGCGACACCGCGATCGAATACACCGAGCTTGGCGATTACTCCTATCTCGGCAGCGGCTGCATGGTCGCTGACGCCGTGATCGGTCGCTTCTGCGCCATCGCCGCGCAGGTCCGGATCGGTGCGCCCAATCATCCGGTCGAGCGCCCGTCGCAGCATCGCTTCACCTACTGCCCGGAATATTACTCGGCCTCCGCCGAGCGCGATCACGGCTTCTTCAGCGATCGGCGCGCGGACCGCGTCGTGATCGGCAACGACGTCTGGATCGGCCATGGCGTGATCGTGCTGCCCGGCGTCACCGTCGGAGACGGCGCGGTGCTGGCAGCCGGCGCAGTGGTCTCACGCGACGTCGCGCCCTACACGATCGTCGGCGGCGTGCCGGCCCGGCCGATCAGGGAGCGCTTCAGCCGCAAGATCGCGGCCGACCTGTCGCAGATCGCGTGGTGGAACTGGCCGGCCGACACCATCTGGGAGCGCCTCCCGGAATTCCAGTCCGGCGACGTCGAAGCTTTTTGCGCGCGGTGGCGGGCTTGAGCTAGCTCCGCAACCCCGGCGCTTCGTGGCCGGTGCGCGCGACATATTCGGTGTAGCCGCCGCCAAATTGGTGGATGCCTTCCGGCGTCAGTTCCAGCACGCGGTTGGAGAGCGCGGCGAGGAAGTGCCGGTCATGCGAGACGAACAGCATGGTGCCCTCGAACTCGGCGAGCGCGTTGATCAGCATTTCCTTGGTGGCGAGATCAAGATGGTTGGTCGGCTCGTCCAGCACCAGGAAGTTCGGCGGATCGAACAGCATCTTGGCCATCACGAGCCGCGCCTTCTCGCCGCCCGAGAGCACCCGGCATTTCTTCTCGACGTCGTCGCCCGAGAAGCCGAAGCAGCCGGCAAGCGCGCGCAACGAGCCCTGGCCGGCCTGCGGAAAGGCGTCTTCCAGCGACTGGAATACGGTGCGCTCGCCGTCGAGCAGATCCATCGCATGCTGGGCAAAATAGCCCATCTTGACGCTGCCGCCGACCGCGACCGCGCCGTCGTCGGGCTCGGTTGAACCGGCGACCAGTTTCAGCAGCGTCGACTTGCCGGCGCCGTTGATGCCCATCACGCACCAGCGCTCGCGGCGACGGATCATGAAGTCGAGCCCGTCATAAATGCGCTTGCTGCCATAGGCCTTGTGAACGTTCTTCAGGCTGACGACGTCCTCACCGGAACGCGGCGCCGGTTGGAATTCGAACGCCACGGTCTGGCGCCGCCGCGGCGGCTCGACCCGCTCGATCTTGTCGAGCTTCTTGACCCGGCTCTGCACCTGGGCCGCGTGCGAGGCGCGCGCCTTGAAACGCTCGATGAACTTGATCTCCTTGGCGAGCATTGCCTGCTGCCGCTCGAACTGCGCCTGCTGCTGCTTGTCGGAGAGCGCGCGCTGCTGTTCGTAGAACTCGTAATTGCCGGAATAGCTGGTGAGCTGGCCGCCGTCGATCTCGACCACCTTGTTGATGATGCGGTTGATGAACTCGCGGTCATGCGAGGTCATCAAGAGCGCGCCTTCATAGCCCTTCAGGAACTGCTCGAGCCAGATCAGGCTTTCGAGATCGAGATGGTTGCTCGGCTCGTCGAGCAGCATGACGTCGGGACGCATCAGCAGGATGCGGGCCAGCGCCACGCGCATCTTCCAGCCGCCCGAGAGCTTGCCGACGTCGCCGTCCATCATCTCCTGGCTGAAGCCGAGGCCCGCCAGCGCCTCGCGCGCGCGGCCGTCGAGGGCGTAGCCGTCGAGCTCCTCGAACTGGTGCTGCACCTCGCCATAGCGCGCGATGATGTCGTCCATCTCGTCGGCCTTGTCGGGGTCGGCCATCGCGGCCTCGAGTTCCCGTAGCTCGGCCGCGACCACGCTGACAGGTCCCGCCCCGTCCATCACCTCGGCGACCGCGCTGCGGCCGGACATCTCGCCGACATCCTGGCTGAAATAGCCGATCGAGATGCCGCGATCGAGCGAGACCTGGCCCTCATCCGGGATTTCCCGGCCCGAGATCATCCGGAACAGGGTGGTCTTGCCGGCGCCGTTCGGCCCGACAAGGCCGATCTTTTCGCCCTTCTGGAGCGCGGCGGAGGCTTCGATGAAGAGGATCTGGTGGCCGACTTGCTTGGAGACGTTATCGAGGCGGATCATGCTTTAATGCTGGGGAAATGAGGGTTTGCGGCCTCTTATTCGATCTGGGACGCGGGTGGAAGCCCATTCCGCGGGTTTCGCGCCGCGCTTCATGCATGCCACGATCGTTGCCAATGGAATATGACAGGAATCCTTCGGCGATCGGTTCTGGGGCATCACATGCAGGTCTGGTTTCTCTATCTTCTCGCGCTCGGCGCCGGCATCAGCGTAGCCACGCAGCAAGTCCTGAATGGCAATCTGCGATCCGCCCTCAACTCGCCGGCATGGGCCGGGCTGGTCAGCTATCTTGGCGGGCTCGTGACGATGGCGGTCGTGCTGGTCGCAACGCGGGAGCCGGTTCCGTCCTGGAAACTGGTGACGGCTGTGCCCTGGTGGGCCTGGAGCGGCGGCATCCTCGGCGGCGTCTTCATTTTGCTGATGATCCTGCTGCTGCCTTCACTTGGTGCTGCCACCTTGCTGGCGCTGGTGGTCGCGGGTCAGATGCTCGCGGGGATCGCGATGGACCATTTCGGCATGTTCGGGCTGGCGCAGCACCCGGTGTCGGTGTCACGGCTGGCCGGCATCGCGCTCATCATCGGCGGCGTGCTCCTGATCAAGGATTGAGGCCATCGACAAGCCGGTCGCCGCGATCGATTCCCTGAATGAGAAAGCTCCGCTGACTCCGCCGGCGTATGACGTTATGGCGCAGCCACCCTGGGTAATCTCCGGGTGTGGACACCCGCCGATTCGTCGCTTAGCTGTAAGCACCCGCCCTCGTCGTGTTGCGTCCTGCGGGATCGCCCATCCCAGTTCATTTGCGTCAGAAAAGAATTGCGCATCCGCCATCGTCGAGAGGCCGCATCGCGGACTTCGGCATGGGTCGGAGGCTGCAAGGAGCATCACATGACCCATTGTTTCCGTTTGGTCGCCGCACTGGCGTTATTGCTCGGCAGTGGCGGTGCCGCTCTGGCCCAGTCGCTGCCCGACTACATGGCACCGATCTCCGGCAAGACCTCGTCGACGCCGGCCGATGTCGCGACCAAGGACGTGCTCGCACTCAACACCGGCATGTTCGAGCTCTACGGCGATGCGGCAAGGATCTTCCAGAAGAACGTCCTCGACAAGCACCCGGTGATCCTCGGCCTGTTCTCCGGCGCCGGCGGCCGCCTGATCCTGTACCGGCCGGGCAAGCCGCCGACCGAGGCGCCGCAGGTGCCGATCGTCTATCAGTTGCTCAAGTCGGTCGGCCACAGCACCATGGCGCTGGCCGAGGTGGTCGGCCCCTATGTCAACAATCCCGACGACAAATCATGGCGCGGGTCGATGCAGGCCTATCGCAGCCGGATGCAGTCGGCGCTCGACGGGCTCGATGCCACGCCGATGCAGGCGGACTGGCGTGACAACAACCGCGCCATCCTCAAGAACAACCTCGCCTTCATGGACGAATGCCTCACCGCCGGCGCCATCCCCTTCGCGACGCTCGAGGCGTTCGGCAAGAAGCAGGCCCCGCTGCTGGCCAAGAACGTCGCCTGGGCCGCACAGACCCAGGTCGCGCACTGGATGACGGTCATGGCCGACTGGAAGACCCAGCTCGGCGCCGACTGGGACAAGACCTACGGCGCGAGCAACACGATCTATGTGGCGCGGCAGAACAACGTGATCTTCAGCGTGCTGGCGCAGTTTTTCGGGCCCGATGCCATCAACAGCCGCCTGATGCTGATCGAGACCATCTCATTCACGACGACGCCGTCGGACATGCTGGAATCGCTGACCCGGATCATCGCCGACCGCTCGGTCGGGGCGCTGTTCTTCGGCAGCTACCACCTGATGGACTATGAGTTGATGGGGGGCGATGCGCGCGAGGCGATCATCGCCGAGACCAAGACGCGCGGCATGACGACCTTCCTGCCGCCGCTGGTGCCGTTCGGTTCCAAGCAGTGGCCGACGCTGATCACGCCGGGCCCGGGACCGGCCACCATTGCCGACCTCAAGTGAGGCCAAAGCGACAAGTGAGAGGGCCACGACCTATTGCGGCGTTGCGATTGCATCGGCTTTGCCGCAATACTTTCGCGTGTCTTGCACAGATCGTTAAACCCCGGCGCGATATGCCGGCGAGGTGTTGATGAAAGATCCGACCATGCGACCCTCGCGACGCGAATTCGTGAAGTGGCTGTCGGCGGGCGGCATTTCAGTCAGCCTGTCGCATCTGGCGCTTGCGAAGGAGCCGGCTTTCACGAGCCGCGAGACACTGCCCGGGCGCGGCCATTTCAATCCGGCGGCCAAGGGCGCAGGCCGTGTCGACGGGGTGGCGAAAGTCACCGGCGCAAAACTCTACGCCTCCGATTTTCGCGCCGCCGACATGCCGGGCTGGCCTGCGACCACCTCGCACGCCATCCTGGTCCGCGCCAATGATGCCACGCATGTCTATGCCGGCATGGACCTCGCCCGCCTCGACGGTCCGGCGAAGCCGTCCGTTGTCGTCACCGCAGCCGATCTTGACCGGATCGGCGCGCGGGTGCCGGAGTTCTACACCGGTGATCTGTTCTGCCCGATCGGCAAGACGCCGATCTATCTGGGACAGCCGGTTGCACTGTTGATCTTCGAGCAATTCGACGCCTTCGATCGGGCGCGCCTCGCGCTGCGCGATGTCGGCTTCGTCAAATTCGGCGACGAGACCGGCCCGGTCACCCTGCCGAACTTTGGCGCCTATCGCTTCACGCGTGTGGCCGGCGCCACGCCCGACGCGCCCGACGTCTACTCGCCGATCCTGGCCGGCTGGGTTTCGCCGAGCCGCATCCAGAATGCGGCGCTGCCGGTCTGGCTGCCGCTCGCCAAGGAGACCAAGGCCGACTACGCCAAGGCCGCCACCTATGGCGAGCAGATCCGCGCCCAGCTCGACAAGGATGATCCGTCACAGCTCGTGCTCGACCGCGAGTTCGAGACCCAGTCGGTCGATCCGATGTTCCTCGAGCCGGAGAGCGGCCTCGCCTGGTACAGCGACAACAGCGAAACGCTCGAACTGGTGCTCGGCGTGCAGTCGCCCTATGAGGCGACCGAGTCGATCGCCTTCATGCTGGGCAAGGCCCGTTCCCCGTTCAGGCCCTCGCACATCAACGCGCAGTTCGCCCATGTCGGCGGCGGCTTCGGCGGCCGCGACCACACCCCGTTCGTGCTTTACGTCGCGCTGGCGGCGATGTTCTTCCCGGGACGGCCGGTGCGGCTCGCACACGACCGCTACCAGCAATTCCAGGGCGGCATCAAACGCCACCCGATCAAGATGCGCTCGCGGATCGGCATCGATCGCGCGAGCGGCAAGATCACGGCGTTCGCCGCCGACCATGTGCTCGACGGCGGCGGGCTCGCCAACTTCTCCGCCAATGTCGCAACCGTCGCAGCGACCGCAGCGATCGGCATCTACGACGTCCCGAAGGTCGACGTCACCACCGTGGCGCTGCATTCACGCGGCGTGACCGCAGGCTCGATGCGCGGCTACGGCACGCTGCAGACCATGACCGCGCTCGAAGTGCTGATCGACGAGGTCGCCAGCGAGCTCAAGGTCGATCCGATCGCATTTCGCCGCAACAATGCGCTCAAACAGAATGGCCGGACCATGACCGGCAATCCCTACATCGTGTCGGTGCGCACGCCCGAAATGCTCGACAAGCTCGAGACGCATCCGATCTGGCAGCAGCGCGCCGCGTTCAAGCAGAAGGCCCCGGAGGGACGGCTGGTCGGCACCGGCGTCGCCTGCGTCACCAAGGATTACGGCGCGGGCGCGGATTGCTCGCTCGGCCGAGTCGAGATCGATCCCGACGGACGGATCGCGATCCACTGCGATCATGTCGAGATGGGCAACGGCATTGGTACCGCACTTGCGAACCGGGTCGTGATCCATCTCGGCGCCGTCGCCGACGAGGTCGCCGTCTCCCGGGTCGACAGCTTCGACGCGCTCGGGCTCGTCACCTCGGGCGATCCCTACACGATGGATCAGAAGACCCAGGACCTCGCCGAGAAGAACCCGCGCTGGGTGCCCGCGATCAGCTCGGCAACGAGTGCGTCGATCGGTGCCCATGTCGGCACGCATTCGGCGGCCGAGGCGGCGCGCGTCATCTTCCGCTTCGGCCTCTGGCCGGCAGCGCTCGAGCTCTGGCACATCGGCAAGGCCGATCCGCGCGCGCGGCAGTGGGACAAGGCACGCTGGCAGGGCGGGCAACTGGTGCTCGACGATCTCGCACCGCAGCCATTGTCGCAGCTTGCGGCAACCGCGCATAAGCGCGGCTTCGTCACCGGCGCGGTAGCGCACAGCTTCTCGCGCTGGGCCTGGTCGCGCGCACGTTTCCCCTTGTTCGGCGAGCAATACCGCGCCGAGATCGATGCGCTGGCGATCCGCCGTGGCCGCGGCAGGTTCGAGCGGATCGACCGAACAAGCGTGAAGTTTCCGCCGACCGACAACAACCGGATCGGCACTGCCTACACCTCGATGTGCGGCACGCTGGTCCGCGTCGAGATCGAGCGCGCGACCGGCATCCTGCGCATTGCCAAGGCCTACAGCGTGTTCGAATGCGGCCAGGCGCTGGTGCCCGAAGTCGTGCTCGGCCAGTCCCATGGCGGGTTCGCGATGGGCGTCGGCTACGCGCTGCTCGAGACCCTGCCGCCGTTCGAAGGCGGCCCCGGCAACGGGCAGTGGAATCTCGGCCAGTACCTGATCGCGCGCGGTTCCGACCTGCCGCTGCACGACCTCGAGATCGAGATGCTGCCGCCGCTGACGCCGGACGAAGCGCCGAAGGGCATGGCCGAAGTGGTGATGATCCCGATCGTGCCGGCGCTGCTCAACGCCATCAACGATGCCACCGGCCATCGCTTCCGCTCACTGCCGGTGACATCAGCCCTGCTCAAGGGAGCGCTTGCGTGACGACGCTCACCCTCACCATCAACGGCCACAAGCACGGCCCGATCGAGGTCCGTGACGACCTCTCGATGAACGACTTCCTGCGCGAAATGCTTGGGATGACCGGCACCAAGTTCGGCTGCGGCGCCGCGCAATGCCTGAGCTGCGCCGTCATCATCGATAATCCCGACGGCACCAGCTTCACCAGCCCGACCTGCGTGGTGCCGGCAGCGAATTTCGACGGCATGGCGATCCGCACCGTCGAGGGCCACGCCAAAGACGGCGAACTCTCGGCGTTGCAGCGCGCCTTCATCGACCACTTCGCATTCCAGTGCGGCTATTGCACCGCCGGCTTCCTCAATGAGGGCCAGGTTTTGCTCGAACGGCTGGCGAAAACGCCGGTCGCGCGCGACCAGCTCGAGGCCGTGATTGCAGATGCGCTCGACGGCCATCTGTGCCGCTGCACCGGCTACATCAAATATCACCAGGCGGTGCGCGATGTGATCCTCGCCGATTCCAGCCGCTATCTGACCGCCAACAAATGAGCCCGCGAGCGATGTCATCGGAAACGCGGTTTCGGATCATTGCAGTCGTGACGGCGGTCGCGACCAGCCTGTGCGCAGGATACGCGGCATCGGAGAGCGCAAGCCACGCCCTCGCCTCCCCGGAAAGCTTTGCCGGAATCGAGAATGTCGAGCAGCGCTCTGCGGCGATCTTCACCGAGCTCGGCAAGGTGCTGACCCATCCCCGCTGCACCAATTGCCACCCCGCCGGCGACAGCCCGCGGCAAGGCGATATCAGCCGCATGCACCAGCCACCCGTCACGCGCGGTACCGACGGCCACGGCGTTGCGACGATGCGCTGCTCGATCTGCCACCAGCACGCCAATTTCGATCCCGGCCGCGTGCCCGGGCATCCGGAATGGCATCTCGCGCCGCGCGAGATGGCCTGGGCCGGCAAGACCATCGGCGATATCTGCGCCCAGATCCGCGACCCCGCGCGCAACGGCGTACGCAGGGTCGAGGACCTGGTCGAGCATATCGGCAAGGACACGCTGGTCGGCTGGGCCTGGCATCCCGGCTTCGGCCGCTCGCCGGCACCCGGCACGCAGGCGCAGGCCGGCGCGCTGGTCGAGGCCTGGGTGAAAACCGGCGCGGCCTGCCCCGCGCCGTGAGCGGCGGGGATCACCGCGTAGTGTGACGCCTTGAATCGAGATCCATCCTCATCGTCGTTCCTGCGAAAGCAGGGACCCATAACCACAAATGCCAATTGCTGGGCGATGCCGGAACGACGATTCCCTTCAACAAGGTCTGCCGCGGCGTATGGGTCCCTGCTTTCGCAGGGACGACGTGTTGGAGGAGCCGCAGGCTCACGTCACGATTTCTGGATAATCGAAGAATACCGCTGATTTGCCCGACGAGTCAAGTTCTCGTGTCGAACGTAGCCTTGTCGAGCGCGGGCGGCCGCCGGCTACTTTGCATGGGGTTGTTTTCGATATTTGTCAGTGCGCCCTTGCGATGGCAGGCTATCGCATCCGGCTATCAGCCTCGTTCCATAACCCGGCCATGACGACGCGGATACATCGCAGAAGCCCGCAAGCGCCATATGCGATGGCCCTGCCCGCAAGCGGGAGAGCAGCGTCTTCGCTGTCGCCAGTTCAAACCAGCTTCAATGCCGCTTGAAATACTGCACGTCGCGCTCGTGCTTCTCCGCGGCCGCGCGCGACTTGAAGGTGCCGAGATTGCGGCGCTTGCCGGTCTTCGGATTGACCTTGCGGGAATACAGCCGGTACGCGCCGGAACGCAGCTTGCGGATCATGACTTCGCCTCGCCAATGCGTTTCGCATATCAACGAGACGCAGGCGCTGACGTTCCTGTTTGATTAGAAGCAGAGATTGGTCACGGCGTTGCCGCGCTTGTCCTTGATGACATAGGGACAGCGCGCGCGCTCAAGTGCCTTCTTGGCGTCCTCGTCGCCGAGCGCGGCTGCCCGTTCATAATAGGCTTTTGCCGCATCGCCATCCTTCGGCCCGCCGCGGCCGGCCTGCGCGAAGGCGCCCATCCGCTCCAGCGCGCCCGGATGGTTCTGCGCGGCAGCCTTCTCGAACAACGCGCGCGCGCCGGCATCATCCTGCGCACCGCCCTTGCCTTCAGCCAGCATCATGCCGAGCTGGTACTGCGCCTCGGCATTGGTCTCGGCAGACTTGGCGAGCAATTCGCGCGCGCGTGCGGGGTCTGACGCCGTGCTGCCGCCGAGTGCGGCGAGATTGCTGACGCCGCGCGCGTTGCCGGCCTGCGCCGCACGCTCGAACAATTTGCGCGCCTGCGCCTCGTCTTTGGCGACGCCGGTGCCGTTGCCGTAGAGCACGCCGAGCTCGACCATCGCCGATGTCGAGCCCTTGTCGGCGGCCTTGCGCCAGACGCTTGCGGCTTCCGCCGTCTGCCGGTTGGCGGCGTAGGCGCGGCCGAGCTCGTACATCGCGCGGCGCGACGATTTTGCCGCCAATCCGCAATACTTGATCGCGGTCGCGACATCGGCTGACGCGATGTCGCCCACGCCCTTCACGTCGGCCGGCTTGTCGGGATCAGAGGGATCGGCTGCGAGCCGGTCGCACAGCACGAGATCGGCCGATTGCGCACGAGCAAGTACCGGCGCTGCCAGCGCCGCGGCAACAAGAATGGCTTGGAGCGGTTTGAACATGATCAGCAGGTTGCGTCGCGGTGCAGGCAAATTCAAGGCTCGAGTCCGGTCTCGCGCAGCACCGGCGCGACATCGGCCGAGGACAGGTAGCGCAGCAGATGATCGGCCGCCTCCGTGCGCTCCGACGTCGTCATGCGGCCCGCGGAGAACACCGCCGGCGTCTGCAAGCCCAGGGGAATTGGCCCGACGACCTCGATACCGTCGACCTGCTTCAACTCGCTGATCTGCTGGATCGCAAGATCGGCTTCACCGGTGACAAGCCTCTCCGCGGTGAAGCCCATCGGAATGATCACCGCCCGCGCGTTGATCGCCTCCGCAATGCCGAGACGCGCGATCAGCTGCGCGAACAGGATGCCGCTGGCACCGAGCCGCGAATAGGCCACCGCCCGTGCGCCGAGTAGCGCCGAACACAGCGCGACTTCGGTGGCGATGTCGGGATGAACGGCACCCGCCTTCACTGCGACGCCGACATAGGAGCGCGCGAGATCGACCGCACTGTCCCGCGCAACGCGGCCCTCGCCGATCATCTCGGCGAGGCCTTCACGCGTCAGGATCACGAGATCGGCCGCCTCGCTACCGCGCAGGCGTTCGAGCAGCGCCAGGGTCGGCGCGAAATCGGCATCGATCCGAACGCCGCTCGCCGCCAGATAAGCCTCGGCAAGGCGCGCGACCGCGCCCTTCAGTGCCAATGTCGAGAGCACGCGAACCGAACTGCTCATGTCGCTTAGGCCCGCCGCATCAGCTTGAGTGTGGCGGTGAGGCGCAGGCTGCGCTTACCAGCAAGCGCGGTCGCCTCCAGCACGGCGCTCTCCGCGTCGCAGGTGCCTGCAAAGCCGATCCCGACCTCATGGCCACCGAAGATCGGGTTCTCGCCCATCGCCGAGGTGTGTTCCTGATTGAGGATCTGGCCCTTCCAGCGGCCTTTCTCTGACGTGTAGGTGCCGAGATAGTAGAAGAACGCATCGCCGCCGAGGATGCGGCCATTGTTCAGCAGCATCACACCCGTGAGGCTGCCATCGACCCCATCGAGCAGCTGGATGTGGATCGAATAGAGTCCGTTGACGATACCGCCCTCGCCAACCCCGCCGGCGATCGGCACTTCGTCTCCCGTGATCGGCGTCATCACCGACTGGAACGGCACGCCGGGCAATTCCTTCAGCTCGCCCTTGAAGCGGTAGAGATCGCCGTCCGGCCAGCCCTTGGCGAGCAGCGTCGCGTCGTCGGTACCGGCCATCGCGCGGTAGTTCAGGTCGGGGTTGTGGCGGACGGTCTGAATCTCGACCGCGACGTCGTCGCCGTCCTTCTCGTAGGTGCCGATATGGGCGAACGCCGAGTTGCCGCCGAGCATCTTGCCGTCGCCGGCATACATCACGCTGCGGCCGACGGTGCCGCCCAGCTCGAACCGGACCTTGTAAAACCCCTCAAACAAGCGCCGTGTCCCCGGCAGCCAAGATACAAGCGTTGTCTAGCGCGGTTCATAACGCAGCGAAACCGCTTTCGGCGGAGCGCCGCCCGCAAAGACTGTCGTTAAAGTGCAAAGGTCCGCCAAGGCAGTCGCCCTGGCGGACCCTATTGCAATACCGAATGGCTCCATCCGGCTCCGATCGTTACTTAAGCCGCAGCCATTTTAAGCCGCAGCCTTGGCGCCGGTCGGCACTTCGGAGATCGTCTTCAGGATCTGCGAAGCGATCTGGTAGGGGTCGCCTTGGGAGTTCGGGCGGCGGTCCTCCAGATAGCCCTTGTAGCCATTGTTGACGAAGGAGTGCGGCACGCGGATCGAGGCACCACGATCAGCCACGCCGTAGCTGAACTTGTTCCACGGCGCGGTCTCGTGCTTGCCGGTCAGGCGCTTGTCGTTGTCCGGGCCGTAGACCGCGATGTGGTCCATCAGGTTCTTGTCGAAGGCCTTCATCAGGCTTTCGAAATAATCCTTGCCGCCGACTTCGCGCATGTACTTGGTCGAGAAGTTGGCGTGCATCCCCGAGCCGTTCCAGTCGGTGTCGCCGAGCGGCTTGCAGTGGAATTCGATGTCGATGCCGTAGCTCTCGGTGAGACGCAGCATCAGATAGCGGGCCATCCACATCTGGTCAGCGGCGGTCTTGGAGCCCTTGCCGAAGATCTGGAATTCCCACTGGCCCTTCGCCACCTCGGCGTTGATGCCTTCGTGGTTGATGCCGGCGTGCAGGCAGAGATTGAGATGCTCTTCGACGATCTTGCGGGCGACGCTGCCGACGTTCGAATAGCCGACGCCGGTGTAGTACGGACCCTGCGGCGCGGGATAACCGGCCTCCGGGAAGCCGAGCGGACGGCCGTCCTTGTAGAAGAAGTATTCCTGCTCGAACCCGAACCAGGCGCCTTCGTCGTCCAGAATGGTCGCGCGCTTGTTCGAGACATGCGGCGTCTTGCCATCGGGCATCATGACTTCGCACATCACCAGCACGCCGTTCTCGCGCGCACCGTCGGGATAGCAGGCGACCGGCTTCAGCACGCAGTCAGAGCTGTGGCCTTCAGCCTGCTGGGTGGACGAACCGTCAAAGCCCCACAGCGGAAGCTGTTCGAGGGTCGGGAACGACGCGAATTCCTTGATCTGCGTCTTGCCGCGCAGGCTCGGCGTCGGCGTATATCCGTCGAGCCAGATATACTCGAGCTTGTACTTGGTCATTGAACCTCTCTGTTGATGATGCAAAACCGTGAGGAACCGAAAGCCAGTCGGTCGCCGCACGCGTACCCGGCCACCATCGGCCGGCTCTTACTAAGCAATTAAAATGCCAGTCGCTGCACTGCGGCACCCACCCAGTTCACGGATGTCCACAGCGGACATCGCATTTTTAGCTGCGACATAGCAGCGCGGCTGGCATGCGCCGCGGTCAGCCAAATTCTTCTCTCCGCCCCCTCCGCCGCCCGTTTCTGCAGCAAATTCGGCTACGACATCGTCAGCCGATTAATGCGGCGGCAGCGCTGTATGACAGTTCGTGTCCAAGGGTCCGTCGCCCAGCAACCAACTCTTCGGCCCAAGCGTTGGTCAGCGGCATCCTGCCTCGCAGGAGGCAAACCCAGATTTGCACACGAATTAAACAGAGAATGACTATTTCTTGGTCAACTTGCACCGGGGCAGGCCCGGGCCGATATCGAGATCACGGTAACCACACGCGAATGAGTCGGGCGCACCATGGAGGCTCGCTCCGGCCACAGGAGACTTTGACATGATCACCACGGGCCAAAATCAGGGATCGGCAACGATCTATCAATTTCCGGCGGGGGGCCGCGCGGCCCTCGGCGGACGCCGCTACGGCGACATGCGGACGGCGCGCGAGCTTGCTTCAGAGGTCGAGACCTCGGCCTGCAGCGAGAGCTGGTACCATCAGGCCGCCATCGACGACGCCAAGCCGAGCCGCGATCACTGATGTCGATGCAACAGCGAGGCGTGACGCCCAAACGTCAGACAGCATCAGAACAATAGAGAAGGGTCGAAACGCAACGTTTCGGCCCTTTTTTCATGCCAGCTCGTTTCATGCGAGCTCGCAGGCCGTCAGCGGCCGCTTGGCATGCCGGAGCCTGGTCAATCCGGCGCGCGTGATCTCGAGCGTGACGCCGCCGCCTTTATAACGTGCGCCCGTCAGCGACAGCCGCTTCGTCAACGTCACCGCCTTGCCGTCGAGTTGCAGATGCGCGCGGCTATCGCCGTTGAAGAAAGCCGCAATGAATTGCGTGCCGTCGGCACAATGATAATTCCGGAAGGCGGACTGCGCCGGCGCCACCGAGGAACCGAATATCTCCAAAACAAATGCGCCAACCAGAATGGCGCCCCCGCGATAAGTCATATTCTCTCCCCGAGACGACGGTTATAGACCTGTCTGCGCCCTTATTTCTGCGCCAAAGATTGAGCCAAGACCTCAACAGCTGCAACAGGCCCGCCCGATGTCAGACGCCCCTGCCCGTCACCTCAATCTCGCCGGCGCCAGCAATTTTCGCGACCTCGGCGGTTATCAGACGCACGACGGCCGGATCGTGCGCTGGCGTCAGATCTTCCGCTCCAACCATCTGGCGAATCTCACCGAGCGGGACGTTGCCGTGGTGCGCTCGCTCGGGGTCAAGAGTGCGTTCGATTTCCGCGGCGTCGCCGAGCGCGCCGAGGCGCTGTGCAGCATGAGCGACGTGACCGTGCATTCGCTTCCGGTCGAGCCGACAGTGGTGGCTGCGCTGCGCGCGATCGCGGGCAGCCGTCAACTATTGGAAGCCGATGCGATCGACGTGATGCGGGAGTCCTACCGCGGCTATGTGCAGGACAACACGCCGCGCTATCGCACGCTGTTTGCCCATCTGCTCGAGGACCGCGCGCCGCTGGTGATCCACTGCACCGCGGGCAAGGATCGCACCGGCTTTGCCTGTGCGCTGATCCTGCACGCACTCGGCGTGTCCGAGCCGGCGATCGCGGACGACTATCTGTTGACCAATCAGTACTACAAGCGCGATCCGGCCCACAGCACCGAGCTGCCCGACGACGTTAAGCAGGTGCTCGGCACCGTACGCGCGGCATTTCTGGAAGCGGCGTTCGAGGCGATCGATGCCGACTATGGCAGCCTCGACGGCTATTTCCGTGAGGGCCTCGGGCTCGGCGAGGCCGAGCGCAAGGCGCTTGAAGGCCGCTATCTGCAAGCCTGATCAGCCCAGCTGATCAGGCCATTGGCTCAGGCCGCGGCGGCCTCGAGCTCGAGTTCGGCATCGAGGTCGGCAATCACGTCCTCGAATGCCGAGATCGCCTGCTGGATCGCTGCGATCTGCATCAATTCCCAGCTGCCCACCGGTCCGTTACGGTTTTGCAGCGCCACCACGAGATCGCGCCGCTGCTCCTTAAGCTGAACGAGCGGTAAACCGTGGTCCGGAAGATATCCCATCGAAAACCCCTACCTTGGCTGGAGTTCCGCTTCTAAGGGACAGGGTTCTGCAAACGACTTACAGAACTGCCGCAAATTTTACGCAACCACCCCTCCCCCGTAGTCTTACGTAGTCGGACTTCACGCAAGCAGGCCTACGCGATCGCTTCCGGCTTCAACGCGTCATCGATCGCAGCGAACAGCGACTGGGTCACGCAATTGGTCGCCCATTCGCTGGTGTGAAGCTGTCCGCCATCGTCGAGCTCGGCGAGCGGAATCCCGTCATCGGCCCAGCGCTTCATCAGCGCGAAGCGGCTGAACAGATTCACCTTCTTGCTTGCGGTCACCTCCACGATCATCGGCATGATCACATTGGCGAGATCAAGCGCGGCCTGCGTCCCGACGATCGCCTGCGTATATTGGGAATCCATCACGATCACGTCGAGCGGCAGCGCGGCGAGCACGTCGAGCCCGGCCTCCAGCGTGGCACGCACCTCCGCGGGATTGTAGCTCTTGTAGACCGCGTTGGTGCCGACCTGCCAGATCACCAGCACCGGGGCTTCGGCGCTGACGTCGGACTCGATGCGCGAATATTCCTCCGGTGCTTCCTGGCCACCGACCCCGCGATTGATCACATCGATCATCCGGCCGAAAAAGCGTTGCCGCAGCAGCATTTCGAGCCGCGGCGGAAACGGCATGACATTGTCGGCGCCCGCCGTCGACGACGATCCGAGCGCCACCACCTTGACCTTGCGCTGATGCCGCAGCGCTTCGGCGAAGTGCGGCAGCGGATGGCTGAACTTGACGATGTCGAGATGGGTTTCGCAGGGCCTCGGTGTCGGCATCGCAAACATCCTTGGGGTGAATGAACTGATGAATGCGCGCAGTAGGAGACGAATTTGGCGGCATTGCAAATGAATTCCGCCTGATCATAGTGAGCACTCAGCCAGCCCGTGCGTACGGAGACCACCATGAACGGAAAAGCCATCGTCATCACCGGCGCCCTCGGCGCGCTTGGCAAGGTGGTCGCCGAGGAAGCGCTGGCGCGTGGCGCGCGCGTCGCCGGCGTCGATCATGCGGCTTCGCAGCTCGCGGCAACGGCCGACCGTATCGAGCTCGGCGGTGTCGATCTCACCGACACGGCGCAGGCGACCGCCGCAATCGACAAGGCGGCCGCGCATTTCGGCCGGCTCGACGGGCTGATCAACATCGCCGGCGGTTTCACCTTCGAAGCGGTGAGCGACGGCGATCCCGCGACCTGGCAACGCATGTATGCGATGAACGTGATGACCGCCTTCAACACGTCGCGCGCGGCCATTCCGCATCTCATCAAGTCGGGCGCCGGACGCATCATCAATATCGGCGCGCTGGGCGCGTTGCAGGCCGCCTCCGGCATGGGGCCCTATGCCGCGTCGAAGGCCGGCGTGCATCGCCTCACCGAGTCGCTCGCCGCGGAACTCAAGGGCAAGGTCACGGTCAACGCCGTGCTGCCCTCGATCATCGACACCGCAGCCAATCGCGCCGCGATGCCGAAGGCCGATATCTCCAAATGGGTGACGCCGAAGGAACTCGCCGAGGTGATCCTGTTCCTCGCCAGCGATGCAGCGAGCGCCGTCACCGGCGCGCTGCTGCCCGTGAACGGACGGGTTTAGTCGGCAACCAGCAGTCGCAGCTTCGACCTGAAGCGGATGCTCTGCTTGCCGGCGAGCGCCATGCCGTCACCCTCGGCGGTCTGGTCGGTGTAGGTGCCGGTGAAGCCGATGGTGACGACCTTGCGTTCCCACACCGGGCGCTCGCCATAGGTCGGCGAATGCTCCTCATTGGTGACCTCGCCCTTCCATTTGCCGTCGGCCGCGGTGTAGCTGCCATGGGCGAAGAAGAACGAGTCGCCGCCGCGCATCTGGCCATCGCGCAGCACCATGACGCCCTGGTTGCCGCCAGAGACGCCGTCAAGAAATTCGACGGTGATGTGATAGAGCCCGTTCCGGATCATGAAATTGGTCGCGCCTTGCCCGGCTGTACAATAGCCGCTGGAACAGGCTTTGAGCAAATTCCATCCGCATCGGCCGCAGCCTTTCCGGGCTATGCTGCTGCGAATTGAGTCGCGGCCAAAGCGGCCGCCGGAGCCCTCGCCGTTGGAAACCGCGCTTTACCTGCCCGTCAAACGCTTCCTGGAAAAGCTCGGCTTCACGGTCAAGGGCGAGATCGGCGGCTGCGACCTCGTGGCATTGAGCGGCGATGACCCACCGGTCGTCGTGATCGGTGAACTCAAGCTCGCCTTCAATCTCGAACTGATCCTGCAGGCGGTGGACCGTGCGGGCGCCGCCGACGAAGTGTGGATCGCGGCCAAGGTGTCGGCCCGCGGCAAGGGCCGCGAGAGCGACGCGCGCTATCGCAATCTGTGCCGGCGGCTCGGCTTCGGCATGCTTGGCGTCACCGACCGCGGCGACGTCGAGGTGCTGGTGCCGCCGCCGACCGCGGCACCGCGCCGCAATCCGAAGAAGCGCTCGCGCCTGATCACCGAGCACCGCAAGCGCAAGGGCGATCCCGCCATGGGCGGATCGACGCGCGCGCCGATCATGACCGCCTACCGCCAGCAGGCGCTGGCCTGCGCCTGTGCACTCTCGGACGGGCCACGGCGGGTTCGCGACCTGCGCACCGACATTCCGGACGCCGGCAAGATCCTGCTGCATAATGTCTACGGCTGGTTCGATCGTGCCGAGCGCGGTATCTATGTGCTGACCGATGCCGGCCGCGCCGCGCTGAAGCGCTGGCCGCAACAGCCGATGAGTGCATCAGGGGCCGAAGCCGCCCCGTAACAAACTGGGGGAGATCATGATCGTCGTCACCGGCAGCGTCACCGCCCGCCCCGACAGCTTCGACGAAGTGCGACGGCTGAGCCTCGAGCATGTCCATCGCTCGCGCACCGAGCCCGGCTGCATCTCGCACGCGGTCCACGTCGACTGCGAGAATCCGCTCCGGCTGGTGTTTTTCGAGCAATGGGCCGACCGCGGCGCGCTGGCGGCGCATTTCGCAGTCCCTGCGTCACGTGATTTCGTGCGGTCCCTGCAATCGCTTGCCGCAGCAGCGACCACGATCGAACTTTATGACGCTCACAAGATTGAGAGACTCTAGCTGCATGGCTGGATTGCCATCTCACATTCATATTGCAATGCAACATTGGGCACCTTACGTATCTCCCGCGATTCAAGGATGAGGCGGCGATGAGCGGAGACTGGAACACCAAATACGGCACAAGGCGCGTGCGGCACGATCCGCCGACGCTGGAGGAGGCAATCTTCGCCGCCATCGGTATTACCGATGACGTGGAGGCCCAGGCCGAGATCGCGTCGTCCCTGATGGGGCTGCCCTATGAGGAAGTCCTGGCCGAGGTGAAGAAGACCGCGCGCGTCAGCGCCCGTACCGGCACCGCGACCCGCGTGATCGCCGGCGAACAGGGCGCGCAGCGCTCCGTCGTAGTCGAGCGCCGCGTGGTCCGCCGTCTCGCGCCGGCCAAGCGCACCGGCACCTGAGAAACAACATCCGTTAGCTCAAAGAAAAAGGGCAATCCACTGAGCGGATTGCCCTTTTTGTATTTCATCTTAGATCTGAATTCAGGCCGCCCGGCCCCAGCCGGACATCTGCATCACCATGCGCCAATAGGCGCGGTTCATGTCGACGATCGCGCGCGCAGCTTCGACCGGTGTAACCGGGGCGAGTGCGGGCGCCGGTTCAGCCTGGTGCTGCTCGGTCAAGTCGATGCTGCCGGTCGACTCACCGTGACGGAAGGTCAGCTGCGCACCGAACTTGGTGGCGAGTGTACGCATCGCGTCGTTCTGCGCGCCGGTGGTGATACGCAGATTGGTGTAACCCTTGGCATGTGCCTCGGCGATCAGCTTGCGGAACAGCGTGCTGCCGACGCCCTTGCGCCGCACCGACCGCTCCACGCTGAAGGCGATCTCGGGCTGGGCATCCGGTGACTGCTCCGGCGGATGCAGTTCCGCCGCCCCGCGGAC
Organism: Bradyrhizobium uaiense; assembly: GCF_010811875.1. Lineage (GTDB taxonomy): Bacteria > Pseudomonadota > Alphaproteobacteria > Rhizobiales > Xanthobacteraceae > Bradyrhizobium > Bradyrhizobium uaiense. Next base: position 34,402 of record NZ_VKHP01000010.1, read on the forward strand.
CACGCCATCCTCGAAATAAGCGATGATGACCGTCCCGTCGTTGGCGCAGCGCTCGGCATAACGGCGGATGAAGCTGTCGTCGATGAAGCCATGAAAACGATCATGACGGCTGGTACGATCCAGCCGCAGCAAATGATCGCGCAACAGAGGGAGCTCCTCCTGCTGGCTCAACGTCCGCACGGTACCCTTGGCAGCCGTCGGACGGATGGAATCATAGTTCATTTCATAACTCCTCTTGGTAGCCCTCGAGGAGGCGTCGAGTCCCTAGCAGCTCCTATATTGTGCGCTGCACCATATAATTCAAGTGTCTAGATTCATTTAAGTAAACAATGATGTGATCGGTAAATCACATCATTGCCCCATCATAGTACCAATTGCGTCTGGGTGACGACGGCGACCAGCTTGCCGTCTTCGGTCTCAAGCCTGGTCTGCCAGACCTGGGTCCGCCGGCCCCGGTGCACCGGCGTCGCCGTCGCGATCACGGTGGTGCCCTCCTTGGCGCCGCCGATGAAGTTGGTCTTGCTCTCCAGCGTCGTGGTGCCCTTGGCGTCCTCAGGCAGGTTGATCACGGTGGCGGCGGCGCCAACCGAGTCCGCAAAGGCCATCACCGCGCCGCCGTGGATCGTGTTGCGGAGGGTGCAGAGGTCCGGCCGCACCAGCATTTTCGCGACCACGCGATCCTGGCCAGCCTCGGTGAACGTGACGCCCTTCAGTTCCGCAAACGGCATCTTCATCGACTGGATCTTTTCGAGCGGCGTCATGGGCACTCCCTGCTTTGTGGCCGTCTTCGAGGTTTGGTGCCGGTATGATGGATTGCTCGATCGGGCCCGGCAATGACGTCCGAGGTAATGGCGACCATGACGTTATCGCCACCGTGACAATGTGCCGCCCAGCCTGCATACCTCGCCGATGCGCGACTTCCCTCCCCGCCGGATCGTCTGCCTGACCGAAGAGACGGTCGAAACGCTCTATCTGCTCGGAGAACAAGACCGCATCGTCGGCGTCTCAGGCTATGCGGTGCGGCCGCCGCAGGTGCGCCGCGAGAAGCCGCGCGTGTCCGCCTTCATATCCGCCGACATTCCGAAGATTCTGGCGCTCGACCCCGATCTGGTGCTCGCCTTCTCCGATCTGCAGGCCGACATCGTTGCCGATCTCGTCCGTGCCGGCGTCGCCGTCCATGTCTTCAACCAGCGTGACGTCGCCGGCATCCTGGCGATGATCCGCACCCTCGGCGCGATGGTCGACGCCGCCGATCGCGCCGGTGGGCTCGCGCAAAGCCTCGAGCAACGGCTGGCCGCGATTGCAGCCGCGCCGCGCCCGGGGCCGCGGCCAAAAGTCTATTTTGAGGAATGGGACGATCCGCTGATCAGCGGCATCGGGTGGGTCTCCGAACTGATCGAGATCGCGGGCGGCACGGACGCATTGCCGCACTTGCGCGCGCACAAGGCCGCCAAAGATCGCATCGTCACGCCGGATGCCGTGCGCGAGGCGATGCCCGACGTGATCCTGGCCTCCTGGTGCGGCAAGAAGGTCGTGCCAGACCGCATCCGCCAGCGCCCCGGCTGGAGCGACATTCCGGCTGTCCGCAACGACCGCATCGTCGAGATCAAATCGCCGATCATCCTGCAGCCCGGCCCTGCTGCGCTGACCGATGGGCTCGATGCGATCGTCAAGGCGTTGTGGGCGCGGCACCTTTGATTGCTCGCCGCAGTCACTATGAGGCTTCGGGATAACGCTCGTTGCTCACGTCACCGCATTCACGACCTGATATTCTTGCCGGCGCCACACCTCGCCATTGATCACCTCCTCAATGATCCCGGCGGCCTTCAGCACCTCGGCTTCGCCGATATAGAGCGGCGTGATCCCGAACCGCATGATGTCCGGCGCCCGGAAGTCGCCGATCACGCCGCGGGCAATCAGCGCCTGCATGGCGGCATACCCGCCGGCGAAGGCGAAGGAAACCTGCGAGCCGCGCTGCGCATGCGCCCGCGGCGTTACCAGCCTCAGCGACGGACAGCGTCGTGCGATCTCAGCAATCAGCAAGTCGCCGAGCGCGAGTGAGCGCGCGCGGACTTCGCCAATATCGACCCGATCCCAGATGTCGAGCGATGCCTCCAGCGCGGCCATCGCCAGCACCGGCGGTGTGCCGACACGCATGCGCTCGACGCCATCAGCAGGTTGATAGCCGAGGTCGAAAGCGAACGGCTTTGCGTGCCCCATCCAGCCCGACAACGCAGCGCGCGCCTGATCAGCATGCCGGGGCGCGACGTAGAGGAAGGCCGGAGCGCCGGGGCCCGCGTTGAGATATTTGTAGGTGCAGCCGGCTGCGAAATCGACGCCGACGCCGGCAAGATCGACAGGCAGCGCGCCGGCCGAATGCGCGAGATCCCAGACCGTGACGATGCCGAGCGCATGCGCCTTCGCGGTCAGGGTCCGCATGTCGTGGCGACGGCCGGTGCGGTAGTCGACCTCAGTCAAATAGAGCACCGCAATCTCGTCCGACAGCGATGGCTCGACCTCCTCCGGGGCCGTCAGCCGCAATTGATGTCCACGCCCGAGCGTGGCGATCAGCCCTTCCGCCATATAGAGATCGGTCGGGAAATTACCCGTATCGGACAGAACGACCTTGCGCTCCTGGTTCATCTCGAGCGCGGCCGCAAGCGCCTGATAAACTTTGAGCGACAACGTATCGCCGATCATCACCGTGCCTGGAGCGGCGCCGATCAGGCGAGCGAGGCGGTCGCCAACGCGACGCGGCTGCACGTACCAGCCAGCGCTGTTCCAGGCGCGAATGAGTTCATCGCCCCACTCGGCCGTGATGACATGCGCAACGCGTTCGGCAACGGCCGTTGGCAGCGCACCGAGCGAGTTGCCGTCGAGATAGATGACATCAGCGGGCAGATGGAACATTGCCTTGGTGTCGTCGTAGACGCGCAATTGCGATTTCGCTTCGATCATGGCCATTCGCTCAGAGGATGGTACGGACGCGCCACAGTTCAGGAAACAGCTCGACCTCGAGCATCCGCTTCAGATAGCTGACCCCATCGGTGCCGCCAGTGCCGCGCTTGAAGCCGATGACGCGCTCCACCGTCGTCACGTGATTGAAGCGCCATCGACGAAAATAATCTTCGAAGTCGACCAGTTTCTCGGCGAGCTCGTAGAGCGTCCAGTTGGCTTCGGGAGCTTCATAGACGCGGCGCCAGGCTTGCATCACGCCCTCGTCGAAGTGATGGGTGTCGTGGACGTCGCGTGACAGGACGGTCACGGGCATGGTGAGCCCCTTGCGGTCGGCAAACCGGAGCACCTCGTCATAAAGGCTCGGCGTCGCAAGCTCGGTCTTGAGCAAAGCCACCACCTCGGGGGCATGCGCGTGCGGTTTCAACATCGCCTCATTGCGATTGCCGAGCAGATACTCGATCAGCCGGTATTGATACGACTGGAAGCCAGAGGATTGACCCAGCCTCGAACGGAAATGGGTGTACTCGCTGGGCGTCATGGTACGTAGCACATCCCAGGCATTGTTCAGCTGCTCGAAGATGCGGGAGACACGCGCGAGCATCTTCATCGCCGGCGACACATCTTCGCGGGCGATGGCGTGACGGGCGGCACGGAGCTCGTGGATGGCGAGCCGCATCCACAGTTCGGAGGTTTGATGCTGGATGATGAAAAGCATCTCGTCGTGCGCCTCCGAAATCGGATGCTGGGCGCCAAGCAGTGCATCGAGCCGCAGGTAGTCGCCATACGACATTTTCCGGGCGAAATCGGTCTCGGCGCCCTCGACCGCGGGATCGTAGTGGCTGCTGCTCATGACACATCCTCTCGATCGATCCACTGCCTCAAACAAGGCCCAGAAGACGCCTCGTGATGGCAGAGGATGGATCCTTCAGCCCATCGACAACAGTAAAATGGTTATGCCCGGGGTCGACGACGAGGTGCGTGGGCACGTCGAATCCAGTCCAGATGTTGGCCATCAGCTCTGCCTGACGGATAAACTCGGGTCGTTCGCTACCGCCGACCCAGGTGGTAAGCGGCGACTTGCCCCGTGGCAGATGCAAGGCGGCGCTTTCGAGCGCTGCCTCGCCCATGTTCATCCGGAGCGTCTCGTTCATCACGGTCTTCAGGAGCGGTCGCAGGTCGTGCAGACCGCTGATTGACAGCGTCGCCGCGATCCTGTCGTAGACCTCAGGTTCGAGAAGGCCGTCGTCGCACAGCATGCGCGTAACGAGATGGCCGCCTGCGGAATGGCCGGCCAATCGAATAGGCCCCGAGACCTGGGCGGCAGCCGAGGCAATCGCGACCGCAATCTCGGTCGTGATGTCGGAGATGCGCACGGCCGGTGTCAGCGTGTAGCTTGGCAGCGCCACCGTCCAGCCGTGGCTTCGCGCGCCCTCCGCGAGGTCGGTCCATGACGATTTATCGAAGCGCATCCAATAACCGCCATGCACGAAGACGACGAGACCCTTGCTGTCGCCGTCCGGCAAGACCAAGTCGAGACGCTGCCGCTCTTCGGATCCATAAGCGATGTCCGGCCTGAATGATTTGAGTCTGGCGCGATAGGCGGCCGCGCGCTTCGCCCACCGCGCCGGCAGCTCGTCCGAACCCGGCACGTGGGCCGAATTGGCGTAGGCATCATCCCAATCGCGCATCGTGGCTCTCCGAGGATTCGCCGTCGATCGGACGCCACTCTGCCACCGGCGGGGTTGTTCGCCCAGCCCTTATTTGAAGCTTAAAGCATCGGGATCGCTTTTCAGGCAAGTGGTCGATTGGGCCGCGGGTTCCATTCGCCTCTCCCGATTGCGGAGGCCAGCGGCGCGCCGGGCTCTCTCCACTCGGGCAATGTTCCTCGCCCGAGCCCCCCGGCAAACGGAGCGATAGCGCGCCGAGCCCGCAACACAAAAGGCTACGCCTTCTCCACCCCGCACCATTCCGCGATGAACAGCGCCATGGCCTTGGTCGCTTTCCGCAGCGAGTCCAGCTCGACATATTCGTTGAAGCCATGCATCGCCGCGCCGCTGGCGCCGAAGCAAAGGCTCGGGATGTCGTGGTTCAGGCCGTAGAAGCGCGTGTCGGTCAGCGCGGTGAAGGCGCGATCTTCCACTGCGCCGCCATAGACCGCCTGATGCGCCTTGGCGAAGGCGGCCTCCGGCGCCTCGGAATTCACCAGCTCGTAGCCTTCCGACAGGAAGCCCGACCATTCCACCTGCGGCGGATTGTTGGAGAGGAAGCGATGATCGCGCGCCGCCGCCGACACGCAGGCCAGAATCTCCTTCTGGCATTCGGCGATCGACCAGCCCGGCAGCACCGCAATCCGGCAGTCGACGTCGCACCAGGCCGGCACGCTGGAGGCCCAGTCGCCGCCCTTGATGATGCCGGGATTGAAGTTGATCGGATGATTGACGTCCTTGAAATGCTTGTCGGCCTTGGCGCGCTCGTTCCAGGCGATCTCGAGCTTCTCCAGCGCGTGCACCAGATGATACGCCGCCATGATCGCGTTCGAGCCGGCTCCGGCCTCGAACACATGCACCGGGAAGCCGCGCACCTTCAGGCGGAACCAGATCACGCCGACCTGCGAGCGGATCATCTTGCCGTTGGTCGGCTCCGGGATGAAGCAGGCATCGGCGCGATAGCCGCGCTGCAAGGTCGAGAGCGCGCCGACGCCGGTGCTCTCTTCCTCGATCACGGACTGGAAGTGAATCCGCGCTGTCGGCCTCAGCCCGGCCTTCTTGATCGCATCCAGCGCATAGAGAGCGGCGATGGTGCCGGACTTCATGTCGCAGGCGCCGCGGCCGTACATCCTGCCGTCCTTGATGACGGGCGAGAACGGCGGCGTCTCCCACATCTCCACCGGGCCGGTCGGCACCACGTCGCAGTGGCCCTGCAGGATCAGCGATTTGCCGGCGTTGGTGGCCGGACGGTAGGTACCCACCACCGTGCGGGCCTTGGAGAAATCATGCTCGATCGGGCCGAAGCCGCGCAGGTCCTTCAGCTCGTCGAGATTGATGTGCCAGTCGTCGACCTCGTAGCCGCGCTCGCGCAGGAGATCGGCGATCATGTCCTGGCACGGCCCCTCGGCGCCGCGGGTCGAGGGGATCGCGACGAAAGCCTGCGTCGTCGCAAGCTGCGCATCGAATCCTTCGTCAACGGCGCTGAGGATTCGTTGTTGCGTCTCGGCAGTCATGCGGTGGCTCCATCGGGAAAGGCAGAAAGGTGGGAGCCGCAACGTAACCTGATTTCACTCAGCGGGGTATTGCGCAAAATAGGCATCCCGCAATGCATCTTCGAGCAGACGGCCTTCCGAATAGCCATCGAGCGTCGCAGGCCGCGTCACGCCGTCGAGCAGCCGCGGACACGGCTCGGGCGCACCGAGCACGGTGCGCACCGGAATGCGCTCGGCATAGATCGGCAACTCGTAATCCTCATCCTCGTCGGCGACGCCCTTGGCGCGCACCTTCGCCGAGGCCTCCTCGATCTCCATCGCGATGAACGAGGTCGCCTTGATCTCCTGCTTGTTGCTGGCGCGCAGGCCCGCGGTGCGCTCGGGAAAGAAGCGATCGACCATCGCGACGATCGCCCGCTCCTTCTCTGCGGGATCGGTGACGAGATAGGCGGAGCCGAACGCCATCACCGCGCGATAGTCGGCCGAATGGTTGAAGCCGCAGCGCGCCAACACCAGACTGTCGAGATGGGCGACCGTCAGGCAGACGGGCTGGCCCTCGGACTGGTTCTCCAGCATCCGGCTCGCGCTCGAGCCGTGCCAGTAGAGCTTGGTGCCTTCGCGCCAGAAGAAGGTCGGCGTGCAATAGGGCTGGCCGTCGATCACATAGGAGACGTGGCATAGCATCGAGGCGTCCAGGATCTTGTGGACGGTGGCGTGGTCGTAGAAGCCGCGATCGTGGCGGCGCTTGACCCGGTTGCGGGGCGATAGGGGATAGGACGGAGTGGACGCGCCTTCGGTCACGGTGAGCCTCGCGAAATCTGGAATATGTCCAGAGTTGTAGCTGTTCATTTGGTCTGCGATAGTGCCAATTCCATGCGAAAAATTCCGACCAATTCCCGCAGGCCCGCGGCACGCAAGCCGGAGCTGCCGCTCGACCTCACCGGCCCGCATGTGACGGCGGGCGCGGCCTCGCAGCAGCGGCTCTATCAGGCGCTGTGCCACACCATCGTCGGCGGCCTCGTCAAGCCGGGCGAGCCGCTGCCGCCGTCGCGCACACTCGCCAGGCAGACCGGCTTTCGCCGCAACGCCGTCACCACGGCCTATGAGCGGCTGATCGCCGACGGCTTTGCGGTGGCAACCACCGGCTCCGGCACCTTCGTCGCCGCGCGCATTCCGGCGCAGGCCGGCGCGCCGCGGCGTGCCAGGATCGAGATCGAGCCGCCGCAGCACAATGCGCTGTCGCTCGGCTGCACCCATATCGATGAGCGCGCGTTGCAGCGCTTCCGCGCCTTTGCCGGCCGCAGGCTGCGCGCCTTCGGTTCCGAGCACCTGCACTATGGCGATCCCCGCGGCAGCAGCGAGCTGCGCGCCGCGATATCGGACCATCTGCTGTCGGCGCGCGGGCTGCGCTGCGACCCCGACCAGATCATGTTGGCGTCGGGCACGCTGCATGCGCTGCGTATCGTGTTGGGGGCTATCCTCAAGCCGGGCGACCAGGTCTGGTGCGAGGACCCTGGCTATCCGGCTGCGCGGCGCGCGATCGAGCATTGCGGCTATCGCCCGGTGTCGGTGCCGGTCGATGCCTCGGGCATGCGCGTCGACAAGGGCCGCGCGTCCGCGCCGAGCGCGCGCGCCGCCTACGTCACACCATCGCACCAGTTTCCGCTCGGTGTGCAGATGTCGATGCCGCGCCGGCTTGAATTGCTCGACTGGGCCATGGATGCCGGCGCCTTCGTGTTCGAGGACGATTACGACAGCGAGTTCCGCTATGACGGCGCGCCGCTGTTGTCGCTCGCGGGCATCGATCATTTGCGGCGTGTGATCTACATGGGCACGTTTGCAAAGACGCTGTTTCCGGGATTGCGGATCGGTTACTGCGCCCTGCCCGAGGCCTTGATCGGTCCGGTGACGGCAGCGCGCGCCGCGCTCGATCGCTTCCCCGGCACGCTGATGGAAGGCGCGGTCGCCGACATGCTGAACTCCGGCGCCTTCGCCGCCAATCTGCGCAAGGCGCGCAAGCTTTATCGCGAGGCGCGCGACGTGTTGGCGTCGACGCTTCAGAATGCATCCGAAGGCGAGCTCACAGTCCCCGTGCCGTCGCAGGGCCTGCACCTCGTGGCGCGGCTCGATCCTTCGACCGATCCGCTTGTGGCCGCGCAGGCCAAGGCGGCCGCCGGCGTCGGCGGCTGGCTGCTCGCCGAGACCTATCATCGCGCGCGTCCACTGCCTGGCTTCGTGCTGGGATTTTCCGGTCATCCGGTTCCGCAACTCGTCGCGTCGGCGGAACAGCTGGCGAAGACAACGCTGACTGCGCTGCGCGCGACGCGCAAGATATCTGTCAAGCCAGCCGCCAGGCTGCCACGCTCTAGGAGAATCGCAGCCGCCTGACTAAGGTCGCCCCCGTTCAGTCAGTGTCCGCTTACGGAGATACCGGATGCCCAATCGGAACGTCCTGTATCTCGTGATCGGCGCGCTGGTCGTGATCGCAGGCATGCTCGGCTACAATCTTTATCAGGCGAAGAAGCAGCCCGAAGGCCTGCAGATCAATGTCGGCCCGGATGGGGTCAAGATCCAGAACAAGTGAAGGAGGCCGCGATGCCGCGCATCGGATTGGTCGCGCTGGTCAGCGCCGCAGCACTTGGCGCGATGGCTCACTCCGCCGTCGCGGAGCAATCCTACATGCGCGAGGGCGACATCGTCGACCTCCGGGTCGGTCAGCGCGTCCTCGTCGATGACGGCTCGTGCCCGGCCGGGCAGATCAAGCAGGTCATCGGCGCCAAGCTGAGCCAGAACGGCGTGGTGCGGACCCTCAGCTGCGTGCCGCGCCTCGCCAAAAAATAACGCCCCGCTTCCGCGAGGCGCGCCTGCATCGTCATTGCATCAACACGCCGCTCAGTTCGAGATCGGCTCGAACATGCATTGCAGCGTCGGCTTGGCGATCTTGGTGAAGGTCGGGCCGATCTCGCTTTGCTTGGACGACGGCACCCAATCGGTCTCGATCGTCGGCACACCGGTCTCGCTGATGCCGCGCAGCAGCGCCTGGCGGAGATCTGGATCATCCACCGTCGCAGCGGCATGATCATGCAGGCAGCCGCACACGGCCTCGGGATGCGCCCAGCGGCCGAGCATATGCGGCGCGCATTGGCGGACGAATTCGTCGCGCGGTTCAGGCGCCCGGTACAGCGACCGGATCTGCATCGACTCGAGCGGGAGTTGGGATTGGGCTTGCGCGGAACCCGCCAGAACAAGCGATGCCAACATCGCGGCGGAACAGATACGGAGCAACATGGGGAGCCTTTACCGGCAGTTCTGTTTGTCGCGTCGCGCTCAGTTGGCCTGCGCCATCACCATCGGGGCCGAGGTGACGACCGGCGAGCCGTTATAGGAGAAGGTGCCGATGCCGGGCAAACCGCTGTCCGGGGTGCCAGCCATCGACGAATCGGACATCACGAAGGCGAAGGCGAGGATCAGGCTCATGGTCCGCATTTGTCTGTCTCCGTCATTCCGACTTGGCGCCCGGCGCCGTTGTGTTGACGGCTTGATAACGATCTGCCGTTTCCGGAGTTCTGCGGAACAAGCTGAAAATGGTTTCGTCGGCACGAGACTTGTTTCGTCGACGAGCGGTCCACGAAACATTGGCCGAAAAATGCCAATGTTTTCAGTAGCCGCTGAGCGGCAGGCAGCCTGCTCAAGATTTCGAGCGTTCAACCTGGCCTGGCTGTGGATGGCTCGATTATGCGTGCAAATTGAGCGCCCTACCGCGCTTTCTTAACTTTCCTCTGCTGAGACAGGATGCAGCGCAGCAAGGGCTGCATGAACCGGGCGACGGTTCGGCCGACTTATCTGGGCGCCGTGCAACCATCTCCGCGGTCGCACGTTGTGGTGATTCCCGATCACAACGGTTGTTGTGATCCGATCCAACGAAGGATGTCGGTCGTGGGCAATGGCAACATGGGTGTTGGCAACGAATCCGCGGCGAGCAAATCCGGCCAGCAGCAACAGATGACGGCCGCGATGCCGCAGCAGGGCGCTTATGTGATGGGCGACAACGAGTGCGCGCCGCAGAAGCTGGTCCGCCTCGTCGGCTGCCGCGACTCGAAGGTCCGTCCCGGCCTCAGCCTCAGTACGAAGCAGTTCGGGCAAACCAACCGCTAGCTCGTCCGCCGCTTCAGCCGAACCGGCCAAGCCCCTGCTCCGGCTATTGAATGAACTCGCCGCACTTCTGCACGGCGGTGGCGTCGGCTGCGCCCCAAGGCATGATCGGCACCGACGACGTCGAGTTCTTCGGCGAGCCTTCGATCAACCGGTCCGAATAGACCATGTAGACCAGCACATTGCGCTTGGCGTCGCAGCCGCGCACGATCTGCATCTTCTTGAAGAACAGCGACCGGCGCTGCCGGAACATGTCGTCGCCCTGGCCGAGCTTGTTCTTGAAACGAATAGGCCCGATCTGCCGGCAGGCCAGCGAGATGTCGGAGACTTCCTCGGCGAGGCCAAGCCAGCCCTTGAAGCCGCCCTTCTCCGGCACCGTGAAGTGACAGGCCACGCCCTCGACCTCGGGGTCGTCGACGCCATAGGTCGCGAGCTTGTCGTTGGGGCTCACCCATTTGAACACGGTCGAGCGGCGAAAAATCAGGTCCGGCTCATCCGCTGCGGCCGCGGGAGGTGCCTGTCCCAAGGTCAACACCAGGCTCAGCACCGTCAGCAGCGCCGCGCATCCCCATCGAGACAACAACCGCACGTCACACAAGCTCACAGTTCTCGATGTCATTGAGGTCTCCGCGGGATGGTTCCCGCCTATGTAGTGCGCAAACGCCGCACAGGAAGGCGCTGACAGTTCGGTGATCAGACCGCGCGCTTTAACCTCTTGTGAGGCTTTTTTGTTACTGTTTCGTCGAAACTTAGCCCCTCACGGAAGGGTTAGATCGCTTGCGCTGGTGAACGCGTTCGGCGTCTGCGACAACCAATGGATAGTTTGGACTGGGATTCGGAATATGCGCGCAAGCGGACGTCGGATTTCGATTTTTGATTCTGCGAATGGGCGGTTCTGGCAGTTTGCAATTCTGACGGCGGCCGGCACCCTCGCCGCCTCCTCACAGGCCGATGCAGCGCTGTTCTACTGGAATCGCGACTCTGCCTATTACGGCGGCGATTACGAGCCGCTGCCACAGCCGCACCGGCAAAAGCTGAAGGGCAATGCCGCCAAGAAGAAGCCGGCGATTGAGAAAGAAGCCGGCAGCAAGCCGCAGGGTCCCCTGATCATCTCGGTCTCGATCGACCAGCAGCGGGTCAGCGTCTACGACGCCAACGGCCTCTACGCCGAGAGCCCGGTGTCGACGGGCATGAAGGGTCACTCGACCCCGATGGGCGTCTTCAGCGTCATCCAGAAGCAGAAGTACCACCAGTCCAACATCTATAGCGGCGCCCCGATGCCGTACATGCAGCGCATCACCTGGTCGGGCATCGCGATGCACGCCGGTGTGCTGCCCGGCTATCCGGCGTCCCATGGCTGCATCCGGATGCCGATGTCGTTTGCGGTCAAGATGTACAACTGGACGCGGATGGGCGCCCGCGTGTTCGTCACGCCGGGCACGATCTCTCCGGAGAATTTCTGGCATCCGTTGCTGGTGACGCAGAAGGTCGCACCGCCGCAGCCGGTTGCCGACGATGTTCTGAAGATGGATGCGCCGCTCGGCGTGAAGACCGACAAGGGCGCCGACAAGCCGCAGACCGGCCTCGATCTGCGCAGCAGCGTCGGCCATGCGGCCTCGCTGCGTGACAACACCCACACCGCCGATGCCAGCGGCGCGATGCCGGCGGCGAGCGCGTCGGCGACGATGTCCGATGCGTCCACCGCCGCCGCACGCGACGCCATCGCGGAGAAGCTTGCGGCCGACAGGCCCGAGCTGACCAAGCCCGAGACCACCGCCGCTGACACGGCCGAGACCAATTCCGCCGCCGGCAACGGCAGCCTCGCCACCGACGACAAGACGGTCGGCGAATCCACCGGCAGCACCGACACGCCGAAGGCCGAGGTCTCCGCGAACGACCCGGTGAAGGCCGAAGCCAAAGCCGACGAGCCGAAGGCGGACGCCGCCACGCCCGGCGTTGCCGATGCGGCCAAGACCGATCAATCGAAGGGCGATGCACCCAAGGCTGATGCACTCAAGGCTGACGCGGCAAGCAAGGACACGGCCAAGGCTACGGATGCGGTCAAGACCGCTGACAAGCCCGCCGAGGCAGCTACCGCCGATGCGCCCGATGCCACGAAGGATGTAGCCAAGGATCCGGCCCGGCTGCCCGGCGTCGCCAGGATCGACGCGCCGAAGCGCGCCGGCCAGATCGCGGTGTTCATCAGCCGCAAGGATTCCAAGCTCTATGTGCGGCAGAACTTTACGCCGCTGTTCGAGGTACCGGTGACGATCGCGGAAAGCGACCGGCCGCTCGGCACCCACGTGTTCACGGCGGAAGCCGACAAGACCGATACGAACCTGCTGCGCTGGTCGGTGGTGACACTGCCGACCCGCAACGCCGCGCGCATCGACGTCGAGGAGCGTGCCTCGCATCGCCGCAAGGTGGCGGCCGCATCGCCGGTCGAAGCCAAGCCGCAGCCGGCAATCAACACCCCGGCCGAGGCACTCGACCGCATCTCGATTCCGGCCGATGCAATGGCGCGGGTCAACGAAGCGCTCAGCACCGGCGGTTCGATCATCGTGTCTGACCTCGGCGTCAACCAGGGCGAGACCGGCGAAGGCACCGACTTCATCCTGCCGCTACGCTGACTGCAAGCCATAACGCCTTCTTGAAGGCCCGCGCTTGCCCTGCTGGACTATAGTCGCCGGAACATCTGTTCCGGGGACGAGACCATGATGGACCGCAGGACACTGATCGTGGCGGCATTCGCCGCGGCCGCAGGATCCCGTGCATGCCGAGCAGCCCGCGATGAGCCGGATCACGGCTTACGCCTTCTCATTCCCGGCACTCAGCGGCGGCGACATTCGCCTTGCCGACTACGCCGGCCATCCCCTGATGATCGTGAACACGGCATCGCTCTGTGGCTTCACGCCGCAATATGCCGGCTTGCAGCAATTGTGGACCGAATTCCGCGAGCGCGGCTTCGTCATCATCGGCGTCCCCTCCAACGATTTCGGCGGCCAGGAACCCGGCGGCCCGACCGAGATCGCCGAGACCGCGCAGCATCAGTACGGCGTCACCTTCCCGATCGCTGCGAAAGCGGTGGTCAAGGGCGCAAACGCGCATCCGTTTTACCGCTGGGCCGCCGAGGCGCGGCCGAAGGACGTGCCGCGCTGGAATTTCCACAAATACCTGATCGGCCGCGACGGCTACATTGCCGATGTCTTCCCTGAGTCGGTCACGCCCGACGATACCCGCATCAAGACCGGGATCGCACGGGCATTGGCGGCCGCCTGACAAGCGGCGATAATCCCCGGAATTAACTGATCCCACGAGGATTTTGGGCACAGGCCCGCCACGTTCATTGCCTTGGCGTCGCGACTGCGACTAAGGTACAATGGGTTGGGGGCGAAAGCGGCCCGGTCGCGGCGATGCCGCCGCCTGGAGCGCGATCAGCAGGGAACACGCCATGCGCATTGCGGCAGGTCTGATTTTCGCAGGGACCGTATCGTTGCTCGCGTCGAGCGCAGCTTGGTCGCAGACGCCGCCCGCCAAGGGCGCCGCGCCGGCCGCGGCACCGGCGGCCGCGGCTCCAGCACCTGCGCCCGCCGCAGCGGCCGCTCCAGCGCCGCCGAAGCAAGCGCCACAGCCGGCCCGCGCGGCCTGCAACAATCCGAATGCGCTCGGCGTCGCCCGCACCGTCGAGATCGACACGACAGGCGGTCCCGGTTTCGGCTTCGAGCACTTCAAGCAGCTCGACTTCCTGCGCGACCACGAGGTGGTGCTGACCTTCGACGACGGTCCGTGGCCGGGCAACACGCCGGCGGTGCTGAAGGCGCTCGCCGATGAATGCACCACGGGCATCTTCTTCCCGATCGGCAAGCACGCCACCTACCATCCGGAAATCCTGCGGCAGGTCTATGCCGCCGGCCACACCGTCGGCTCGCACACCTGGTCGCACGAGAACCTGAACAACAAGAAGCTGACCGAAGACCAGAAGAAGGACGAGATCGAACGCGGCCTGGCCGCCGTCAAATGGGCGCTCGAGACCTCACCCTCGCCGTTCTTCCGCTTCCCGGCGCTGCAGCATCCGCCTGAAATGGTGACCTATCTCGGCAATCGCAACATCGCGATCTTCTCCTGCGACCTCGACTCCTTCGACTTCAAGTCGAAGAACTCGCAAGCCGTGATCGACACCGTGATGAAGAAGCTCGCCAAGCTCGGCAAGGGCATCATCCTGATGCACGACTTCCAGAAGCACACCGCGGAAGCCCTGCCCACGCTGCTGACGCAGCTCAAGGCCGGCGGCTACAAGGTGGTCGCGATGCGTGCGAAATTCCCGGCGACGGTGCTGCCGCAATACGAGCAGGAGCTCGCCAAGGACGTCAAGCTGCCGACCGTGAGCTCGCGGCCGGTGAACAGCGTCGTCACCACGGTCGATCAGTAGACCGCCGGTCATCGTCCTGGTGTCTGCGTTGCGTATCGAGGGTTTCGTCATCGTCTCTGCCGACGGCCGGCTGGCGAATGCGCGGAATGTGATGCCCGACGATCTCAAGATCGAGGGCGACAAGCGGTTCTTCACCGCAGCCCTCGACCGTGCCGACCTCGTCGTGCATGGCCGACACTCCCAGGAAGAGCAGCCGAACGCACCGAAGCGGCATCGCCTGATCCTGACGACCAAGGTCGCGACCACCGCGCCCGACCCTGATAATCCGAAGGCGCTGCTGTGGAATCCCGCAGGCTGCCCGTTTGAGACCGCGAGCCGCGAGGCCGGCGTGACATCGGGCATGGTCGCCGTCATCGGCGGCCCCGGCGTGTTCGGCATGTTCATGGACCGCTACGACACATTCTGGCTCTCGGTCGCGTCGAAGGTGCGCCTCCCCGACGGCGAGCCGTGCTTTCCCGGCGTCCCTGCCCGCACCCCGCAGCAGGTGCTCGCTGCGCACGGCCTTCACGCCGGCGCGCCGCAACTGATCGACCCGGAGAACGAGGTTAGCGTCACGCCGTGGCGGCGCGCGGGTTGAGAGATTGATGGGCGGGTAACGCCCTACACGTCCCCGTACGCCGGGTCGTCGCGGCGCGGGCCGCGGCCGTAGCCGGCGATGATGAACAGCGCGCCGATCAGCGACAGGTTCTTCAGCGCATCGATCAGGGTTCTGAAGTTGTCAGGCGCCGGCTGGTTCCAGAAATCATGAAAGTAGAAGGTCACGACGCACACGTAGATGATCAAAAGGAGCGCGAAGAACCGCGCCAGCAGGTTCACCGCGATCATCAGCCCGGCGAGGATCTCGAAGCCACCGATAGTGATCGCGAGCAACTGCATGAACGGCATGCCGACGAAGGTTTCGATCTGCTGTGTGTAGGGCGCGGCGATGGCCGGGATCGTCAGCTTCGCCGCGATCACATCCGCCGTTGCCTGGATGCCGAACAGCTTGCTCGCTCCTGAATAGAGGAACAGCACGGCGAACAGAATCCGTCCGAAGGTGATGAACGCTGGCATGGGTCGGCCTCAATGGATGGCGGAAATCGGACGAAGCAGGCGGAGCGATTATGGCCGCCCCGCCTGTTTCGATCAAATCGAATCCATCTCGGCTCAAGCACGATTCGGAAAACAGCGCTGCGGTTTTCCGAACATAACGTGCTCAAACAACCCCGTCAGCCGAACAGCGTCGGCTGCGCGCGACCGGCCCGCTCCTGTGCCTCGACCGCGGCAACCGCGGTCATGTTGAGGATGCCGCGCGCCGTCACGCCGGGGGTGAGGATGTGCGCCGGACGCGCCGGACCGATCAGGATCGGTCCGACCGGCAGCGCGTTGGCCAGCGATTTGATCATCTGGTAGGCGATGTTGGCGGCGTCGAGGTTCGGCATGATCAGGATATTGGCCTCGCCTTCGAGCCGCGATTGCGGCAACACCAGCCGCCGCGCCACGGCCGACAGCGCGGTGTCGCCCTGCATTTCGCCGTCCGCCTCGATCTCCGGATGCTTGTCCTTGAGCAGCTGGGTAGCCCGCCGCATCTTGCGCGAGGAATCCGTATCATAGCTGCCGAAGTCGGAATGTGACACGAAGGCGACCTTCGGCTTGAAGGCGAAGCGCTGGACGTGGATCGCCGCGAGCGACGCGACCTCCGCCAGTTCCTCCGCGCTCGGATTCGGCCGCACTTGGGTGTCGGCGAGGAAATGGGCGCCGGTGGAGGTGATCATCAACGCCAACGCGGCATAGTCGCTGACACCCGGCAGGAAGCCGATGATCTCGCGGACGTGGCGCAGGTGGCTCATGTAGCGGCCCTCGACGCCGCACAGCATCGCATCGGCCTCGCCGCGCGACACCGCTAGTGCTGCGATCACCGTATTGTTGGTGCGGACCACGGTACGTGCGCCCTCCGGCGTGACCCCGCGCCGGCCGGCGACGTCGATGTAGGACTGCACATAGGAGCGGTAGCGCGGATCGTCCTCGGGATTGACGAGATCGAAGTCGCGGCCGGCCTTGATCGACAGGCCGAAGCGCTTGATCCGCGTCTCGACCACCGACGGACGACCGACCAGGATCGGCCGCGCCAGCTTCTCCTCGAGCACCACCTGCGTCGCGCGCAGCACGCGCTCGTCCTCGCCTTCGGCGTAGATCACGCGCACCGGCTGGGTCTTGGCCTTGGCGAATACCGGCTTCATGGTGAGGCCGGAGCGGAACGCGAAGCGTTCGAGGTTGGCGGCGTACTCGTCGAAATTGGTGATCGGCCGGGTCGCGACGCCGGACTCGATCGCGGCCTTGGCGACAGCCGGCGCGATGCGCAGGATCAGGCGCGGATCGAACGGGCTCGGGATCAGCGAGCCTGGACCGAACCCCTGGGTCTCGCCGGTCTCGAAACCGTGCGCCACCGCATCCGACGGCGGATCGCGCGCGAGCTGCGCGATCGCATCCACCGCGGCATGCTTCATCGCCTCGTTGATCGCGGTGGCGCCGACGTCAAGCGCGCCGCGGAAGATGAAGGGGAAGCACAACACATTGTTGACCTGGTTCGGATAGTCCGACCGGCCGGTGCAAATCATCGCGTCGGGCCGCGCCGCGCGCGCCTCTTCCGGCATGATCTCCGGCACCGGATTGGCAAGCGCCATCACCAGCGGCTTGTCGGCCATCTGCTTGACCATTTCAGGCTTCAGCACGCCCGGCGCCGACAGCCCGATGAAGATGTCCGCGCCCGGAATGACGTCGGCCATCACGCGAGCGTCGGTCTTCTGGGTATAGACCGCCTTCCAGCGATCCATCGTGGTGTTGCGGCCGTCATAGACCACGCCGTCGATGTCGCAGACCCAGATGTTCTTGCGCTGCGCCCCCATCGAGACCAGGAGATTGAGGGTCGCGATCGCAGCGGCGCCCGCGCCGGAGCAGACGATCTTCACATCGGGCAGTTGCTTGCCGTTCAACAGCAGCCCGTTGACGATCGCGGCGGCGACGATGATGGCGGTGCCATGCTGGTCGTCGTGGAACACCGGAATCTTCATGCGCTCCTTGAGCTGCGTCTCGATCTCGAAGCACTCCGGCCCGCGGATGTCCTCCAGATTGATGCCACCGAAGGTCGGCTCCAGCGCGGCGACGGTCTCGACCACGCGCTCGATCGTGTTGGCATTGATCTCGATATCGAAGACGTCGATGCCGGCGAATTTCTTGAACAGCACCGCCTTGCCTTCCATGACGGGCTTGGAGGCCAGCGGGCCGATATTGCCGAGACCGAGCACGGCGGTGCCGTTCGAGACCACGGCCACCAGGTTGGCGCGGGCCGTGAGCGTTGCCGCCTCGGCCGGGTTGTTGGCGATCTCGGTGCAGGCGGCGGCTACGCCGGGCGAATAGGCCAGCGCCAGGTCGCGCTGGTTGGCGAGCGGCTTGATCGCCTGGATCTCGAGCTTGCCCGGCCGCGGCAGCCGGTGATAGGCGAGCGCGGCGTTATGGAGTTCTTCAGACGATGACGACATACGTGCTCCCCGCGTTTCCGGCCCAAATTTCTTGTTTCTGTGCTAATCCAGGCAAAAGTCAGTTGTCCGGCAAATCGAGCTGGATGTGAAGCATGTCCAGCCGCTTGGATGCAACATCCGATAATGTCCCCGTCAACAGGCCCGGGCGGGCCATTCATCGATGCTGCACCTTCCGACCGCCGCTTGGCAATTTTTTTCCCTTGATGATCCGGAGTTGACCGAATGAAGAAAATTCTGCTCGGCCTGGTCGCCGTCGCAGTTATCGCGGCCGGCGGCTACTTCGGTCTCGACTTCTATGCCCAGCGCCGGGTCACGCGCGACGTCGAGGCCGCCTTCGAGCAGATCCGCGCCGGCGGCGCCAAGGCGAGCCACGGCAAGATCGCCTTCGACACCAAGAGCCGCACCCTGACGATTTCGGACATCGCCACCGAGTTGGGCGCGCAATCCCCTGTTAACGTCAAGATTGCCAGCCTCACGATGACGGGCCTCGGTCAGCCGGACGGGGCACGGGTCTCCGCCGACAACGTCGCATTCAATGATGTCGAGATCGGCGTGGCCGGGCCGACCCCGACGATCGCCTCCCTCAGCTACAAGGCGCCACGGATCACGGTGAAGGACTATTCTGGTCCCGCCGCCCTGGCGCAGCTTCCGGCCTCCTCGTCGATCTTCGATCTGTACCGGTTTGCATTCACTCAGCTTGCGCACATCAACGCGTCATCGGTGAGCGCGCCCACTTTGACCGGACCAATGATCTTCAGCGCGGTCGCGCATGCTGGCGACGGCGCCAGCGGCGAATTCGCTTATTCGGGCCTTGCCATCGAAAACATGAAGGACGGAAAAATCGCGTCCAGCAAGACCGACAAGGTTGCGTTCACGGTCAACCAGCAAGCGACCGGCACGCCGATCAAGATGACCGGCGAGCTCGCCAATATCGTCGCGACCGATATCGACGTCGGCGCGATGGCGGCGATATTCGATCCCGCCAAGGCCAACGACGACCGGGAGTATCGGGTTCAGGGGCATGTTTCCGCCGGCCCTT
Organism: Bradyrhizobium uaiense; assembly: GCF_010811875.1. GTDB lineage: Bacteria > Pseudomonadota > Alphaproteobacteria > Rhizobiales > Xanthobacteraceae > Bradyrhizobium > Bradyrhizobium uaiense. Next base: position 53,697 of record NZ_VKHP01000010.1, read on the forward strand.
ATGTGATCACCGCCACGACCACGCCTCGCGTCAACATGCGGATCGACGGCATCACCGTTGACGACGTCAGGATCAACCCGTCGCGGATGCAACTGCCGGCGCTGATGGCAATGATCCCGCCGCCGGGGAGCCCGCCACCGTCTGCAGCCCAGACGCGCGACCTGCTGGAGAAACTAGCTGACATTTATTCAGGCGCCGGCATCGGAAACGCCGAGATGCATGGGCTCTTGCTTGAGACATCGGAGCCCCCGCTCAAGCTCGCCTCGATGCGCTTCAACTTCGAACACGGCAAGATCGGCGAGCTTGCGGTCGAAGGACTCGATACACATACGCCGAATGGCACCTTCAAGGTCGGACGGTTCGCGCTGAAGTCGTTCGATGTCGCCAAATCCGTCCGGCTAACGGCACAGTTCGCTGGACAGAAGCCGTCGCCTGAACAGGCGCTGGCGCTGCTCCCGCTGATCGAGGGCGTCGAGGTCAAGGGCGTCACCTCGCCCTACAAGGCCACCGGCAAGCCGGTCAACATCGACGTCCTCAGCCTCGACTGGGGTCAGTTCGTCGGAACGATCCCGAGCAAACTGCGACTGGTCGCGAAGATGGCGGCGCCGCTGGATGCCGCCGATCCGCAGCAGCAGGCGCTGGTCGCCGCCGGCATAGACCGGATGGCGGTCGATGCCGATCTCGGCGCTGTTTGGACCGAGGCGTCACGCACACTCGCGCTCGAGCCGGTCAAGCTCAACATGGCGGGCCTGTTGAATGCGTCGGCGAAGGTTGCGCTCGGCAATGTGCCGCGCGAGGCGTTTTCGACCAGCGCGGCGGAGTCCATGGGCGCGGCCGCGCAGATCGAGGCCGGCACGATCGAGCTTGTCGTCCACGACCTCGGCGTCATCGACCTCGCGGTCGCCCAGTTCGCCCGCACCCAGAACGTCGGCCGCGACGAAGCGCGCAAGGCCATCCTCGACAGCATCAAGGCGCAGAGCGACGCGATCGGCGCGGCCAATCCGGATGCCACCGCCCTCGTCACCGCCATCAGCCAGTTCATCGAGACGCCGGGACAGACGCTCGTCATCAAGCTGACCCCGCGCGCCAAGGCGCCGGCGCTTCAATTGATGCAGTTGCTCAAGACCGATCCGCAATCGGCGCTGGCGCAATTCAAGATCGAGGCGTCGACGGGGTTGTGAACTCCCGCGGCCCGTTAGCTCGATCCGGGCTACGCACTGCTCTCCTCCCTCGCCCCGTTCTTACGGGGAGAGGGTTGGGGTGAGGGGCTGCTTCTGCAAAATTGCTGGCGGACGGACTCGTGGAGACTCCCCCTCACCCGGATCGCATCTGCGATGCGATCCGACCTCTCCCCGCAAGCGGGGCGAGGTAAAGGCCGCTACCCCTTTGCCGGCAGGTTGGTGCGGATGTGCAGCTCCTTGAGCTGCTTCGGCGTCGCTTCCGAAGGCGCGCCCATCAGCAAGTCCATCGCCTGCTGGTTCATCGGGAACAGCGAGATTTCGCGCAGATTGTTGGTGCCGCACAACAGCATCACGATGCGATCGAGGCCCGCCGCCATGCCGCCGTGCGGCGGGGCGCCGTACTGGAACGCACGGTACATGCCGCCGAAGCGGTCGACGACTTCCTGCTCGCCGTAGCCCGCGATCTCGAACGCCTTCACCATCGCTTCCGGCTTGTGGTTGCGGATGCCGCCGGAGGCGATCTCGTAGCCGTTGCATGCGATGTCATACTGGAACGCCTTGATCGTCAGCGGATCCTGCGACTTCAGCGCATCGAGGCCGCCCTGCGGCATCGAGAACGGGTTGTGCGAGAAGTCGACCTTCTTGTTTTCCTCGTCATACTCGTACATCGGGAAGTCGACGATCCAGGCGAGCTCGAAGCGGTCCTTGTCGATCAGGTTCAGCTCCTCGCCGAGCTTGGTGCGGGCAAGGCCTGCGAACTTCCAGAACTTCTCGGGATCGCCGGCGACGAAGAACGCCGCGTCGCCTTCCTTCAGGCCGAGCTGATCGCGGATCGCAGCCGTCCGCTCCGGGCCGATGTTGTTGGCCAAGGGACCCGCGCCCTCGCCGCCCTCGCGCCACATGATGTAGCCGAGGCCGGGCTGGCCCTCGCCTTGCGCCCAGGAGTTCATGCGGTCGCAGAACGCACGGCTGCCGCCGCCGGTGCCGGGGATCGCCCAGACCTGGTTCTTCGGGTCTTCCAGCATCCGCGCGAACACCTTGAAGCCGGAGCCGCGGAAGTGCTCGGAGACCTCCTGCATCACGATCTTGTTGCGCAGATCGGGCTTGTCGGAGCCGTACTTGCGCACGGCTTCCGCGAACGGGATCCGCGGCCAGTTCCTGGTGACCGGCTTGCCCTTGGCAAAGTCCTCGAACACGCCGGTGATCACAGGCTCCATCGCCGCGAACACGTCGTCTTGAGTCACAAAGCTCATCTCGACGTCGAGCTGATAGAACTCGCCCGGCAGGCGGTCGGCGCGCGGGTCCTCGTCGCGGAAGCACGGCGCGATCTGGAAGTAGCGGTCGAAGCCCGACATCATCAGCAGCTGCTTGTACTGCTGCGGCGCCTGCGGCAGCGCGTAGAACTTGCCGGGGTGGATCCGCGACGGCACCAGGAAGTCGCGCGCGCCTTCCGGCGAGGACGCCGTCAGGATCGGGGTCTGGAATTCGAAGAAGCCCTGCTCCTTCATCCGCTTGCGCATGGAATCGACCACCGCGCCGCGGGTCATGATGTTCTGGTGCAGCTTTTCGCGACGCAGGTCGAGGAAGCGGTATTTCAGCCTGATGTCTTCAGGATATTCCTGCTCGCCGGCAACCGGCAGCGGTAGTTCGGCCGCCGGCCCCAGCACCTCGATCTCGCTGGCATAGATCTCGATCTGGCCGGTCGGCAGCTCGGCATTGGCAGTTCCCTCGGGGCGACGGCGCACCTTGCCATCGATCCGGACCACCCATTCCGAACGCACCTTTTCGAAGCCGCTGAACGCTGCCGAGTCCTTGTCGGCGACGCACTGCGTGAGCCCGTAATGGTCGCGCAGGTCGATGAACAGCACGCCGCCATGGTCGCGGATGACGTGGCACCAGCCGGAAAGGCGAACCGTTTCGCCGATTTCGCTCTCTCGGAGCGCGCCGCATGTGTGTGACCGGTAGCGATGCATATTCGTTCCAAAACTGATGTCGGAGGGTCGAATCGCGACAGGACCAAAATGCCCTGTCCGAAGTTGCCGAGGGTTTACCCGACGAGGCCGGGTGCGGCAACCAATGGAACGGCCGGTTTCGCCCCGAAACTGCAGATTCTGCGGCGGTCCGGCGCCAATCGTTTGCCTATTCGGCCCGCAGGCCTATCTTCAGGCCATGACCATCCATTTCCCGTTCCAGAACACCTATTCGGCGCTTCCGGCGAACTTTTTCGCCCGCGTCGCGCCGACCCCGGTCGCCTCCCCTCGGCTGATCAAGCTGAACCGGCCGCTCGCGGTCCAACTTGGGCTCGATCCGGACCTGCTGTCGACGGCGGAGGGCGCCGAAATCCTCGCCGGCAAGCGGCTGCCTGACGGCGCCGACCCGATCGCGATGGCCTATGCGGGCCACCAGTTCGGGCACTTCGTGCCGCAGCTCGGGGACGGCCGTGCCATCCTGCTCGGCGAGGTCATCGACAGAGACGGCGTCCGCCGCGACATCCAGCTCAAGGGATCTGGCCCGACCCCGTTCTCCCGCCGCGGCGACGGCCGCGCCGCACTGGGTCCAGTCTTGCGCGAATACATCGTCAGCGAGGCGATGTTCGCTCTGGGCATCCCGACCACCCGGTCGCTCGCTGCCGTCGTCACCGGCGAGCCCGTGATGCGCGAGACCGCGCTGCCGGGCGCGGTCCTGACCCGCGTCGCCTCGAGCCACATCCGCGTCGGCACCTTCCAGTTCTTCGCCGCCCGCGGCGACACCGACGGCGTGCGGGCGCTGGCCGACCATGTCATCGCCAGGCACTATCCCCAGCTGAAGGACGCCGCGCAGCCCTATCACGCCCTGCTCGCTGGCGTCGTGGCGCGGCAGGCTGCGCTGGTCGCGCGCTGGCTGCTGGTCGGCTTCATCCACGGCGTGATGAACACCGACAACACCTCGATCTCGGGCGAGACCATCGACTACGGCCCCTGCGCCTTCCTCGATGCCTACAACCCGGCGCAGGTGTTCTCCTCGATCGACGAGATGGGCCGCTACGCCTACGCCAACCAGCCGCGCATCGCGCTGTGGAACCTGACCCGGCTCGCCGAGTGCCTGCTCCCGCTGTTCGCCGATGAGCAGGAGAAGGCCATCGAGCGGGCACAGACGATCCTCGGCGAATTCCCCGAAAAATTCACCGCGGCCTATCAGGCCGGGCTGCGCGCCAAGGTCGGCCTGTTCACCGCGCGCGACGGCGACGACGCGCTGATCCAGGATCTGCTCGATGCGATGGCGAAGAACGCCGCCGACTTCACGCTGACCTTCCGTCATCTCGGTGCGGCCGCAGCCGATGACGCCGCCGACGTCCGCGCGCAGTTCACCGATCCCGCAGCGTTCGACGAATGGGCCGCACGCTGGCGCACGCGCCTTGCTCTCGAACCGCGGAGCGCGGCCGAGCGCAAGGCCGCAATGAATGCCGTCAACCCGGCCTTCATCCCGCGCAATCATCGGATCGAGGCGGTGATCCATGCGGCCGTCACCAACGACGACTACACCCCGTTCGAGGAATTGCTCACGGTGCTGGCAAAGCCCTACGCGGACCAACCCCAATTTGCGGCTTATGCCGAACCGCCGCTGCCCGAACAGCTGGTGACGCAGACGTTCTGCGGGACGTGAGTCTTTACGCCGTCATTGCGAGGAGCGAAGCGACGAAGCAATCCATACCTCCGTGTACGCGGGCTGATGGATTGCTTCGCTTCGCTCGCAATGACGCTGGAGCGACTCTCACACCGTCACCACGATCTTGCCGAACTGCGTGTTCGACTCCAGAAACCGATGCGCCGCGACGATCTCCTCGAACGGAAACGTCCTGGCGATGACCGGCTTCAGCGCGCCGTCCGCAAGCCCGTCGAGGATGAATGCCTTCGCCGCAGCGAGCCGCGCCGGATCCTGCACAACCTCATGCACGCGGTAGCCGCGCAGGATCAGGCTCCTGCTCAACACCGTGAACAGCGGAAACGGCGTCGGCTCGGGGCTGAGCCCGCCATATTCGATCAGGATGCCGCCATGCGCCATCGCCGATGTCAGCGGCACGAAGACGGGACCACCGACCGGGTCGAGCACGACACGAACGCCGTCGGGACCCGCGATCTGCTCCAGTCTTGACTGCAGATCCTCTTCCGCGGACGCGATCACATGCGCGGCGCCGGCATCGCGCAATGCCTGCGCCTTGGCTGAACTCCGCGTCACCGCGATCGGGATTGCACCGATACGATTGGCGATCTGGATCGCGGCGAGCCCGACGCTGCTCGATGCCGCCGTGATCACCACAAACTCCCCATGGGCGAGCCGCGCAACATCGATCAAGGCGCCGTACGCCGTGAGGTATTGCATCCACACCGCAGCCGCCATCTCAAACCCCAGCGCCGGCGGATGCTTCACCACCAGCTCGGCCGGGAAGTTGGCGAGTTCCCCATAGGCCGGCCAGCGCGCCATCGAGATCGGCGGCACGATGCTGACGGCATCCCCGGCCGCGAAACCGCCGACGCCCTCGCCGATCGCTTCAACGAGCCCGGCGGCCTCGAGGCCGAGGCCGGACGGCAGCGGCGGCGTCTCGATATAGGTTCCGCTGCGCATCAGGGCCTCGGCGCGGTTCAGTCCGAGCGCCTTGATCCGGATCTGGATCTCGCCGCGCGCGGGCGGCCCGATCGCAACGTCCTCGATGCGCAGCACCTCGGGACCGCCAAGTTGATGAAAACGAACGACACGAGCCATTGGCTGCACTCCAGACAGTTGAATTGCAAAACAGTTCAATTGAATGAGCTATGCCAAGGCGAATTCAGCGGATAAATCATCGTCCAACAGTCAAAACTGGGAGTTTCGAATGATGGACCGCCTCACCAGCATGGCCGTCTTCCTCAGGGCGGTCGATCTCGGCTCCTTCGCGGCCGCCGCCGAGGCGCTCGAGATGTCCGGCCCGATGGTCGGCAAGCATGTCCGCTTTCTCGAGGATCGCCTCCGTGTCCGCCTGCTCCACCGCACCACGCGGCGTCAGAGCCTGACCGAGTTCGGACAAGCCTATTATGACCGTTGCCGCGCGGTGCTCACTGAGGCGGAAGCCGCTGACGCGCTTGCGGCCGATCAACTGTCGGAACCGCGCGGGCGGCTGCGGGTGACGATGCCGGCGCTGCTCGGCCGCCACTGCGTCGTCCCCGCGCTGCTCAAGCTGGCGCAGAAATATCCCGCGCTGGAGCTCGATCTTTCGTTCGGCGATCCTGTCACCGATCTGATGGAAGGCGGCTACGACCTTGCGATCAGGACCGGTGACCTCAACGCGCAGTCCGGCGTGATTGCGCGACGCATCGCACGCCAGCGCATGGTGGTGTGCGGCTCGCGCGCGTATTTCAAGGCCCACGGCAAGCCGCGCACGCTCGACGAGCTCAGTCAGCACCAGGCGATCGTCTATCGCCGCCTGGGGCGCGCGCGCCCGTGGTTGTTCCCGCGCGACGGCCAGCCGCCGCACGAGGTGTGGCCGGCCGGCCGGCTCCGGCTCGACGATCTCGAAGCCATCGCCGACGCCGCTGCGCGCGGCATGGGGCTGGCGTGGCTGCCCTCCTGGCTGGTGCGCGAACGCCTCGACAACGGCGCGCTGATCCGCGTCCTCGGCAACGAGGGGGAATTTCCCTACGACTGCCATGCCCTGTGGCTGCCGACGCCGCGACTGCCGCCGAAAGTCCGCGTTGCGGTCGACGCGCTCGCGGCGGCGCTGCCGAAACTCGTGGCGTAGCCCGAGCGCTCGACCATGTGAGCGTTAACTCACCCTCCACCATGCCGGGAGGCCGCCGGCGGTAACCATAAGGCTTAACAGCGCGTCAACGCTCCGCCAACAAGTCTAACTGTTTCTAATGGGGGAGAATGGGTCGTGGACGCATTTGCATTTGAATTCATGGGACTGGCGATGATCGCGCTGTGCCTGGTCGTGCTGGCTATACCTGCGGCGCGCCGGCCGCCGAAGAACATGCGCTACGAGTGAACCGAAGAAGAGTAATTGAAGTTGAGACCGGCCCCTTCGTGCCGGCGGGCGTCTGATCGGCGCGAGGCCGCATGACGTCGAACGTCATGCTCGCTTCCGCTGTCGTTTCGGCTCTCCCTCGCAGCGCTCATCTCGTCGCGATCGCGCGATAAAACCGCGCTCGCACGTCATCGAATGACGATATGCTCGCCCTGATGAGTCCCAACACGGGACGCAAGTCAGGGAATTGACAGGCTTGAACGATACCGACGTCCAGCAATCCGGCACGACGCCCTCCACCGCGCACTCGCCACTCGAGGTGCTGCTGATCTTTCTCAAGCTTAGCATCAGCTGCTTCGGCGGCCCGATCGCCCATATCGGCTATTTCCGCGACGAGTTCGTCATCCGCCGGCGCTGGCTGGATGAGCAGGCCTATGCGGATCTGGTCGCGCTCTGCCAATTTCTGCCGGGCCCTGCGAGCAGCCAGGTCGGCTTTTCGCTCGGCCTGATGCGCGCTGGCTATCTGGGCGGCCTGGCCGCCTGGACCGGCTTCACGCTGCCGTCGGCGATCGCGCTCGTGCTGTTTGCGTTCGGCGCCAGCGGATTGAGCGGCCCGGCCGGAACGGGCCTGGTGCACGGCCTCAAGCTGGTCGCGGTGGCGATCGTGGCACAAGCCGTCTGGGGCATGGCGCGCTCGCTCTGCCCCGACCGCGAACGCGCATCGATCGCGACGGTGGCGGCGCTGGTCATCCTCGCCAGCTCCTCGTCGATCGCGCAGATCGGCGCCATCATGCTCGGCGCCATCGCCGGGCTGTGGTTCTGCCGGACGCAAGCGGCCAACGGCGCCACGCATATCGCGATGCCGGTGTCGCGCCGCGTCGGCCTCGCGGCGCTGATCCTGTTCGTCGCGCTGCTGGCCGGACTGCCGCTGCTCGCCCGTACATGGCCCGGCCTCGACCTGTTCGACGCCTTCTACCGCTCGGGCGCGCTGGTGTTCGGCGGCGGCCATGTCGTGCTGCCGCTGCTGCGCGAAGCGGTGGTGACGCCGGGCTGGATCGGCGACGATGCGTTCCTGACCGGCTACGGCGCCGCGCAGGCCGTGCCCGGCCCGCTGTTCACCTTTGCCGCCTATCTCGGCGCCGTGATCGGGGGCGTGCCGGGCGCGGTCGTGGGCCTCCTCGGCATCTTCCTGCCGGGAATTGTCATCCTGCTCGCGGCGTTGCCGTTCTGGGATGGCTTCCGCAAGCAGCCCACGGCGCAGGCGATGATGCGCGGCGTCAATGCCGCCGTGGTCGGCATCCTGGGTGCCGCGCTCTATAGTCCGGTGTGGACCAGCAGCGTGCAACGTCCGCTCGATTTCGGCATCGCGCTGGCAGGTTTCGTCCTGCTCACCGCCTGGCGCGCGCCGCCGCTCGTGGTGGTCGTCCTCAGCGCCGCCGCCGGCAGCGCCACCGGGCTCCTGCAATCGTGACCGAGCGGCGGCCGTTTCGCCCGCTCGATTAAGAACGCCTTCACGGCTGGCCACCATGATGGCGGGGTATGCCGAGTGCCCCGAGACTACCGGATTCAACCCGGGTTCCTGTGCTGGACCTGCTGCGGCTCGCCGCGGTCGGGGCCGTGATCCTGTACCATTACGGCTTCTGGGGCACCGCATCGTACGGCGTTCAGAAAGTGGCGCTGCCCTACCTCGCCCCGGTCGCCCAGTACGGCTTCCTCGGCGTCCCCGTGTTCTTCGCGATCTCCGGCTTCGTCATTGCGTATTCGGCCGAGGGCCGCACGCCGATCGGCTTCGCGATCGCGCGCTTCAGCCGGATCTATCCGACCTTCGTCATCTGCATGACACTGACATTCCTCGCAACGCTGCTGCTGGGCCACGCTTATTTCCACGTGACATGGGGACAATGGCTCGCAAACCTGTTCATCGCGGCGCCGATGCTCGGTCAGCCCTACATGGACGACGCCTACTGGTCGCTGGTGATCGAGGTCGTTTTCTACGCCTGGATCGCGCTGTTGCTGGCCTGGGGTATCTTTCCGCGGCGGATCGACACCATCATCGTGGCATGGATCGCGATCACTTTCGCCAACGAACTGACGCTCGACGTTCCGCTGTTCGAGAAACTCTTCATGGCCGACGACAGCGGCTTCTTCGCCGTTGGCCTCCTGATCTATGAGCATTATCGGGGGCGGCGCGACACCAGGCTCTACAGCCTGTTGACGCTGGCGATGGGCACGGCAACGTTCCAGGCGGTCCATAAGCTGGAGCGGCTCGGCGTCCACACCCATGGCAGCTTCGATCCGCGCGTCGTGACCGTGATCTGCATTGTCTCGCTCGGCATCGTGTTCGCCGCCACCCGGATCAAGTCGGTGCCGCTGCCGGCCGGCTTCGTCAGGGGGGTGGGCGGCATCACCTATCCGCTCTATCTGCTGCATCTACAGCTCGGCTACGTGATCCTGCTCCTGATCACGCCAACGCCGGACGTGCTATCGACCGCGCTTGTCGTGACTTGCATGGTCCCGCTGGCGTGGTTCGTCTGGCGCTTCCTCGAAGCGCCAGCGCACTACTTCGTCAGGGACAAGCTCACACTGCTGGCCTCGCGGCACGGATGGCCCTCGCGCATTGGCGCGGGCGAAGCCCGGATCGATCCGGCCCACATCGCCGCGCCGGCGGAGGCCGGGCGGATAGCCAATCACTGAGTTTCCCGGTGGCACGATTCCGCGCATCGATGCGAGCGCTGTCTCCGCTGCTCAGCGCCGCGACCAACGGTTTGGGGCCCATCCGGCGCAAAACACTGCATCGGCGCTGTCGGGAATGGTCTGCGCGAACCACCGGTCGACATCCGGCGACGTTTTGGTCCTCGGCTCATGACGATAGCGAAGCTGGCCATAGGCACCGCGCATCGCCATCGTCGTCTTCTCGATGGTCTGACGCGGGTACAGGGTTGCGGCCAGCCTGGCGCAGAGATCATCGAGATCGCCGCCGCGCGTCTCGGCTGGAATGGCCGGCACGACGCTTCGGCATTGTGCGCGGCCCAATACGTAGATGACTGGATTTCGCGTCCGCCAGCAGAGGCAGAATTCTGCCGGCGCAGTGCGGTCACCGAACTCAGCCGTCATCGCCGTGTCGAACATCCGCTTGAAAAAGCCACGGCCACGATGCGTGTCTCTGACTGCAGTGCCGGAAAGATAGATCACCGGCATGCCGGCGACGGCCAAGCGCTGAATGATCATGTAAGCCACGCATTCAGCGCCGTGGTGGAGCAGGACCACGCCGTGGTCGGGCTTGAACGGCGAGTGCTGGGGCGACCAGAATCTTTGCTCCGCCAGCCAGTTGGTGTCGATGATACTGTTGATGCCCTCGAGCACCGCATCGCGGCGATGCTCCGGCACATCAGAGGCGATTTGAAAAAGCTCGCTGGTAGCAGCCCCGGGCGGCGTCGCGATCAAGGCAGCTCCTTGTTGCTTATTAAGCTAGTTCGGTCGCCAATCTTCCGGCGAAGCTCTGCATGTGTCACGTCGACGAACAAATTCGGAATGTTGTCGGCGCGGTGTAACAGCCACGCCACGACGACCATGATCGCGATTCCGGCCGCGCTCACCACGAGCTGTGCGATGACCGCGCCGCTGTATTGGGTCAAGACCCAATGGGCGGAGAACGAAAGCAAGACCCCGAGGCAAAAGATCGGAAGCGAATGCTCCCCGCACAAGGTCAGTGGACGCAATGATCGGGATTTCAGCGGCGGCCAGTCCTGCGGAATCAAGCCATGGACAACGTACGCGAGCGCGAGGAAGTGGGTCAAACGCAGCATATCGAGATCTGTCTTGTCGATCGGGTAGATGAGCTTCATCATCCATCGCGGTATGAACGCCTCCAGCGCATGGAAGTGCCAGGTCATCACGATCAGGAACGCAAAGATCAGCCAGGCAATCGCTACCGCTGAGACGAGCCGCGACTGGATCAGTCTTGCGATCTGTGACAATGCGCCCACCCCGCACCACTCGCCGAAGACAAACAGCAACTGCCAACAAAATGGATTGAAGTACCACGTTGTGCCCGGTGGATAGGAAGCGATGTTCCAATCGAACCATCGCGCCAGCACGTAGAGAACGATCGAGGCCAGCAAGGTGAGATTGGGACGGCGCACCAGGCCCCAGATGATCAGTGGGGAGGCCAGCAGCAAGACAATGAACAGAGGCAGCACGTCGAGATCCACGGGCTTGTACCGCAGGGTGAGCGCCTGCCCGATCAGGATATCCGGATGCTGGAGAAAATTGAAAACGTTGAATTCGTTTTCATACATCGGATTGTCGAGCCGTCGGGAGGTTCTCGCGACCTGGGCCGTGAAGATCAGGAACAGCATGATGTGCGCGGCGTAGATATGCGCGGCCCGCGTCCACAGCCGCTTCGCTGCGGACAGCAGGAAACCTGAAGCGATGATCGGGCCGTATATGAAGCCGGCAAGGTAACCCGAGATGAAAACGAAGAACTCCGCAGCGTCGCTGAAGCCATAGTTGCGCAGCGTAATCCAGCCGATGGCCCCATCATTGGGGATGTGATCCAGAAAGATCATCCACAACCCGAGCCCTCTGAACAGGTCGAGCCGAACATCGCGCTCGATCGTTTCCTCGATCTGGTTCGCGTGGTGGAGCTCCATCGAGACGACCCTCACTCGGCTGCTTCTGAGATCGCGATAGCTGCACCCGTCGGAGCCTCGCGTCGGGGCCGGCATACGTTAGCCGACAGCAAGCCCGGGTCGACAGGGGAAGATCAAGGGCATCCTTATACTCCCGCGTGACATCACCCTCCAAATGCCGCACGCGCATGCTTGACGTTTGTCGGGTGAGCCGCATTCGTCGGGCGGAGTGGAGACTGAGAAAGCATCGCTACTCGCGGGGGTGTGTCCTGGCGGCAGGTGTCCAACGCAATCTCTCGGCTCAAGCACTCCCGCCTCTGGAATACCGAATCGCCCGGTCGCGCCGGGCGAGGACACCGCCGATGGCTTTCGCCGAGACGACCGACGGATTCCCGGCGCGACCGGGCTGAAAACGCCCCCGAATCGCACCCAATCAATTCAAAAATGCCCTGTCCCTCGCCCGATGCAGGGCCAAAATCCCTGCAAGACCCTTGACATAGCTGCCCTTTCGGCAGAACGCGTGGGGTCAAGCCGTCATGGATACTTCATGGATCTGATTAGCACGACCTCCGACCTCGCCGCCGCCTGCGACCGGCTCGCCAAACACAAGGTCATCACCGTCGACACCGAGTTCCTGCGGGAGACGACTTACTATCCCCTGCTCTGCGTCGTGCAGATGGCGAGCGCGGAAGAAGCCGTCGTGGTCGACGCGCTGGCGCCCGGCATCGACCTCAAGCCGTTCTTCGAGCTGATGTCTAATGAGGCCGTGCTCAAGGTGTTCCACGCCGCGCGGCAGGACATCGAAATCGTCTGGCATCTTTCCGGCACGATCCCGCATCCGATCTTCGACACCCAGGTCGCCGCCATGGTGCTCGGCTACGGCGACAGCATCGCCTATGACCAGTTGGTCGATCGCGTCACCGGCCACCGCCCCGACAAGACCCATCGCTTCACCGACTGGTCGCGCCGTCCGCTGAGCGAAGAGCAACTGCATTACGCCGTCTCCGACGTCACCCATCTGCGCGAAGTATTCGCGGCGCTCGACGCCGATTTGCGCAAGCGCGACCGCAGCGAATGGGTCAGCGAGGAGATGGAAATCCTGACCTCGCCAAAGACCTACGACTTCCATCCCGAGCGCGCCTGGGAGCGGCTCAAGACCCGCGTGCGCAAGCCGCGCGAGCTCGCGGTGCTGATCGAGGTCGCCGCCTGGCGCGAGCAGGAGGCGCAGAGCCGCGACGTACCGCGCTCGCGCGTGCTCAAGGACGATGCGGTCGGCGATATTGCCACCCATGCGCCGACCTCGCTGGACAAGCTCGGCAATCTGCGATCGCTGCCGAAGGGTTTCGAGCGCTCGAAATGGGGCGCCGACATCATTGCCGCCGTGCAGCGCGGGCTCGCGCGCGACCAGGCGACGCTCCCCAAGCTGGAAAAACCCCGAAACAATTCCAACGGCGCGGCAACTGTCGAGCTGTTGAAGGTGCTGCTGCGCATGACCTCGGAACGCCACGGCGTTGCCAGCAAGGTGATCGCCACCGTCGACGATCTCGAGCAGATCGCGGCCAGCGATCAGGCCGAGGTCGGCGCCCTGCACGGCTGGCGGCGCGAATTGTTCGGCGAAGCGGCGCTCAAGCTCAAGCACGGCCAGCTCGCGCTCGCGATCGACAAGGGCCGTGTGGTGCGGGTGGATCGGGGCTAGCGCACGTCGTTCGCTTGCTGCATGCCGGGTTCCCGGCGCCACCGACCGTCGGCCACCGGCCGAACGCGCCGCGCCGCAGCTCGGCCGGCACAGGCTGAGGTTGCGTCACGCGAAACCACCGCGCTTGCTAAGGGGCAATTTTCGTGTTGCAATCCCTTCACAATCGGATTGCGGCCGTTCGACTGTGCGTTTCACGACGTTGATATCCAGGGCTTCGATATCCAAGCCTTCGAGAGGCGAAACTTCGGACTTGAAGACTTTGGATCTGAAGACCCGGAAATCGAACAGACAGCGGAAAGCACGCTTGTGGCGTGGCACGTGGAAAACGTGGCCGCGTCTTTTTTATGTCTAAACTGGGAGAGAGACGATGCCGAAGGGTACCGTCAAATGGTTCAACCCGACCAAAGGTTACGGGTTCATCAAGCCGGCCGTCGGCGACAAGGACGTGTTCGTCCACATCTCGGCGGTCGAACGCGCAGGCCTCAGCACACTCAACGAGAACCAGACCGTCGAGTACGAGCTGGTGGAGAACCGCGGCAAGGCGTCGGCAGAGAACCTCAAGGTTCACTGAACCTCGAAGGTTCACTGATCGCCGCTGCTAACGGAATTCATCCTGCTGTCTCCCCCGGCAGCATCACCCGGGGGATTCTTCTCGGGGATCTCGCTTGCAACCGCGCGCTAAGGCGCCGGCGCAATCAGTGTGCTGTCCGTTGCGGCGCTGCCCTGCGTCTTGCAGCGGTCGCCTTCGAGCTTGAGCCGGCCGCTCGCCAGAAGCCGCAACGCCTCCGGATAGATGCGATGCTCGATTCCGATCACGCGCGCGGCGAGCGTCTCGGCCGTGTCATCGTCGGCCACGGTGACCGCGCCCTGCATCACGATCGGTCCGGCGTCGGTCTCCGGGATCACGAAATGCACCGTCGCTCCGGACAGCTTGACCCCTGCGCGCACGGCTTGGCCATGCGGGTCGAGGCCGGGAAAGCACGGCAGCAGCGACGGATGGATGTTGAGCATCCGGCCGTACCAGTGCCGCGCGAATTCGGCCGTGAACAGCCGCATGAAGCCGCCCAGACAAATCAGCTCGACCTGCCTGTCGTCGAGCGCCCGTTGCAGCACTGCCTCGAAGCCGGCGCGGTCCTTGCCGAACGGCTTGCTCTCGATGACGATGGTCGGAATGCCGCTCGCGGCCGCTTTCTCGAGTCCGGCTGCGTCAGTGCGGTTGGAGATCACGGCCACGATCTCGGCCGGAAAATCGGGAGCCTTGGCAGCCTCGATCAGCGCGACCATGTTGGAGCCGCGGCCGGAGATCAGGATGGCGACGCGGCGCTTCATCGCGAGAGATCGAGATGACCGTTATAGACCACACGATCCTCGCCCTTGGCCTCGATCACCTCACCGAGCAGCGTCACGGTCTCGCCGCCCGCGGTGAAGGCATCGGTCACCGCATCGACCGCGTCCGGCTTGACGATCGCGATCATGCCGATGCCGCAGTTGAAGGTGCGCAGCAGTTCGAGCTCGGCGATGCCGCCCTGCTCCGCCAGCCATTTGAACACCGGCAGCACCGGCAGCCGCGCCAGGTCGATGCCGACACCGAGATGTTTCGGCAGCACGCGCGGAATGTTGTCGGTAAAGCCGCCGCCGGTGATGTGGGCGAGCCCCTTCACCGCGCCAGTCTCGCGGATCGCGCGCAGGCAGGATTTCACATAGAGCTTGGTCGGGGTCAGCAGCGCCGCGCCGAGCGTCATGACCGGCGCGAACGGCGCCGGCGCGTCATAGGCAACGCCGGACAGCTCGACGAGCTTGCGCACCAGCGAATAGCCGTTGGAGTGCACGCCCGAGGATGCCAGCCCGATCACGGCATCGCCGGCCGCAATATCCCCGGTCGGCAGCAGCGTGCCGCGCTCGGCCGCGCCGACTGCAAAGCCGCCGAGGTCGTAATCGCCGTCCTTGTAGAGACCGGGCATCTCGGCGGTCTCGCCGCCGATCAGCGCACAACCGGATTCGCGGCAGCCCTCGGCGATCCCGGCGACGATCTGCGCGGTGGCCTCCGGATGGAGCTTGCCGCAGGCGAAATAGTCGAGGAAGAACAGCGGTTCCGCACCCTGCACGACGAGGTCGTTGACCGACATCGCGACCAGATCGATGCCGATCCCGCTGTGGATGCCGGTCTCGATCGCGATCTTCAGCTTGGTGCCGACGCCATCGGTCGCGGCGACCAGGACCGGATCCTTGAAGCCGGCGGCCTTGAGGTCGAACAGCCCGCCGAATCCGCCGATCTCGGCGTCCGCGCCGGGCCGCGCGGTGGCCCGCACCATCGGCTTGATCAGATCGACCAGACGATTGCCGGCGTCGATATCGACACCCGAATCCGCGTAAGTGAGCCCGTTTTTGCGCTCGGTCATGCCCAATTCCAGATGATAGGGGGCTGGTTACGAGGAATTCCGCCCCCGCGCAATGGCTCGCGACAATGCTGCCGCGATACTATGTAGATAACATCCGGCCGCTGCGAAAAAGAGCCGGATATCGAGTAAAATCAGGCTTCTAGCCGGGAAGCGACCCAACTTGAGCATTCCGAATATCATCACCCTCGGCCGCATCATCCTGGTGCCGGTGATCGTCTGGGCCATCGTGTCGAGCCAGATGGAGATCGCGTTCGCGATCTTCGTGATCGCCGGCGTCTCGGACGCGGTCGACGGTTTCCTCGCCAAGCGCTTCAACATGACGAGCGAGCTCGGCGCCCTGCTCGACCCGCTCGCCGACAAGGCGCTCCTGGTGTCGATCTATGTCGCGCTCGGAATCTGGGGCGCAGTGCCGCGCTGGATCGTAATTCTCGTGGTGTCGCGCGACATCATGATCGTCTCCGCCGTGATTGTGTCATGGTTGTTCGACAAGCCGGTCGAGATGAAGCCGCTGATGGTGTCGAAGCTGAACACGGCGGCGCAGGTCGGCTTCGCGGCCTTGGTGCTGGCCTCGCTCGGATTCGGCTTCGAGCCGCATCCCTACGACTGGATCCTGATGGGTCTGGTCACGATCTTTACTTTGGGTTCGGTGTCCCTCTATCTCGTGGAGTGGGTGCGGCACATGGGCACGATCGAGGCTCGGTAGAGCGTGATCCGGAAAGCGTTTGCGCCGCGACCATGTTAAAATGAAGTGGTTTGGAGACTTGCGTGGCCGGTAGCGTTCAACCTCGTCAATTGGCCTTGGCCCTGCCGCACGAGGAGAAACTGACCCGCGACGATTTCCTCGAAGGGCCCGCCAATGAGGCGGCGCTTTCGCTGATCGACAGCTGGCCCGACTGGCCGAACCGAATCATGCTGCTGGTCGGGCCCGACGGCTCCGGCAAGAGCCACCTCGCCGCGATCTGGGCCGAGATCGCCGGCGCGCGCGCAACCGCGGCGCATGCGCTGACCGCCGATGCGGTGCCGACGGCGCTTGCGACCGGCGCGCTGGTGGTCGAGGACCTCCGGCCGTCGGATTTCGACGAGCGCGCGATGTTTCACCTGATGAATCTCGCGCGCCAGGACGATGCCTTCGTGCTGATCACTGCGCGCGTTCCGCCGTCGGCATTCGAGATCGAGTTGCGCGATCTGCGGTCGCGGCTCCGCGCGGTGCCTACGGTGACGCTGCTGCCGCCCGACGACCAGCTGTTCCGCGGCCTGATCCTCAAATTCTGCGCCGACCGCCAGATGAGCGTGGACGAACCGCTGGTCAGCTACCTGACCAACCGGATCGAGCGCTCCTATACCGCGGTCCGGCAGGCTGTCGAGCTGCTCGATACGGAGGCGCTCCGGCTCGGCCGTCCGGTCACCAGGGCGCTCGCGGCGGAGTTGTTGCGCGATGCCTGAGCGATGCCGCGGCTTGACGGCGCAGGCGCGTGGAACATCAATGTCATCGAAACGTCATCGCAATATCACATGGTCGGTACGGCCCTCCGCTAGACCGCTCCGGCCCCCTGCCCCGAATTGGACCAGCACTTGATGGATTCGGCACAAGCACCTGAAATCAAAGAGAAAGAGGCGGAACTTCCGCCCGTCCCCGCGATCGCAACCAGCCCCGAGCGATTCATCAACCGGGAGCTCTCCTGGCTGCACTTCAACCGGCGGGTGCTCGAGGAATCGGTCAATCTTGGCCATCCCGTGCTGGAGCGGGTCCGCTTCCTGTCGATCTCGGCGAACAACCTCGACGAGTTCTTCATGGTCCGCGTCGCCGGCATCAAGGCGCAGGTCCGCGAGGGCATTGCCGAGCGCAGCCCGGACGGCCTGCTGCCGGCCGAACAGCTCGTGATGATCAACAAGACCGTGTCGCAGCTCGCCTCCGACCAGCAGGCGATCTGGAGCGACCTGCGCGACATCCTGGCCAAGGTCGGCATCCAGCTGGTCGACGGTCGCGACGTCACCAAGTCCGAGCGCAGCTGGATCGAGGATCACTTCCTCCACAACATCTTCCCGCTGCTGACCCCGCTGGCGATCGACCCGGCGCATCCGTTCCCGTTCATCCCGAACCTCGGCTTCACCGTCGCGCTGCAATTGTCGCGGATCTCCGACGGCAAGGCGATGAACGCGCTGATCCGCATGCCCGGCAAGATTGATCGCTTCATCCGCATTCCCTCCGCGAAGGAAGGCGCACCGGCGCGGCTGATCACGCTGGAGCAGGCCACCGGCCTGTTCATCGGCCGCCTGTTCCCCGGCTACACCGTCAAGGGTCAGGGCGCGTTCCGCATCATCAGGGACTCAGAACTCGAAATCGAGGAAGAGGCCGAAGACCTCGTCCGCCTGTTCGAGACCGCGCTCAAGCGCCGCCGCCGCGGATCGGTGATCCGGCTCGAGATCGAGGCCACGATGCCCGAAGAGCTGCGCATCTTCGTGCAGCACGCATTGTCGGCCGCGGACGATGAAGTGATCCTGGTCGACGGCGTGCTCGCGATGAACGAGCTGTCGCAGCTCACCCGCCTCAATCGCCCCGATCTCGAATTCCCGCCCTACGTGCCACGCCACCCCGAGCGGGTGCGCGACCATGGCGGCGATATCTTCGCCGCCATCCGTCAGAAGGACCTCGTGGTCCACCACCCCTACGAATCCTTCGACGTCGTCGTCCAGTTCCTGCAACAGGCGGCGCGTGATCCCGACGTCGTCGCGATCAAGCAGACGCTCTATCGCACCTCGAACAATTCGCCGATCGTGCGCGCACTGGCGGAAGCCGCCGAAGCCGGCAAGTCGGTGACCGCGCTGATCGAGTTGAAGGCGCGCTTCGACGAGGAAGCCAATATCCGCTGGGCCCGCGACCTCGAACGCGCCGGCGTGCAGGTGGTGTACGGCTTCATCGAACTGAAGACGCACGCCAAGCTGTCGATGGTGGTGCGCCGCGAGGGCGGCAATCTCACGACCTATGTGCACACCGGCACCGGCAACTATCATCCGGTCACTGCGCGCATCTACACCGACCTCTCCTACTTCACCTCGGATCCGATCATCGGCCGCGACGTCGCGCGGGTGTTCAACTACATCACCGGCTATGCCGAGCCGAGCGACATCGAGAAGATGGCGGTGTCGCCGCTGACGCTGCGCAAGCGGATCATCGAGCACATCCATGGCGAGATCGCCCACGTCAAGCATGGCCGGCCCGGCGCGGTTTGGATGAAGATGAATGCGCTGGTCGATCCTGACATCATCGACGCGCTGTACGAGGCCTCGCAGGCCGGCGTCGCGGTCGAGCTCGTGGTGCGCGGCATCTGCTGCCTGCGGCCCGGACTGCCGGGATTGTCGGAGAATATCCGCGTCAAATCGGTGATCGGCCGGTTCCTGGAACATGGTCGAATCTATTGCTTCGGTATGGGCCAGGGCCTGCCGAGCACAAAAGCTGCTGTGTATATCTCCTCCGCCGACATGATGCCGCGCAACCTCGACCGCCGCGTCGAGGTTCTCTGTCCGCTGCAAAATCCCACGGTGCATCAGCAGGTTCTCGAACAAATCATGGTCGCGAACCTGAAGGACAATGAGCAGAGCTGGCAATTGTTGCCCGATGGGTCGTCAACGCGTATGAAGGCCGCGAAAGGCGAAGAGCCCTTCAATCTACATGACTATTTTATGACAAATCCGAGTCTGTCCGGCCGTGGTAAGTCTCTCAAGGAATCTTCACCGCGCCGTCTCACGCGTCGCAACGAGCGTCAGCAGCCATCGTCTTAAGGGGGCTTTACGGTGAAGCGGCCGCGGAAGCGCGCTTCCAGCGTCGCTGTCATAGATATCGGCTCGAACTCGGTTCGTCTCGTGGTTTACGAGGCGATGGCGCGCAGCCTCGTCACCATCTTCAACGAGAAGGCGCTGTGCGGGCTTGGCCGCGAGGTGCAGAGCACCGGCCTGCTCGCAACTGACGCCGTCAACAAGGCGCTCACCGCACTTCGCCGCTTTCGCGCGCTGTGCAGGATCCAGCAGGTCGGCCGGGTCTATGCGATCGCAACCGCAGCCTGCCGCGACGCCAAGAACGGTCCTGACTTCATCGCCAAGGCCGAGCGCATCTGCGGCGCCAAGATCGAGATTCTCACCGGACCGCGTGAAGCGAAGCTGTCGGCGCTCGGCGTCGTCTCGGGCGTGCACAATCCGAACGGCATCGTCGGCGATCTCGGCGGCGGCTCGCTCGAACTGATCGACGTCAAGGGCAACCGCGTGCGGAGCGGCGTGACGCTGCCGCTCGGCAGCCTCGCACTGCAGGATCTCTCGAACAAATCGCTCAAGCGCGCCGAACGCATCGTCAAGAACGAGCTGCTCGGCGTTGCCCAGCTCAAGACCGGCCGTGGCCGCACCTTCTACGCGGTCGGCGGCACCTGGCGCGCGCTGGCACGCATCCACATCATCCAGAGCGGCTACCCGCTCAAGGTGATGCACGGCTATTCAATTCCGGCCGCCGACGCGCTCGACTTCGCGCAGCGGCTGCGCCGGCTTGCGGCCACCGACATGCTGGCCAACATCGAGTCGGTCGCCGATGCGCGGCGGCCGCTGCTGGCCTACGCCGCGCTCGTGCTCGAATACATCATCCGCGTGGCCCAGCCGAAGACCATCGTGTTCTCGACCTTCGGCGTACGCGAGGGCCTGCTCTACGAGATGCTGCCGCAGGCCGAGCGCGCCAAGGACGGGCTGGTCTGCGCCGCACAGGACCTCAACGTGCTGCTGTCGCGCTCGGCACGCCACGCTCAGGAGCTGACCGCGTGGACCGACCGCCTGGTGCGCGTCGTCAGACTGCGCGAGACCGAGGAAGATCGCAGGCTGCGTCACGTCGCCTGCCTGCTCTCCGACATCGGCTGGCGGGTGCACCCCGATCATCGTGGCGAGGAAACCCTCAGCCTGATCATGAACGGCAATTTCGGCTCGATCACGCATCAGGGCCGCGCTTTCGTCGCGCTGTCGGTGTTCTATCGCTACGCCGGCCTCAGCGAGGAAAACGAACCGCCGCAGCAGATCCGCGCGCTGGTGACGCCGGCGATGGACGAGCGCGCGCGCGTGCTCGGTGCCGCGTTCCGCGTCGCGCATCTGATCACGGCGGCGCGCACCGGCGTGTTGCCGGCGACGCACTTCCGCACCCAGGGTCGCAAGCTGATGCTGGTGTTCGAGCATCGGATGGTGGATCTGGTCGCCGACCGCGTCGGCAGCCGCTTCAAGCAATTGGCACGGCTGGTCGGGCGCGCCGGCTCGATCGTGCGGCGCTAGCGTTCAGATCACGCTGCCTTGGCGGCCTGCTTGGCCTTGCGGACCGCGTGGCGACGCCAGAGCGATCCGATCGCCAGCACCACGACGATGCCGAGCACGGCGAGCGCGATCTCGCCACCATTGCCGCCGTGTCCGAAGTGCGGCGACATCCCGATCGACGTCAGCCACGAATCCAGCCTGGCACCGAGAGGTCCGGCGAACAGCGCATCGAGCTTCGGATGCACGGCCGGATCGGTTGCGATGACGTCGCCGGCGATCCAGCCGAGCAGCGCCGCACCGGCCCAGACCAGGACCGGCAGCTTGGTGAGCAGCGCCATGATCAGCGCCGCGCCGGCAACAATCAGGGGAACGCTGATCGCGAGGCCGAGCACCAGCAGCGGCACGCTGCCATTGGCGGCAGCCGCCACAGCGATCACATTGTCGAGGCTCATCACAATATCGGCGACGACGACGATCTGAACCGCGGCCCACAGATGCGACGCCGCGTGCACGCTGTCATCGTCCTCCTGCTCCGGCACCAGGAGCTTGGCGGCAATCACGATCAACGCCAGTCCACCGACGAGCTTCAGGTACGGAAGCGCCATCAGGCTGGCGACGATGCCGGTGAAGATGACGCGCAGCAGCACCGCCGCGGCGGCGCCGAGAATCATGCCCCACAGACGCTGGCGCGGTGCGAGCCCGCGGCAGGCCATCGCGATCACCAGCGCGTTGTCGCCCGACAGCAGGACATTGATCCATATGATCTTGCCGACGGCGACCCAGAAGGTCGGCGTCGCCATCTCGTTCTTGAACTCGGTGAAGAACGCGCCGATGTACGCCGGATCAAAGATCTGCCACAGCCAGTCCACAGCGAGTCCTATTCGGCCTTGCGGCCGCCCCTGACGGCGGTCGTCCGCCGCTCCCCAGTTTAGTACGACGCGGTCTCCTCGGGAGACCGCGTCATTTTCAATTGATCGGCGTCAGCCGACGATCTCGTTGCCGGCGAAGAACTGCGCGATCTCGATCACCGCGGTCTCCGGCGCATCCGAACCATGCACCGAGTTCTCGCCGATCGACTTCGCATAGAGCTTGCGGATGGTGCCTTCGGCGGCCTTCGACGGATCGGTTGCACCCATCACGTCGCGATATTTCAGGATGGCGCCCTCGCCTTCCAGCACCTGGACCACCACCGGGCCCGAGGTCATGAAGTCGACCAGTTCGCCGAAGAACGGGCGTGCCTTGTGGACCGCATAAAAGGTCTCGGCCTGGCCGCGGGTCATCTGGATGCGCTTCTGCGCCACGACCCGGAGGCCCGCCTTCTCGATCACCGCATTGACCGCGCCGGTCAGGTTGCGCTCGGTGGCATCGGGCTTGATGATCGAAAAGGTGCGTTCAATCGCCATGATTTCGTCCTTGTAAACAGTGGCTGGGAGTTGCCGGGGCTTATATCGGCGCGATCGGATAACGGCAAGCGACCCTGTGACGCGTTAGCCTTTAGTTTTGACGCATTTTCGCAACGAAAACCGTCGTCTGGCGGTCTCCGGAAAGAGGCCGGCTCGGCCGGCTTACCGCGATTTCACCTAGGTGAACCCATTCTGTCAGTGCCGTGCCGCTGCCGTTCAGCTCCAGCCACTTAGGCTCAGCATCGATCGGACGCCTTGCTGGCCCCCCATCCGCAAGCCTCACAGGACGTCTCGGGAAACGATGTCACCGCGGGCGCGTCACACGCACCCATACCTCGAGGAGACGATCATGTTACGCAAAATTTCGCTTGCTGCCATTGCCGCGGTTTCGCTCGGTGCTGCCGCGCTCACCCCGACCTCCGCCTCTGCCTGGGGCGGATGGCATGGCGGCTGGCACGGTGGATGGCATCACGGCTGGTGGGGCGGCCCGCGCGTTATCGTCGGTGGTCCGGCCTATTATGGCGGTTACGGATACGGCTATGGCGGCTGCTATGTCCGCCGCGTCGTGCCGACCCCGTGGGGTCCCCGCTGGCGCCTGGTCAACCGCTGCTACTGATCCATCTGGTTCTGTCGACTACTCCCCTGACTGACCCCAGCCCCGGCCTCGCGCCGGGGCTTTTTTCGTACCCACCCGGGAACCCGGCGGCGCGATGCGCCCCACCACCTCAAGGCGAGAGCAAGGCGGAGCGGAAACCAAATTCGGGGTCGCGACTTGTCATGGCAAGAATTTACCGACCACGCGAGGTGGAACTCGCCAAGAAACATCCAAGAGATCTGCCATGACGATGACAATGACCAAGATCGACAACGACGCCGATCAGATTGACCACAAGACATGCCGGTACATCTGCGATGCGGTGGGTGAACGGCTTCAGCAGAGCATGCGGCCGGAGCCGGCGCTGTCGTCCAGACTGCAGCAGCTTCTCGACGAGATGCAACGACGAGACAGCGATCGTCGCTAGATATTTTGGGCTGGCTGACCGGCAGCCCAAACGCTCTTTCGGGGCCGTTGCCCGGACAGATTTTACCAACAGACGGGTTGCGTTTGGCAGCGGGTCCGGTGAAAACGCTGCAATGCTCTCCATCACTGACATTTCGGTCCGGATCGCCGGGCGGCTGCTGATTGATCACAGTTCTGTGCAAATTGTGCCGGGCGCGCGCGTCGGATTTGTCGGCCGTAACGGCGTCGGCAAGTCGACGCTGTTTCATGCCATCCGGGGCGACCTCCCGACCGAGAGCGGCAGCATCGCTCTGCCGCCGCGCTGGCGCATCGGAAGCCTTGCGCAGGAAGCGCCCGACGGCCCCGAAAGCCTCATCAACGTCGTGCTGAAGGCCGATCTCGAGCGCGACGCGCTGCTGCGCGAGGCCGAGACTGCGCACGATCCGCATCGCATCGCCGAGATCCAGACCCGGCTTGTCGACATCGACGCGCACTCCGCTCCCGCCCGGGCAGCAGCGATCCTCTCCGGCCTCGGCTTCTCGACGTCAGACCAGGCGCGGCCATGCGCGGAATTTTCCGGCGGCTGGCGCATGCGCGTCGCGCTGGCGGCGACGCTGTTCTCGGCGCCAGATCTACTGCTGCTGGACGAACCGACCAACTATCTCGATCTCGAAGGCACGTTGTGGCTCGAGAACCACCTCGCCAATTATCCGCGCACGGTGATCGTGATCAGCCACGACCGCGATCTGCTGGACACCTCGGTCGATCAGATCCTGCACCTCGATCGCGGCAAGCTGACGCTCTACAAGGGCACCTATTCATCGTTCGAGGAACAGCGTGCCTCGCGTGAATTGCTCGATGCCAAGCATGCCAAGCGGCAGGCCGATGAGCGCAAGCGCCTGCAGGACTTCGTCGACCGCTTCAAGGCCAAGGCCTCCAAGGCGCGGCAGGCGCAGTCGCGCGTCAAGATGCTGGAGCGGATGAAGCCGATCACCGCATTGGTGACCCAGGATGTCCACGAGATCTCGTTCCCGGCGCCGGAGAAGCTGCTGTCGCCGCCAATCATCGCGGTCGACGACGTTTCGGTCGGCTACGAGCCGGGCAAGCCCGTGCTCAATCGCGTGACGCTGCGCATCGATACCGACGACCGCATCGCGCTGCTTGGCTCCAACGGCAACGGCAAGTCGACGCTGGTCAAGCTGCTGGCCGGCAAGCTCGCGCCGTTCTCGGGCAAGATCACAAGAGCCGACAAGCTATCGGTCGGCTATTTCGCCCAGCATCAGGTCGACGAGCTCAATCTCGACGGCTCGCCCTACGATCATATCCGCAAATTGATGCCCGAGGCACCCGAGAGCAAGGTGCGCGGCCGCGTCGGCGCGATCGGCTTCTCCGGCAAGGCCGGCGACACGCTGGTGAGAAGCCTGTCGGGCGGCGAGAAGGCGCGCCTGCTACTCGGACTTGCGACGTTCTACGGCCCGAACATGATCATCCTGGACGAGCCGACCAACCATCTCGATATCGACAGCCGCGCGGCGCTGGCGGAGGCGATCAACGAATTCCCCGGCGCCATCATCATGGTCTCGCACGATCGTTATCTGATCGAGGCCTGCGCCGACCGATTGTGGGTCGTGGCGAACCAGACCGTCACGGCCTATGACGGCGACCTCGACGAATATCGCCGCATGATCCTGTCGGCCAACGACGGCCGGCCGGCGTCGCGCGAGCGCGTCAAGGAGCAGCCGACGAAGCCCGAGCGCAGCCGGAACGAGAAGCGCACTTCACCCCGGCAGCGCGTGGCACAAGCCGAGACCGAGATCGAGCGCATCAACGGCATCATCGCCAAGATCGACACCGCACTCGCGCTGCCCGATATCTTTACGCGCGATCCCAAGCAGGCTGCGCAGCTCACCAAGGCGCGCGCCGGTGCCGAGCGCGCGCTGCAACGCGCCGAGGAAGAATGGCTGGAGGCCAGCGCCGAACTCGACGAGGCGACGAACTAGAACTCGCTCACCGGGCGGAGCCACCTATTCGGTGTCGTCCCTGCGAAAGCAGGGACCCATAACCACTGATGGTCATTGTTGCGCAGTCGCGGAACGACGAGTCCCCGTCACCACATCCGCCGCAGAGTATGGGTCCCTGCTTTCGCAGGGACGACGTGTGGAGGGAGCCGTGGCTCTCAGTCTATCCGGTGTTATGCCCGCGCTTGCAGGCAACGTCCTGCCGCTACCCTAACCGTGCGCAGTCTTTTTCTTCTTCGGCTTCGCGACCTTCGGCTCCGGCACAGGATCCGGGCCACGTTCGACCGACGACAGGCGCCCCGAGGTGAAGGTGTAGATGCCGGCGCGCGCGCCGCGCGACCAGGTCACGACCGCAACGCGCCCGCCACCCGGTCCACTGGACAGGTTCACGCTATCGGGGGCGCCGATTCCACGCACGACGTCGCATTCGGTGTGGCCGAGTGCGACGCTGCCGCCGGTCGGCTGCGGCGGCGGGGCACCGGGAGCCTGCGCGTTCGCGTCCGAGGCACCCGGTGGCGGTGCCATACCCGGACAGCTCCCGTCGGCACTGACGAGATCGTCGTTGGTCACCGGTTTGTCCGGCGTCAGCGGCGGCGATTCGATCGAGATGTTGCGGATGAACACGCGCCCAGGGCGCGAGAACCAGTCCGCATCGCGCGAAAACACGTCGGATGCGCCCGAGCAGCCGGCAAGGCCCGGCGCAAGCACCAGCAACGCCAGCAGCGACTTCCGACTGAATGTTCCATCTCGCACGATCGACAAGGCTCCTGATCCCTCTACCTAAGGGCTTGTCCGAACATCACTTTGCGGCATGACCGTGACCCGCCCCCGGAAACGTCGAATTATCATTAATTAGTAGATATCGCTATTGGCGCCGCTGCCAGCGTCCCTGCTCGTCGGTCTGCCAATAGGTGACCTCGAAGCCGCGCGCCTTGCACGCGGTCCAACTCTCCCTCGCCGACGCGACCGCATCGGGATCGTCGCCGTTGAATACGAGGACCACCCGCTCGTAACTGTCGCAGTCGGCGGGCAGCGCCGCGTTGTCGACCAGGAAGCGGACATTGGCCCGGTTCGGATTGCCCTCCTCGATCGACAGGATGATCGGTTGATCCCGCGCGTCGGCAACGCGCGAGCTCGCGTGCGGCAGGAACGAATCGTCGCTGTAAGTCCACAAATGCGCGTCGAGCGTCTCGGCGCGCTCTTGCGACGTCGATTGCACGACCACGCGCCAGCCGCGCTCGAGTGACTTCTCGAGCAACGGCGGCAAGACGCTTTCCAGCGTCATGTTCTGCAAATGGTAGAACAGAACCTCGGTCATGCGTCGGCTGACACTTTACTTCTTGGCTTCGTAGTAATCGGAGACGAGCCGTTCGAGCAGCCGGACGCCGTAGCCCGAGCCCCAGCTCTGATTGATCTCGGTCTTCGGCGCACCCATCGCGGTGCCGGCGATGTCGAGATGCGCCCAGGGCGTGCCGTCGACGAAACGCTGCAGGAATTGCGCCGCGGTGATCGAGCCGCCATTGCGCCCGCCGGTGTTCTTCATGTCGGCGAATTGCGAGTCGATCTGCTTGTCGTATTCGGGACCGAGCGGCATGCGCCACACTTTCTCGCCGGTCTCGAGGCCGACCTTGGCGAGGCGCTCGGCGAGTTCGTCATTGTTGGAGAACAGGCCGGCGTGATCGGTGCCGAGCGCGACCATGATCGCGCCGGTCAGCGTCGCCAGATCGACCATGAATTTCGGCTTGAACTTCTTGGCGACGTACCAGAGCACGTCGGCGAGCACGAGCCGCCCCTCGGCGTCGGTGTTGATGATTTCGATGGTCTGGCCGGACATCGAGGTGACGATGTCGCCGGGACGCTGCGCATTGCCGTCGGGCATGTTCTCGACGAGCCCGATGGCGCCGACCGCATTGACGCGGGCCTTGCGCGCGGCGAGCGCGTGCATCAGCCCGACCACGCAGGCCGCACCGCCCATGTCACCCTTCATATCCTCCATGCCGCCGGCCGACTTGATCGAAATACCGCCGGTGTCGAAGCAGACGCCCTTGCCTACAAAGCCGACCGGCGCCTCGCTCTTCTTGCCGCCGTTCCAGCGCATGATCACGGTACGACTTGGCCGCGCCGAGCCCTGTCCAACACCGAGCAGCGCGCCCATGCCGAGCTTGGTCATCGCCTTGACGTCGAGGACCTCGACCGTAACGCCGAGCTTGCGGAGTTGGCTTGCGCGGCGGGCGAACTCTTCGGGGTACAGCACGTTCGGCGGCTCGTTGACGAGCTCACGCGCCAGATTGACGCCGTCGACGATGGACGATTCGGGCGCGAACGCCTTGTTGGCAGCAGCGACGTCGTCGACGGCGATCGAGACGTCGGCCCGCACCGCGCCGTTCTCGCCGTCTTTCTTCTTGGTCTTGTAGCGATCGAACTTGTAGGCGCGCAGGCGGATGCCGGTGGCGATCGCGGCCGCCTGGCCGGCCCCCATCGCGGCATCGGGCAGTTCTGCGATGACGGTCATCGAACCGCTGCCGGCGTTCAGTTTGCCGGCCAGAACGCCGCCGAATTTGAGAAAATCCTTCTCCTTGAGGTCGGTCACCTTGCCGGTGCCGATCACGATCAGGCGGTCGACCTTGATTCCCTCCGGCGCCAGGATGTCGAGAGCTGCCCCACTCTTGCCCTTGAACTGGTTGGCAGCGGCGGCCCGCTTGACCGTCTCGGCGGCGGCTCCCAGCGCCTTCCTTGTGGCCGCTCCCAGCTTCAATTGCTCGTCGCAAAAGGCGACCAGGATGCCGCGAGCGGACGCGGAGAATGGGACAAAGCCGACCTTGACGGCGTCGGACATAGGAAAATCCTCCAGAACTCAGGGTGTTGCTCGGACCTGAAGCGGTCCTTCCGGCACTCGGCGTGAGCATTGCGATGGCGGTCCGGAACGCCCCGGACCGGGCTTGTCACACACTATGACCTGTCGGCTGCGCCGCTGCCAAGCGCCGGAGTGGCCGGAAGGCCACAAAAGCGATTAATTAACCATAAATTAAGCGCGCCTTGGCCCGGCCATTTTGTTGACGGATCAAAGGGATGGTACTGAGAGAGTGGACAGAGAGTGAGCCGGACGAGTCCGCGGCTCGACCATAGGGGAACCCGGGTTGACGGGATTGGTCGAAAGCCGTGCGTTTGGCTGCGTGCAGGGGGTCTCGGGGGTCGTGCGGTAGCGATGGGGTCGATCGACAAGTACATCTTTAAAACGACGCTGGCGTCGTTTGCGAGTGTCCTGGTCAGCCTCACCGGGGTGATCTGGATTACCCAGGCGTTGCGTGGCATCGACCTGATGACCAGCCAGGGTCAGACCATCCTGACCTTCCTCGGCATCACCGGCCTGGTGATTCCGGCCCTCGTCCTGATCATCGCGCCGATCGCGCTGATGATCGCGATCTCGCACACGCTGAACAAGCTCGCGACCGATTCCGAGATCATCGTGATGAACGCGGCCGGCTTCTCGCCGTTCCGGCTGTTCCGGCCGTTCTTCTTCGCCACCTGCGTGGTGGCGGCGCTGGTCGCCTTCATCGGCGCCTATCTCGCCCCCGACGGCATGCGCCGGATCACGCAGTGCGGAGCCGCGCTCACCGCCGCCGTCCCGAGCAACCGCCTGCTCGCCGGCCCGTGCGCCCAGCTCGACCCGCCCCTTACGGTTCGCCGCCTCCGCCCCCGGCCCGCCGGCGTGCGCA
>NZ_VKHP01001093.1 GCF_010811875.1 Bradyrhizobium uaiense
TGATGGTGGCGGCTAGTGTGCGCAGATCCGTCGCCGCAGGGAGATTGGCAAGATAGTATTTCTTCTCCCCTGAGGCACGTTGCTCGCCAATGAGCCAAGCTTCGTCGCCCGGGAGATGCTGCTGACCCTTATCCCATATCCGCTGCGGAGGTCCGTCGGCGGTGCGGACACGGACAGCAGCAAATCGGGCTTTCAACCGACCTTTGGTCCCGCTGCGCCAACTCACGGTTTTCCATT
>NZ_VKHP01001094.1 GCF_010811875.1 Bradyrhizobium uaiense
CCAGAGTGACGACGGCTCGGTAATTTCTGGCTGTCTTTTCGAAGCGTGTTGCGACCCGGCGGAACTGCTTGAGCTTACTGAAGCAGCATTCGACGAGATGGCGCTGGGCATAGAGATGCTTGTCGAGTGGGTATTTGAGCGCGCGTGACGGGTTGTTGGGAATGACGGCGAGCGCGCCTTTGGCGGCGATGGCTTGGCGCAAGTGATCGGCGTCATAGGCGGCGTCGGCCATGACGA
>NZ_VKHP01001095.1 GCF_010811875.1 Bradyrhizobium uaiense
TGCCGAACGACTTGCCGGCAAAGGCTGGATTGGCCGAGGGCCGCGGCCAGATATCGAGGATCTGCACCTCGAGCACATCACCCGGCTCCGCGCCGCAGACATGGATCGGCCCGGTGCAGATATGCACGCCGAAGCCTTCGCCCGCGCCGCGTCCGAACAGTGAAGCATCCATCGGGCCGGCGCCGCGCCGGTTCACGCCCTTCTTCTCCTTGGTCCAGAGATACACGCTCTCGACGC
>NZ_VKHP01001096.1 GCF_010811875.1 Bradyrhizobium uaiense
ACAAGACTCGGCAGCGGATGTGTCCTCTGTATGTTGCGGGACTGATCGGTCCTGGCGATCGCAAGAGCGTTCAGCCGATGGCGGAGCGCCTTGCCACGGGCAACTACGACCAGCTGCACCATTTCATCGCCGATGGTGTCTGGGACGCATCACCACTGGAATCTGAGCTGCTCAGCCAGGCGGACCGACTTGTCGGCGGCAAGGATGCGGTGCTGGTCATTGATGACACCTCATTGC
>NZ_VKHP01001097.1 GCF_010811875.1 Bradyrhizobium uaiense
GTTGATTCTTTTTTTTCCGCGCCGCGTGTGCGAGGCGACGGTGTTGCAGGAAGGCGTAAGCAATCATAGTCATCAGGGTGTGACGATGAAGACCTTGCCATGATCGCCCTTCGAAGTGATCAAGTCCGAGTTCCTCCTTCAACTGCTGATGCGCCTGCTCACAAATCCATCTTGCCTTGATGGTGGCGGCTAGTGTGCGCAGATCCGTCGCCGCAGGGAGATTGGCAAGATAGTATT
>NZ_VKHP01001098.1 GCF_010811875.1 Bradyrhizobium uaiense
ACGACCCCGGCGGACAGTCCCTCGATCAATGTGGCGGCTTGCGGTGCATCGCCCTTCTGGCCCGCGGTGAGCGTGAACCGCACGGGACATCCCAAGCCCCGAACCGCCATATGTATCTTGGTGCTCAAGCCGCCGCGCGAGCGCCCGATCGCTTGATCTTCAGACCCCCTTTTTTCGCCCCGGCGGCGTGCTGATGCGCCCGGACGATGGTGGAATCCACGATCAGATATTCGAAGT
>NZ_VKHP01001099.1 GCF_010811875.1 Bradyrhizobium uaiense
TCGAATTGCGGTGCCTTGTCGTTCAGCACCTTGTCGAGATTCCAGATCACGGCATCGGCGTTGAAGTCGCTACCGTCGTGGAATTTCACGTTCCTGCGCAGGGTGAAGCGCCACTTGGTCTTGTCGGCATCGTCGACCTTCCATTCGGTCGCCAGGCCCGGGATCAGCGCGCTCGCCTTGTCCGACGACGACAGGTCCCACATCGTCAGCGCGTCGTACATCGTAAGCCCGGTGAAG
>NZ_VKHP01001100.1 GCF_010811875.1 Bradyrhizobium uaiense
GCAGTGAGGTGTCATCAATAACGAGCACCGCATCCCTACCGCCGACAAGTCGGTCCGCCTGGTTGAGCAGTTCCGTCTCTAGCGGCGTCGCGTCCCAGATGCCGTCCGCAATGAAATGGTGCAGCTGATCGTAGCTGCCCGAGGCAAGGCGTTCTGCCATCGGCTGAATGCTCTTGCGATCACCAGGGCCGATCAATCCCGCAACGTACAGTGGACACATCCGCTGCCGGGTCTTGT
>NZ_VKHP01001101.1 GCF_010811875.1 Bradyrhizobium uaiense
TTTCAATGATTCATGGGTGGTCGGCTCTTGGAGGGCTGACCATGGCGGGATGGGAAGACGAGCTCGAACGCTGGCTGATGCCGTTCTTGGACCGGCTGGGTCACAAGACCCGGCAGCGGATGTGTCCTCTGTATGTTGCGGGACTGATCGGTCCTGGCGATCGCAAGAGCGTTCAGCCGATGGCGGAGCGCCTTGCCACGGGCAACTACGACCAGCTGCACCATTTCATTGCGGACG
>NZ_VKHP01001102.1 GCF_010811875.1 Bradyrhizobium uaiense
TTTCAATGATTCATGGGTGGTCGGCTCTTGGAGGGCTGACCATGGCGGAATGGGAAGACGAACTCGAACGCTGGCTGAAGCCGTTCTTGGCCCTGGTTGGTCACAAGACTCGGCAGCGGATGGGTCCACTGGACGTTTCGGGATTGATCGGCCCTGGTGATCGCACGACCATTCAGCCGATGGCAGAACGCCTTGCCTCGGGCAGCTACGATCAGCTGCACCATTTCATCGCCGATG
>NZ_VKHP01000111.1 GCF_010811875.1 Bradyrhizobium uaiense
CCGTTCAAACACCATCAATCTGAGGGACGACCGCCTTAACCAGCAAGCCGCGAGCGAGCGCGCCACCACCAGCGCCGTAGCGAGTGAGCGGCTTGCTAGCAGCTCGCCGGCCCGTTATCCCATCTAACTCACCGTACAAAGCGATCACCGTCATCCTGAGGAAAGCGCTCTTGCGCGCGTCTCGAAGGATGCACAGCCCTGCCGGTGGCCGTCGATCCTTCGAGACGCCGCTTCGCGGCTCCTCAGGATGACGGAACAACAGTAGGGGCCCGTCTTACAGCGTTTCCTGCTTGTGGTCGCAGTTCTTGCAGGTGAACTTGACGCGGGTCTGGCCCTTTTCCGCCTGCACCCGGTTCGGCGCGCCGCACTTGCCGCAGACCGCCTCGATCCGGGTCGTGCCCTGCTTGATGACCAGGTTCCGCTTTTCCATGGTCTCGCGGATCAGGCGCTCGGCCTCCTCGCGCAACGATTGCTTCGACATCATCCCCACCGGTCATTGGTTAGCGGGCGGCGTCATAGCACGACCCCGTGAAGCTTTGACAGCGGGTATCGCGCTCTTTTTGTGAGCGCATCCTAGAGCGTTTTCGAGCGAAGTGGATACCGGTTCGCTTGAAGAAAACGCGTCAAGACAAAAATCTAGATGATGAGCTGATCGACCGGCAGCCGGAAATGGCGAGGTTTCAACGGTTTTGATGGCCGGCCGACACGGAACACGTTGACGAGGCGCAGATCGGCGTCGACCTTGCCGAGCTTGCGCAGCCGATCGTTGAAGTCAGGATGGTCTGCCAGCGCCGAGATCGGACAGGCCGCGAAACCGGCACGATCGATCTCCAGCCAGCTGCGGTAGAAGTGCCGTCCCGTCGTGAGTGGATCCTCACCGACCGGACGGCAAAACAGGACGATCGCCGATGCCGAGGCGGTCTTGGCGCTGTCGGCAAGCAGCAATGCCGCGAGGCCGAGACGATCCAGCGGCTTGAACAGCCCGCCGAGCACGAAACCGGCGGCGGTGGCCTCGACGGAATTCATGGCCAGCGCGTCACGGTTGAGACCGTCAAGCAGATAGTGCGGATGACCGGGCGACAGCCGCATCCATGCGAGCAGCTCGGCCCGGTAGTCGTCGCCGCGGATAAAGGAGAACTCGGCCTGGCCGGCCCACCCGGCGATATCGGCAATCGTCGGGCGATGACTGATGCAGATCAGATCGTCACGTGCGATGGCAAGCTGCACCACGGATGTGCCGTCATCCGGCGACGCCGCATATTTGCCGCGCCATGACATACGGCTCGCCACATGGCCGGCCAACGGGTCGGGCGCGACACCTTGCCTGATCGCAAAGTTGCAGAGCACGGCAAACTGCGCCGACAGTTGCTGCTCGATCGTCGTCATGCCCGTGATCGCGAAGCCGCGGCGGTTGAGCGCGAGGCTCATGCCCTCCAGCGCCGCGCCGTGCGACACCAGCACATCGTGCCCCGCGGGGTCGGCGACCGGCGCGCGCACGCTGACATCGTCGACCAGCGCCAGCCGCCCATCGCCGAGCAGCCGCCAGCGCGTGGGCTGGATATTGTGGACGCTCGGCGCCAGCCGCGCCTCCGCGACCAGCTCGCGCAGCAGATCCGGCGTCAGCGCGCTCATGCCGCGGCCAGCCGCTTGGTGAACAGATGCAGCCGGTGCAGCGGCGTGGCGCCGGCCTTCTCGACCTGGCGCAGCGAGGGGCCGTTGATATCTGCGATCCAGGTGCCGCCGAGGGTGCGGTAGCCGGCCTCCTGCAACGCCAGCGCGGTGCGGTAGAGCATCGCGCCGTTGAGGCCGCGATTGTGCAGGTCGCGGCAGACCGACTGATAGATCAGCACGGCGCGCGTGTTCAGCATGCGGTGCTGCACGAACTTGAACGGCGCCGTCAGCCCAACCCGGC
This sequence comes from Bradyrhizobium uaiense, assembly GCF_010811875.1. GTDB lineage: Bacteria > Pseudomonadota > Alphaproteobacteria > Rhizobiales > Xanthobacteraceae > Bradyrhizobium > Bradyrhizobium uaiense. The sequence goes on from NZ_VKHP01000111.1 coordinate 1,913, forward strand.
CGCCGATCGCCTTGATCAGCGGATTGAGGTCGGGGATCGCGATGATCGCCCCGGCGGGCCGGCCGCGGTGATAGATCACCGTGGAGATCCGATTGTCGATGATCCACATCATGTCGCCGGCCTGGAACAGATATTCGGCCGCGGTCGGCGGCACGAACATCGGATTGTCGGCAAAGCCATCGTTCAGGATCAGCCGCGCATCCTCCAGCCGCGCCTTGAAGGCGGAGCGCTTGATCGGCTGCCACACGAAATCCGTATTGGCCAGCACCGCGCGCTGCTTGTCGCCGAGCAGCTGCTCCGGCTTGCCGCCATCGAGCGCGATCTCGAACGTCGTCATCGGGAAGGTCGCGGCATAACCGGCGCGTTCGAGATGCTGCGCGATGTGCGGCGGCGACCACATCATGTCGGTGAACGGCGCATGGTCGAAGCCGTCGGTCATGACGCCGATCTGCTGCATCGCCGTGAGATTGAAATTGCCGGCGACCCGGCTCATGCCGCGCGCCGACAGCCATTGCTCGGCGACCCGCAGCAACGCATCGGCGACCTCAACATCGTCGATACAGTCGAAGAAGCCGAACGCACCGTGACGGGTGCCGTGCTTGCGGTTGGAGGCATCGTGGATCGAGGCAGCGATACGGCCGACCGGCTTTCCGTCGCGATGCGCGGAAAACAGCGCATAGCGGCCATGGCCTTCGGTGACGAACGGGTTCTTTGCCGGATCGAACATCCGGTCGAAGTCGCTCCACAGCGGCGGCACGTAGAGGCTGTCCGGGCCATAGGCATTGAGGGCGGCGTCGAATGCCGATTTGCGGTCGCCCTCCCGGATCTCGAGATTCATTTTGCCTCCGGGGTCAATGCCAACAGCCGCCGCACCAGCGCCAGCGCGGTTTCGGTGGCGGGATCGGCCGCGGTCACGGGTACGGCGAGCACAATGAGGTCGAGTGGATCATGCGCGAGCACGATGACATGGGAGGCGTTGTTGGCAGTCATCAACGAGACCATGCGCTCGGCAGCCGGATCGGTCAGCGGCAGCCCCCACGGCGCATCGGACCGGCGCAGCACGCGCCGCGTCGACAGGAAATCGCGCAACAGCGGCGGATCGTAGAGCGCAAGCTCGCCTTCGCGAAAACGCCGCGCGCTTTCAAAGATCGGATGCCGCGCGAGCTCGGCGATCAACTGCTCGCGGGTCTGTGCCGGCGAGGCCGCGACCGAATTGAGCACGCCCGGCTCCTGCGATTCGAACAGCGCCCGCAATGCGTCCGTCATCAACCCGATGGTCAGCACGCCGGCGATCGCGACCGCGACGAACCGCACCATCTGCGCAGCGTCGACGTCAGGCGCCATGAAGGCGGCGGCAAGGCCCAGCAGACCCGAAGAGATAAGCCGCAGCGCCATCATCGCAAGCCCGTGCCGGCGGGTCTCGGGGCCGCCGCCGGCGATCAGCATCACGGTCACCGTCAGCAGCGCGCCCAGCGCGCCGAGCCGGACCGGAATGTCCGGAAATAGCGTACGGAAGTCGGTGAGGATGAACGGGATCACCACCAGCGCGCCGACCGCCATGCGGCCGATGCTGCGGTTCTCCGAGGCCATCAGCGCGGCGCGGTCGCGCGTCGCCAGCAGCAGCGCGCAGGTGGCGAAGGCCAGCAGCTGGAACAGCGCCAGCGTGACCGCATAGGGCATCACAAAGCGTTGCAGCCCGAAGGTGCCGCCGAGGCCGAGCAGGATGGCGCCTCCGAGCGCTGCGATCTTGACCGCGCGCGGCGCGTGCCGTCGCAGAATGCCTTCGGTGACGATCAGCGCGCCAAGCGGGATCAGCGCGGCCGGGATCACCGAGAGGCGGTCGAGCACAAAGCTTCCACTCCACCAGGCGAGGCCGCGATCGAGGAACAGGGTCGCGATCACACCGAGCGCCAGCAGCAGCCGGCGGGTCAGCGGGCTCTTGGGATCACGCCGATAGAACGTCATCATCGCCACCGCGACACCGATGGCGCCGCAGAGATTGACGATGGAGTCGGCGATCACCCCGGAGGTCATTTGCCGCCCGTCAATTCGTCGATGGCGCGCCGCACCAGCGGACGCATCAGGGCGGCGACCAGCGCATTGCGCGGCTTCTCGATCGCCGGCCGATGCGGGTTGAGGAACCAGCCGCGGCAGTCGGTGCCGGAGGTACGGCCGAGGATCAGCGCGACCGCCTCATAGGCCATCAGCATGCCGGTCGAGATCACCATCGGCGCGAACGACATCCGGCTGCGGCGACCGGCCGCGACTTCGCCGGCGATCGCGAGATCGACATAGTTGCGCGAGGAGGAATGCAGCATCACGTGCTCGATCTCGGCACGCATCGCGGCGCGGCGGTCGTCGTCAGTGATAGCAGTCCAGTCCTTGCCGAGCGTGGGAAAACCAAGGCGCTGCTCGGGCCTGGGATCGTTCGGGCGCACCACGATCACCGACGGCAGTGGCGACATATAGGCGTCGATCACGGTTGAATCCGCGCGCTTGGCAATCCGGTACAAATGCACGCCGGCGGCGATATCGTCCATGCCGTTGACGATCACAGGGCAGCGCGCGGCAATTCCGGCGAGCTCGCTGGTCCAGTTCTCGCCGAGCACCTCGATCTCGATGGTCGGGTTGATGCGTTTGGCGGCTTCGGCGGCGACCGCCGCCTTCTCGCGGCCGACCTCGTCGGCGAAGGCAAACACCTGGCGGTTGAGGTTGGAGACCTCGAAGCGGTCGATATCCGCGATCACGAATTTGCCGACACCGGCACGCGCCAGCGCCATGAAGGCCGCGCCGCCCATGCCGCCGACGCCGCAGACGAACACCCGCGCCTGGCGCAGCAGCTGCTGCTCGTGCTCGTCGATGAAGCCGATGTTGCGGCCGGTGAAGGAGTAATAGTCGAAATTCATCGCGCGGCCCCGTTCTCCTGCCGGCGCGGCCGCAGCGTGCCGAAGGCGCGGCTGTCGTCCAGCCAGTAGACCACCGGCAGCACCAGCCGTTGCAGCGCCAGCATCGCGGATGCCGCGAGCAATGCCGGCAGCGAGCCCGAGGGCACCTCGCTCATGACATAGCGGCGCGCGCCGGCCAGATCGACCCGGCCGAGCTGCAGCACATCGTCGCCGCGGCCGTAATCCAGCTCGCGCTCGCAGAATTCGTTGTAGACCGCATTGCGGTGCTTCGGCGCGATCTCGAAGGTCTTCTTCAATGCGTCCGAGCCGCCGGTATAGGCGTTGGTGATGACCGAGCGCGCCTCGTCGAAGCCGGCTTCCTCGCCGACGCCGAACACCGCGCGATGCCGCGCCATGATGCCACGCGCGAGCTGCAGATGCGCAAAACTCTGCCGCGCGCCAGGCAGTGGCGACGGGAACACGTCCGAGAACGTGTCGCTGACCATGCCGACCACCGCCGGCACCTGGGTGACGTTGGATATCCATTTCGGCCGCAGGCCGTCGCGCGCGAACAGCACCAGCGCGGTCAGGCCATAGAGCACCCAGGACAGCCCCTGCCCGCGCACATCGGGATCGACCATGACAAGGCCGAGATGCGTCACTTCAGCCGGCTCGCCGTCGAGCGGTACGTCCATCACCGACAGGGCGTTGAAGGCGATCGGCCGGCCGGTGTCTTCCTCCGAGATCAGCGTGATAACGGCGCGCGACAGCCACTCGGGCTCGCCGGAGAAGATGCCGTAGGTCAGGCTCTCCTCGGGCAGCGTCTTCGCGGCGACGATGCGGAGCTGCGCGACCAGCGCGTCGAGCTCGTCCTTCGGCAGCGACAGGCCCGGCGATTCGACGATCCGGGTGCGTTGGCCGGCCTGGGTGCGCAAGGTGAGATCGATGGTCGGCTGCGACAGCGCCTTCAGCCAGAAGCCGGCATGGCTGCGCAGCCCGTCAAAGGCCGCGCGCGCCTTCGCTAGGCCCGAGCTGCCGCGCGAAGCCGGTGTGGGATTGTCGGTGGACGCCATTTCTCTGTCCCTCGGGCGCGATCTCTGCACTCACCCCTGTTAAGGAGCCATGAGCGCAACTTGACGCTGTTCGCCGCAGGGTAAACAAGGCCTTCCGGAAACGGAACAAGTTGGCGGTGAGTGTTGGCAGGCTATCCACCCGTCATTGCGAGCGAAGCGAAGCAATCCATCTCGCAGCATATGCGGGACAATGGATTGCTTCGTCGCTTCAGCGCAAAATTGCACAGCAATTTTGTCGCGAGCTCCTCGCAATGACGCGGAGGGAATGGGTCCTTTGTCGGCAAAAGCGGCGGGTGAAGATCCCCCGCCGTTTTGCATTCGGCCCCCGGCTCAACCCGACTTGGAGACTTCCATCAGCAGGCGCTCGGCCTTGGCGTCCTCGATGCGGTTCACGAACTTGCTGCTCTCGTAGTTGTCGCGCACCGTCTTCGTCAGCGTAATGCAGGTCTGGATCAGCATCACGATGCCCATCGCGAGATAGCCCTGCATCCAGAGGCTGACCGGCAGGAAGAAAATGCCGACGGCGACGAGGAAGGCGGAGGCTGCAAAGGACACGTAGGTGAAGGTGACCCATGCGCTGCTGTGGGGTTGGATGGTCTGGTTCATGATCGTCTCCTTGATGATGTGTGGTTTGAAGTTGCTTGGTTTCAGGCTCGAGGTGTCAGGCTGCGTTCGGGCGCTTGGCTTTCAGCCGCGCCAGCACGTCGTCGGCGGTCGACTTCATGCGCGGACCAAAACCCTGTTCCGCAAGTTTCTCGGCGGTGGCGAGCGGGCCCGAGGCGGTGTCGATCTCGAACAGCGCGTCATCCGCGGCCTGGATCTCCATCTGCCGTTCGCGCAGTCGCTTCAGCGTCGCTTCCGCTTCCGGCAGCGTCGATTCGTAGGGACGCGCCGCCTCGATGCCGCTCCGGCGCAGCGAACGCACCGCCTCCGAGGCACGGGCCAGCCTGCGGCCGCGATCGAGCTCGGCAATGCGCGCCTCGGCATTGGCGACGTGGCGCTTCAGCCGGGTGATCTCGGTGGCGAACAGCGTGCGCGCGGTCATCGCGGCATCGCGTTCGGCCTCGAGATTGGCGATCGCCTGCGCGGCTTCGCGGGCGAGGTCTTCGCGGCCGCCCTCGAGCGCCGCCGACGCGCGCACCTCGAGATCGGCGATCCGGGCGTTGGTGGCCTCGAGCCGCCGGCCCTCCTGAGCGTCGCCGGCGATGGCGAGCGCGAGGGTCCGCTTCGAGCGGTCAACGGCGGCGGCCGCATCGCGCATCTGCTGGTCGAGGACGACCAGCGCTGTCCGGTCTTGCAGTTCCTCCTCCGCTGCCGCAACGCTGCCGCGGAAAATCGTCAAAACAGTTTTGAACATTTGATCGCTCCCTGCTATGAGCATCGCTCATGAATCTCTTGTACCACATAATGAGCATTGCTCAAGTATTATTCGAGCGACGCTCAAGTATGCGGTTAATGACCGGTGAAACATGTCCAAAGCATTGGAACGACGTGCAAAACTGCGCGAAGCGCTGATCGAGGCGGCGGAACGGGCGATTGCGGCAAAGGGTCTCGGCGGCCTCAAAACCCGCGAGCTGGCCCAGGAAATCGGCGTCGCCAATGGCGGCGTTTACAATCTGGTCGAGGATGTCGACGAGCTGATCCTGCGGGTCGGCTCGCGCACGCTGGCCCGACTGGATGCCTCGCTGTCGCTGGCCGAGATCGGCGCCGCGGCGGCGCCGCGCGAGATGCTGGTGCGGATCGCGGTCGCCTATTGCGACTTCGCCGCCGACAATCTCGAACTGTGGCGCGCGCTGTTCGAGCATCGCATGCAGCCCGGCAAGCCGGTGCCGGAATGGGCCATCACCGAGCAGATGGAGTTGTTCCGCCACATCTACAAACCGCTCGCCGCGTTGTTTCCGCAGCGTTCACCGGCACAGCTTGGCGTCACCGCGCGCAGCCTGTTCTCCGCCGTGCACGGCATGGTGGCGCTCGGGCTGGAGCACAAGCTGATCGCGGTGCCGATCGGCGCGCTGCGCAGCGAGATTTCGACATTGACGCGCGCGATGGTCGACGGGCTGACGGCGAAGAAGGACTAGCGCAGATGCCCGCAACCGCACGATGGCCCCCCTCAACGAGGGACACCGAAGGTTTCTTTTGAAATCGTTGCAGAGCGCGGGATCGGCAAATCTGCTAGTTTGCGCGCCGCGTAAGCTGCGGCAATCGGCGCCATGCTGGTTTGATGACCGATGTACTAGCAGAGCCTCTGGTTTCGCGACCCCGCGACTGGTCTCCCGGCCGCAGGGTTCTATATGTCACACCGCGCGCAATGCCCGTCAGGACCAGGATCTGAGCCGTCTGCCGGCGGGGCAGCCCGCGCATCGAAGCAACTGAGGTCGCGAGCGTGTCCACCAATATCGATCCAGATCTACAGCACGACGACATCATGTACCCGCAGGTTCTCCCGTTTCTGCTGGTCCATGCAGGGTGTCTGGCGGCGATCTGGTCGGGCGTCTCATGGCAAGCGATCGCAATTTGCGTCGCTCTCTACTGGCTGCGCATGTTTGCGGTCACCGCCGGCTATCATCGGTACTTCTCGCATCGGGCTTACTCGACGAGCCGGACGTTTCAATTCGTCCTGGCATTCCTGGCCCAAAGCAGCGCCCAGAAGAGCGTGCTCTGGTGGGCAGCGAAACATCGGCACCACCATCTTCATTCGGATACCAAGCACGATGTGCATTCACCGGGGCATAAAGGCTTCGTGTACAGTCATCTCGGCTGGATCTTCTATCGACAGCACGATGCGACGGATCTGACGAAAGTTTCCGACTTTGCCGCGTATCCGGAGTTGATGTGGCTGCACAGATTCGAGGTGTTGCCGGCGATCGTGGTCGCAGCTCTGTGCTTCCTCATTGCCGGATGGCCGGGGCTGGTGGTCGGCTTCTTCTGGAGCACCGTGCTGCTGTATCACGCTACGTTTTGCATCAACTCGCTCGCGCATGTTCACGGACGCAAGCGCTACGTTACGGGCGATGACTCCCGCAACAATTGGCTGCTGGCCCTGTTTACGATGGGTGAGGGTTGGCACAACAATCATCACGCCTACCAAAGCAGCGCGCGGCAAGGCTTCCGGTGGTGGGAGATCGATGTGACCTATTATGTCCTGGTGGCCTTGTCCTGGCTTGGCCTCGTCTGGGATCTGAAGGCGCCGCCCGCGCAGGTTCTCCGCAACGAGCAGCGTTTGGGATCGCGTGTGATCAAGCGAACGGCCGAGCAGCTCGCTGCTCGCTTCAATCCCGAATACATCGCGCAGGCGATCAAATCGTCGGTGCACGAAACCGGGTTGTCGGTGCGGGAAGCGCTTGTCCTGTTACAGCATCGTGCCGACCTGCATCTGCCCAGCATCCCGACGCGTGAGCGGTTGCTGGCGGAAGCCCAGGCCATGTTTGCGAAGACGAGTTCGCTGGACGACATCGTCGACCGTGCACATGAGCTCCTAGTGGAATCGGTTTGCCTGCTCCTGGCCGTTCCGCCTGCACTGGCCGGCGCAAACGCAAAACCTCAAGTGAATAAAAGGTAGTATTTTACTTCCGATCTTCCCGAGCCTCACGGCTCCATCGTGTAGGCGCGCCCCGGTTCGAGCGCGTAGATGGTCAGGAAGCGCAGCGGCCGGTCCGGGTCGCAATTGCGAAACAGCGTATGCGGAATGTCAGGGCGATCCTGCAAGGCAACGATGAGCTCGCGATGATCGCCGGGCAGCGCGAGACGCTCGAGGGTCTTGCGCGAGACGCCGGCAAAGCCCGCTTGCGGCGCGTTTCGACCGCCGTTGCTTTCAGCCATTGGAACCCTCACTTGTCGCGCGAACGATTTGTGTCCCGATCAGATCGCGGTGCGGTGATGATGGTGAGGCTTCAACCGCACAACAAGATGCTGAGGTTACTTCAACACGTGTCACACAGGTGAGGCGAAGCCCTTGCCACCCCTGCTCCCACGTTGCAGGATTCCCGTGCCGAAAACCTTCAGCAGTGGGCCTTGCATGAAAACGAGTATCGTCACGACGCAGTTGTCGAGCGTCGCCGCCCTGGCGCTCATCCTTGCAGTATCGGGTGTCACGGCGGCGTTGTCGGCGCAGGCCGTGCCGGAATGCTCGATGTCGGTGACATTGGCGGATTGGGGCGAGAATTCGACCGGCGATATCGACGTCGCCTCAGGCGCGAGCTGCCAGATCCCGGTCGGGATCCGCGGCACGGTGACGGACTCGTCGATCTCGCAGAAGCCGTCCTACGGCAAGCTGAAGAAGATCAACGCGACGACCTTCGAGTACAGGGCGAAGGCCAAGTACAAGGGCAGCGACACGTTTGCCATCAAGGCGACAGGTAAGGGGCCGAAGGCGTCCGGCACCTCGGTCATCACCGTGCACGCGACGATCAAGTGATCGCCGCGCGCCAGCGTTAAGCTCCCTCTCCCCGTTCTTACGGGGAGAGGGGTGGGGTGAGGGGCCGTCTCCGCGCATTCGGTGACAGCTGCGTTTGCGGAGAGTCCCCCTCACCCGGAATTCAAGCAGCGCTTGAGTTCCGACCTCTCCCCGCACGCGGGGCGAGGTGCAGCGGAGTCCGCCGCTCAAATCAGGCCGGCCGTGCGCCGGTGCGGATGATCGACCCGACATGCTGGCCGCGCAGCGCCGCGGTGAGCCGGCCGGGAACGAGGCCGTTCACGACCTGCACGCGCTCGATGTGCCGCGCATTGGCCATCACCTCGAGCAGCGCAGGATCGAACGGCAGCGTGCCCTTCAGCTTGGCGAGGTCGGCGAAGCTCGCCTCGCGCAGCAGCTGCGCCTTCTTGCCCTCCGGACCATTGGGATCGTCGGTGTAGACGCCGTCGACATCTTCCACGATGGTGAGGCCGGCTGCGCCGAGCGCATCGGCAATCAGGAACGCGCCGGTGTCGGCCCGATGCATCGGGATGCGCGAGTTCGGAAACTCGTGATGGTGATAGGGCGGAAACGCGCTGCCGACCACCGCGCGAGCTGCGGAGAGATGGATCGCAAGCTGGCTGGCGATGGTCGGATGCTCGATATAGGACACGCCATCCGGCGCGAGCAGGCAGCCGAGGATATGGCCGTTCTGCCCGGCCTCGCTCGCCGCGAGCGGCTGAAGCGAACCGACCGGCAGTCCGAGATCGAGGCCGACGCTGTAGAGATGGCGGGCGCGGATGCCGGCGCCGGTCAGGATCAGCATGCGGTGCTCGGGCAGCAGCGAACGCAGCTCAGCGACGATCGGCAGGATCGCCTCATGGCCGCGATCCATGATGGAGCGGCCGCCGATCTTGATCACCTGCACCCAGGGCAGCAGGGCAATAGGACGTCCGCCGGCGACGGGACGGGTGAGATCGCTGTCGAGCAGGGTCTGGCGCGCGAGCGGCGAAGCGACGTGCTTGATGGTGTCATCCATGGTCGTGTCTCTGCTCAGTTCGCGGTGATGATGGTGCCGACATGCTCGCCCGCGAGCGCGCGGGTGAGATTGCCGGGGACGAGGCCATTGACGACCTGCACCTGGCGGACATGCCGCGCGCTGGCGAGCAGATCCAGCACCGGGAATTCCAGGATCGAATCCTGCAATCCCTTCGCCTTCATATCGGCGACCGAGATCTTGGGAATGAAGGTCGCGCCCTTCGAGGTCTTCGGGTTCGCGGTGTAGAGGCCGTTCTCGTCCTTGACATAGATCATCGCCTTGCAGCCGAACTGCTCGGCGACCAGGAAGCAACCGGCGTCGGTGCGATAGGGCGGGATCATCCCCTCGGGCGCGGGCCGCATCCACAGACCGTAAGGCGGCATGCCGCTGAAGATCACGGCGTTGACCTCGGCGAGATAAAGCGGCACGGCCGACAGCCCGGCGCCGCTGACCGCGGAGATGCCATGCTTGGCGAGCAGCTGGCCCAGCATCACGGCATTCTGATCGGCGACCGAGGCGCCGAGCTGCGAGAGCACGCCGGCCGGCAGCCGAAGCCCGGCCGCGATCGAATAGAGATGCCGGGCGCGGGTGCCCGCGCCGGTCCCGATCAGCAGCTTGTGCGCCTTGCGGGCCGCGACGATCTCGTCAACCAGCGGATAGACCGCGGCGCGGCCACGATCGATCACGCTCTGCCCGCCGATCTTGATCACCGTGGCATCGGGCAGGACGCGGAAGTCCGACGCCGCCTCCGCCGCCGCCAGAAGCTGCGGATCGGTCAGCGACCGCTGCATCAGGAGCGCTTCAAGCTCCGCCGTCGTGTTTGCCATGAGAAATATTCCTTATCCGATGCGCCTGGCATCGCTTCCGGATTGCACTGGTAGCGGCAAGCCGGGCGGGTCTCAAGATGCAGCGGCAGTGATGCCGCGCGCCTGCCGCGGATTTTGCCGCTGCCCGACCTCATCGATCGGCCGCCGGCAGCCTGACGGTCACGCGCAAGCCCGAACGTCCGGCGCCGGCCACATTTTCGAACAGGACCGAACCCGTGGCATGATCAACGATTCGCTTCACGATCGAGAGCCCGAGCCCGGCCCCCTCTCCGCTCGGCTCACCGCCGCGAAAGAACGGCTCGGATACCCGTGCCAAATCCTGCGGCGGAATCCCCGGCCCGGTGTCCTCGATCTGGATGACGCTCATTCCATCCTCGCGATAGATGCCGAGATCGACCGCCCCTCCGTTCGGCGTGAACTTGATTGCGTTCTCGACCAGGTTCCGGATCGCCGACATCAGGGACAGCGGATCACCGTTCACCGCGACCGCTTCGACCACGGCAAAGCCGAGATCGATGTTGCGCGCTGCGGCCTCCGGCAGCAGATCCGAAACAATGCCCTTTGCGATCTTGTCCAGCTCCACGCGTGCGCTCACGGGGGACGGCGCGGCGTCCTGACGCGCGAGCGCGAGAAGTTGCTCGAGCAGATGCTTCGTCCTCCGCATGCCGCTCTTCAGCGCATCCAGCCGGTCACGCGTCTCCGCCGGCATGTCGACGGAAGCGAGATTTTCCGCTTGCAGGCTGAGCGCGGTGACCGGCGTTCGAAGTTCGTGGGCAGCGTCGGCGATGAAACGCCGTTGCTGGTCCATCATGACGCGCATCCGTCCCAGCAGCCCGTTGATCGAGCCAAGAAACGGCTGGAGCTCGCTCGGCGCGCCCGTCACCGGCAATTCGCCGATGTCGTCCACCCTGCTGGCGTCGAGATCGCCGGCGAGGTGCAACATCGGCCGGAACGATCGCGCGATCACGAATGCAGTCATCAACAGCAGGCACGGCACCAGCGCTGCGATCGGCAGCAGCGTGCGCACCGCCATGTCGCCTGCAATTTCCGTACGGATCTCGGTGCGCTGCGTCACCGCAAAGCGGCTGGCGTCCGGCCGTGTCCGAAGCAGCACGCGTACCGGCTGCCCGTGATAGACATCATTGTGCAGCCCATCCTTCAGTCCCCAAAGCCGCTGATCGTCGGCGGAGCCGCGGGGCGCCTCGCCCAGCTCGACAACGGCAACCTCGGCTTCCGCGTCGATGCCGGTGACAGGCCGGCTTTGCCTGATCGAGGCGCTCATCGCGAAGCTGCCGATCTGGATCAGGACGGAGTCCTGCGTCTCGATCGCTTCGCTGTAGGCCCATCTGTACGCCAGCGCTCCGCCGACGGCGCCGGTCAACAGGATGATCGCGGTCAATCCGACGAACAGGCGTCCGCGCAACGATCTCATCATCGCGAACGATCCACCATCCATCCGACGCCCCGCACGTTCCTGATCGCCGTGGCGCCGAGTTTTCTGCGCACGGCGTGGATCAGGAACTCGACCGCGTTGCTCTCGACCTCTTCGCTCCAGCCGTAGATCTGGCGTTCGAGCTCGGCACGGGACAGGATCGTCCCCGGCCGGTTCAGCAGCGCCTGAAGCAGGGCGAATTCGCGTGCGCTGAGGACGGCTTTTTCCTTGCAGAAACTGGCTTCCCGCGTTGCCGGGTCGAGTTGAAGCTCGCCGTTGGTCAGGACCGGCGGCGCTCCGCTGCCCTCGCGTCGCAGCACGGCGCGCATGCGCGCCAGCAACTCCGCGATCTCGAATGGCTTGACCAGGTAGTCGTCGGCGCCGAGATCGAGCCCCCGGATCCGATCGTTCAGGGCATCGCGCGCGGTGAGAATGATCACGGGAAGGCGCGAGGAGCCCTCCCGGATCGCCTTGAGGACGTCGAGACCATCAGTCGATGGCAGCCCGAGATCGAGCAGCGCGATGTCGTAGGTCTCGCTGCGGCTGGCTTCGATGGCGAGGTCGCCGTCGCGCACCCAGTCCACCGCATAGGCGGCATCCCTCAGCGCCTCGACGACGGCGGCGCCGATCATCCTGTCATCCTCAACCAAGAGCACCCGCATCGCCCGGCAATCCATCCCGATCCGCGCCAGAGGCATGCCCGGCGAAAACTGCGTCGCCCTGATCAACCGCGACGCCCGCGCGATCATATCAGCTTCGACTTAGCCGCGGCTTAGGGCTTTCTGCGTCCAAATCGCGGCCGGTCCGGCCGCCTAAGGCGGGGCTAAGTCACGCAGTGCACGCTCCCTTTCGAACCCGGCGGAACCGCCGACCACATCAAAGCGGAGCTTCACACCGTGCAGGATATCAGACGCATCGGCCGCTGCATGCTGAACAAGGTCCCCGAAGTCACCCTCGTCTTCTGGCTGATCAAGATCATGTCGACCACGGTCGGCGAGACCGGCGCCGATTATCTTGCGGTTCATGTCGGCCTCGGAACAAGCGTGACCGGACTGCTGATGGCCGGACTGCTGGCCGCGGTGCTCGTCATCCAGCTGCGGATGGACCGGTACGTACCTTGGATCTACTGGCTGACGGTCGTTCTCGTCAGCATCGTCGGGACGCAGATTACCGATGCGCTGACCGACAAGCTTGAGATCAGTCTCTACGTCAGCACGGCCGCCTTCTCGATCGCCCTGGCCGCGACTTTCGCGATCTGGTTCGCGGTCGAACGGACGCTGTCGATCCACAGCATCGTGACCACCCGGCGCGAATTGTTCTACTGGGCGGCGATCCTCTTCACATTCGCGCTCGGCACGGCGGCGGGCGACCTTGCGACCGAAGCGCTGGGCCTTGGCTTCAATGTCGGAGTGGTCGCGTTCGCGGCACTGATCGCGACGATCGCTGCGGCCTACGCGCTCGGCGCCAATGCGGTGTTGATGTTCTGGCTCGCCTACATCCTGACACGCCCGCTCGGCGCATCGCTCGGCGACCTGCTGTCCCAGTCGCGCGAATATGGCGGCATCGGCCTCGGCACGATCTACACCAGCCTCGCCTTCCTGACGGTGATCGTCGCACTGGTCGCCTGGCTGTCGTTCGAGGGCGACACGGACAGAACGCGCAAGGCATCGCCCGGCGCATGAATTCGGCGTGCGTTCGGACGGGCGACGAACGAACCACCCCCACAACAGGAGAACCACGATGAACAAGACGACACTCGGACTTGCGACGGCAATTCTTGCACTCGCTGTAGTCCAACCGCTCCCCGATGCCAGCGGACGCCTGCTGCTACTGCCGCGCGCACACGCAGCCGCCTCCAGGCTCGGCGACCTGACGCCGTTTCGCAGCATCGCCGCCGATGTTGCTGAAATGGTCGACAAGGGTGACCTCGCCGGCGCCAAGACGCGGATCAAGGATCTCGAGACCAAATGGGACGAAGCGGAAGCCGGCTTGAAGCCGCGCGCCGCTGCGGACTGGCACACGGTCGACAAGGCGATCGATCGCGCGCTCGAGGCAATGCGTGAGACCAATCCGGATGCCGCCAAATGCAAGAAGGCACTCGCCGAGTTGCTGTCGATCATGGACCAGATGAAGGCCTGATCTCTCCGTCCATCATTCGACCATCCGCCGGCGGTATCGTCCGCCGGCGACGTCTCCTGGAGTGACGCCCCTCATGCAAATGCTGCACGTCGATGCCACCAATGACCGCGCGGGCAAGGTTCCCGCCGTCACGCTCGGCTTCTGGGTCATCAAGATTCTCGCCACGACGCTCGGCGAGACCGGCGGCGACGCCGTCACGATGTCGATGAATCTCGGCTATCTCGTCGGCACCGCGATCTTCGCCGTCATCTTCGCAATTGCCGTTGCGGCGCAGATGGCCGCGAAGCGCTTTCATCCCTTGCTGTACTGGACGGTGATCATCGCGACGACGACCGTCGGCACGACCTTTGCCGATTTCGTCGACCGCTCGCTGGGGATCGGATATCTCGGCGGCTCATCGCTGCTCGCCGGACTGCTGGTTGTGTCGCTCGCCGCATGGCATCGCACCATGGGAACGGTCTCGATCGCATCGATCGACAACAAGACGGCTGAGACCTTCTACTGGGTCACGATCCTGTTCTCGCAGACGCTTGGCACCGCGCTCGGCGACTGGATGGCCGACTTCACCGGCCTCGGCTATGGCGAAGGCGCCATCGTGTTCGCTGCCGGCATCGCCATCGTTGCTGCGGCCTATCTCTGGACCCGCGTGTCGCACACGGTTCTGTTCTGGATTGCCTTCGTCCTGACCAGGCCGCTCGGCGCCACCGTCGGCGATTTCCTCGACAAGCCGCTCGATCACGGCGGCCTTGCCCTCAGCCGCTACACGGCATCTGTCGCGCTTGCCGTTGCGATCGCCGCCCTGGTCTTCATCCTGCCGCAGCGGGCCGGGGAGCACGCTTGAGCAACACGCCCCTCCGGCCCGGACACAGAACCGGCGCGCGCCTCGGCAAGGCGCGCGAATTCCCGATCAAGCCTGGTTCGGCGTGAAGATGACCTTGCCCTTGAACGCTGACGCCTGCGCGATCGCCTGCGAAAAATCTTCCAGGCGGTAGCTCCCGACGACCGGCGCGCTGATTGCGCCGGAGGCAACCATCGGCACGAGATGGTCGTACATTGTCGCCAACGTTTGATCGGTCGCGGTCTTGCCCCAATGGCCGAGCCAGAAGCCGCGCACCGACACCTCGTTGAAGATCACGCTCAAGGCCGAGCCGGAGAACGGCTGTCCGCTCATCGCACTGTAGATGACGAGCACGGCTTTGGCCGCCAGGCAGTTCATCAAGTTCAACGTCGAGGCGCCGCCGACAACGTCCAGCGCCAACAGGATCGGCGATCCGCCGGTCTCCTTGGCGACGCGCTTGGCGAGATCGGGCCCATCCACCAAAACGATATCGCCGCCGGCCGACTTGACCTCGTCAACGACATCCTCGCGTCGGACGACGTTGACCGTCTTCACCCCCAGCGACTTCGCAACGGCGATCACCGCCCGCGCGGTCGCGGAATTGGCGCCGTTCTGGATCACCCAGCCGCCGCGCGGCACCTTCATGAAATCGGTCAGCAACAGATAGGCCGTGGCCGGGTTGACCCCGATCATGGACAACTGCTTGATATTGGCAGCCTCGGGCAGCGGCCGCTGCCATGATGCCGTGAACCTGACGCGTTCGGTCCAGGTCGGGACCGTGAACGGAATCAAGGTGCGGTCACCCACCTTCAGATTCGTCACCTGCGATCCCGCGGCGATCACCCGTCCGACGCCCTCGATTCCGAGCGTCGCCGGCGGTGTCGGCAGATAGCCGTAGCGTCCGGCCATGATCATGAAGTCCGAGTTGTTGATCGGTGCGGCCTCGACCGCGACCACCACCTCGTTGGGCCCGGGGCTGCCCGTGTCCGCCACCTCGTTCAGCTTCACCACGTCCGCCGGACGTCCGAATGCAACAACCTGCACTGCTTTCATGGCATCATCTCCCGATTTCGTTATGTACTTGTAAGTACAGAATTGAGCTCGCGTCAATGGCCCGGAATGGCTTCACAGCAAGGTGAAGGCTTCACATCCGACGCAGGAGTACATAAAACAGCGGCATGGCAAGGCCGCGCAGCTTCGATCCGGACGACGTTCTGGAGATCGCCCGTCAGGTGTTCTGGCGGAAGGGTTTTCAGGCGACCTCGCTCGACGAGATCACGGCGGCGAGCGGTATCGCGAAGCCCAGCCTGTACGCGGCTTTCGGCGACAAGAACGCGCTGTTCCTGAAAGTGCTGGACCGCTATCACGACGGCATCCTGGGCTGGGCCGAGCGGACCCTGGCGCAGCCGGGGCCGGGGCGCGAGGCGATCAGGCAGTGGCTCACCGGTTTCATCCCGTATTGCTCGGGTGAGAGGGGACAGCACGGCTGCCTGTCGATCAATTCCGCGACCGACGGCTCGCTCGACCAGGCCGAGGTCCGCAAGAGCATCGAGCGCTACAACCGGCGCCTCGAAGAGCTGCTGCGCGCGCGCCTGCGAGCCGATCGTGCCGAGTTCAGGAAGGGATTTGACCCGGACATCACCGCACACACGATCATGGTGGTGCATGCGGGGCTGCTGGCGCTTGCGCACCAGAGGCCGGATTCGAAGCAAGTGAAGGCCGTGATCGACCAGGTCATGGGCCTGCTTGCTTGAGCTCGACCTTCCGACCTGACTCCGCGTCCTCTCATGAATGTGATTTATATGATACAGATCATCTTATTGATGAACTGAAGTTGATGACCACTTCCGGATTGGCTGACATGGGCTTCCGGGATTGGGAACCAGATGAACAAATCGTTTTGGCATGCGACGCTCTTTGCACTCGCCGCCCTGCTGTCGATGCCGGCGATCGGCCCGGCCCGGGCCCATGATCACGACCATCCCGAGTTGAACGGCTGGTATGAGAGCCTGCACAGCGGAAAAGGGCCCTGCTGCGACGGCAGCGACGCGACGCGCGTCGACGACGCAGATTGGGACACCAAGGACGGCCACTACCGTGTGCGCCTCGAAGGTGAGTGGATCGACGTTCCCGATGAGGCCGTCGTCACCGGGCCCAATCGTGCCGGCCACACCATGGTCTGGCCGTATTACCTGAACGGTCACCCAAAGCCGCGCTGCTTCATGCCGGGCAGCATGGGCTGACGAGCCGCGTAACGCTGCGCAAGCTTGGCACGGCCGATCAAAGATCCAGCTGGACCCGGTTCTCGCCATCGCCCTCCGGCTTCGCCGGCACGGCGCAGCAGATCAGCACCTCATCATCGGCCACCTCGGCGGTCGGCTCCTTCAGATAGGTCACCGCGCCGGCCTGCAATCTGGTTCGGCAGCTTCCGCAATTGCCTTCCCGGCAGCTGAAGGCGGGGCTGAGGCCGCGTGCTTCCGCGAACTCAAGCAGCGTTCCGGATTCCGGCGTCCAGCGCGCTTCCTTCATCGATGCGGTGAAGGCGACCGGGACCGGCGTGGTCGCGGGCGGCCGGCGCGGCGGCGCCGCTTCGACGACATCCAGCTTCCTCACCAGCGACGAAGGGCCGAAAGCTTCGGCGTGAATCCTGCCATCGGCGATGTTGTAGCTACGCAGGGCGTCATAGAGCGATTGGGTGAATTGCGGCGGCCCACACAGATAGAAGTCGTAATCGTTGAACGGCAGGACGCGCGACAGCAGTGGCATGTCGATCCGCCCTGCGGCGTCGTAGTCGGTGCCCTGCTCGGCGCCGTCAACGTCACCGAGCACGCGGGTGATCCGCACCGCACCACGGACGGCGTCGGCGAGTTGCTGCAACTCGTCGCCGAAGGCGCGATCCTGCTTGGCATGCGCGGCCTGAAACAGGAATGCCGGCCGGATGCCGCGGGTGCGCAGCCCCTCATAAACCACGTGACGCAGCATCGCGAGCATCGGCGTGATACCGACGCCGCCGGCGAGCAGCACGGCGGGCCGCTTCTCGCGGGCATCGATCGTGAAGCCGCCGCCCGGCGCACGCGCCTCGATGATGTCGCCGACACGGATATTGTCATGGAGATGCTGCGATACCAGACCATCACGCTTAACGCTGATGCGGTACATGCCGTCCGACGGCGCGACCGACAGCGTATAGGTGCGGATGACAGGCTTGTCCGCGCCCGGGATCGACAAGCGGATCGGCAGATGCTGTCCAGCCCGGTGCGGAAGCCGTCCGGCCCCGTCGTCCGGCTGCAGATGAAACGACCGGATCGAGCGGCTCTCGTCGACGATTTTGGTGACCTTGAACGGACGCCACTGCCTCGCAAGTTCGGCTGCGCGGATGCGGTCGGCGGCCTGCATCCAGTCGCCGGTCATCAGTGCATTGGGCGACCAGCCCTCGGCCCGGAATGCCCAGCGCAGCGGCAGCGCGCCGCGCCGGCGCACCATGCGACGGGCACGAAAACTCCAGAGCCGTTCGGCGCCCTGGAACGCGGCGATCTCCGGCGAGTCCAGGATCACCTCGGCATCGCCGGTCAGTTGCAGCACGTCGCCGCTCTCGAAATCGACGAACACGAGCCCGGCCTTACCGTTGACCAGGATGTTGCCGAGCGTGTTGAAGAACAGATTGCCGGCGAAATCCGGGATCGTCAGCGTGCCGTCGGCGGCGACGCGAACGAAACCGGCTCTGCCGCCACGATGCGAGACGTCGACCTGGCGGCGGTCCTCGCGCTCGGTGTAGGACGCCACGAAGAACGTATCCGCCGCCGCGATCGTGTCGCGCGCGGCCTGATCGAGCGTCGCGCTCTCCTCGATCGCTCCCGTGAACGGCTCGCCCGGCTCGCGCACGAAGGCGAAATCGCGCAGCTGGATGTATTGCGGACAGTTGCCAAAACTCTGATCGAGCTCGAAGCTGAGCGCCTTGCCCGACGATGCACCAAGTAGCCCGTTGGCTCGGTTGCGGCGCCTTGTGTGCAGTTCGATTCCCAGCAGTGCGATCGCATCGTCCTCGCGCATGCCCTCGCTGACGGGATCGGTGGGGTCAGGCCGCGCATCGATCGCGAGGCTGCGCGGTGTCGGCGATGAGATGAAGCCGGGCCGGCCGGCCAGCAGCGAGGCCCATGCGTCGCCACGTCGGTCCACGCTGCCGACGACGATGAACGGAATCTGCGCGAAGAAGTCGCGATGCTGGTCGGGCATGAAATCCCGCACCGCGCGCTGGCCGACGGCCTCCATCTTCTCGGCAACACCGACCCTCTGCTGGATCGCCTTTTCGCCGGCATGCCAGGCCGCGAGCTTGCTCTTGGTTCGCCTGTCGCTCATCGCATCGCCCTCCCTTGCGGGGGTTGGACGGGCGTGCCGGCGGGGCACGCCCGATCGGCAGATCACGCAGCAGTCGCCAGACCGACTGATGTCTTGGCAAAGGGCACGAAGCCCGGCAATGCCTCGATCCGGCGCAGGAACGCGTTGACGCTGACATAGCCGGAGAGATCGACGTTACCTTCGGGCGCGCTCGACAGATAGCTGTAGAGCGCCACATCGGCGATCGTCGGCTGCGTGCCGACCAGCCAATCGCGACCGGCGAGATGGGCTTCGAGCCGCTTCAGCAGCACATGCGCGCGCGCGATCACGTCTTCCGGATTGAACTTCGCGCCGAACACGGTGACGAGCCGCGCCGCGGCGGGTCCGAACGCGAGGTCGCCGGCAGCGACCGACAGCCAGCGCTGCACGGCCGCAGCGCCCTTCGCATCCTGCGGCAGCCAGTCGGTGCGGCCGAGCTTGGTCGCGAGATAGACCAGGATCGCGTTGGAATCGGCAATGATGATGCCGTCATCGTCGAGCACCGGCACCTGGCCGAACGGATTGAGCGCGAGGAATTCCGGCGTCTTCTGCGCGGCGGACCTGAGGTCGACATCGACCAGCTCGTGCGGGATTCCCAGCAGAGAAATGAACAACCGCGCGCGATGCGCGTGGCCGGAAAGTGCAAAGTGATAGAGCTTCATGGTGCCGTTCCTGATGTCGTGGACGGGGTTATCCCGATCGCGAACTCAAGATGGCGCATTGCATCTATTATTATAATCGCCGTTGTTGTAACTTCATTATTGCATATTTTGCAATAACACCGAAGTGCCGTTACACCTCGACGATCACGTAATCGTCCTCGATCTGCACCGGAAAGGTCTCGGCGACATACGGCCCCTTCTGCAATTCCGCACCACTTTCGACCGCGACCGGATAGGAGCGGATCCTGAACCGCGTCGGATCGAACCATGACTGGCCGTTGCGGATGTCGAATTCCCAGCCGTGCCACGGACAGCGCAGCATCTCGCCCACGCGGTCGCGCTGGTAGATGCCGGGCTCCGGCGACGTCAGGCGCGCGACGCAGGCCGCCTTCTCCAGCGGCGCGCCTTCATGCGGGCAGCGATTGAGCAGCGCAAAGAACTCGCCATTGACGTGGAACACGACGATGTCGCGGCCCTCGAGGCCGAACACCTTGTTGCCGCCGGCGGGAATCTCGCTGGTGCGCGCGACGATGTGACGAGTCATCTCGATCCTAGCGTATTGACCGCAACAGCGGTGCACTCCCTCGCCCCGTTCTTACGGGGAGAGGGTTGGGGTGAGGGGCTGCCTCCGCACATTCGGAGATAGCAGTGCTTGCGGAGGCTCCCCCTCACCCGGAACGCATCTAGCGATGCGTTCCGACCTCTCCCCGCACGCGGGGCGAGGTGGAGCGGAGTGCGGAGCAAATTCATTTGTGCCCCTAGAATTTATAAACCGCGCGGGCGTTGCTGTTGAAGATCTTGCGCCGCTCAGCCTCCGTCAGCGGCGTCTTGAAGGCGTAGCGCGCGTCGTCATAGTCCCAATGCGGATAGTCCGACGAGAACAGCAGCCGGTCGATGCCGACCCACTCGATCAGCTGACGCAGATGCCTGGCTTCATCGGGCTCGTCGATCGGCTGGGTCGTGAACCAGAAATGAGACTTCACATATTCGCTCGGCTTGCGCTTGAGATGCGGCACCTCGCTGCGGAAGCGCTCGAAATGCTGATCCATCCGCCACATCGTCGCGGGGATCCAGCCGAAGCCGCCCTCGATGAACACGATCTTCAGTTTCGGGAAGCGCTCGGGAACACCTTCCAGCACCAGGCTCGTGAGGTTCGAGGCCACCGTGTGCGCGTTCGACTGGTGCTCCTCGCAATAATAGGACGGCCAGCCGCCGCCGGTCGGTGCGTGCCCGCCATAGCCGCCGACATGGATGCCGAGCGGCAAATCGAGTTCTTGCGCGCGTTCATAGATCGGCCAGTAGCGGCGGCGGCCGAGCGGCTCGTTGGCACGCGGCGAGACGTTGATCTGGATGTATTCACCCGTCTTGGCGCAGCGCTCGATCTCGGCGAGGCCGAGGTCGGAGCCGTCCTGCCCGACCAGGATCGAGGCCTTCAGCCTGGGATCGCGATGCGCCCAGAAGGCGAGCTGCCAGTCGTTGATGGCGCGCTGGATCGCGGCGCCGAATTCCAAATTCTGCTGCGAGAAGATGAAGAGGTCGAGCACCTGAAGGATGCCGAACTCGACGTCGAACGGATCGAGATGCTGCTTGCGCATGAAATCGAGATCGGAGCCCGGCACGCCGCCGGTCGGCGGCCATGCGTCGCGGCGCGCGATCAGCGGCGAGGAGCGCGGATACGGCGTGGTGCCGATATAGGGCGTGCGCAGGTGGCTGCCATATTCCTTCAGATGCTGCTGCCAGCGCTTCGGCAGGAACTCGTTGAGATCGCTGTGCGAGTGAATGCTCGGATGGATGTCGCAATCGATGATCTTCAGCCGTGTCGCGGCGGACTTCTCCTGGTCGAGCATCGGGCGGTCGATGACGTCACTCATGCGATCCTCCATTTTGTTTGCGCATGATCTTGTCGGAAAAACCGGTTCCCACTTTTCCGGATCATGCGCTAAGAGTTCAACTTCAGCCGTGGAAATGTTTGCAACGGATTGTCTTCGCACATCCGCCTGACGAGACTGTCAGGCAGATGCGGCGGGACCGGATCGTCGCCGTCGAACTGCCAGTGTGGGTAGTCGGACGCGAACAGGAACATCTTGTCGGAACCGATCTGGTCGATGATATCGGCAACACCGGTTGCATCCATCGGCGCGTCGAACGGCTGCATGGTGACGCGGAAATGGTCTCGGATGATCGCGGCCGGCTCGCGCTCCACCCACGGCACCTCGACGCGCACGCCGCGCCAGGTCTTGTTGGCGCGCCACATGAAGGCGGGCAGCCAGCTGACGCCCGATTCCATCAGCACGACCGTCAATCCGGGATACTTCCCGAACACGCCCTCATAGATCAGGCTCAGCGTCTGCGCCTGGAACGCCTGCGCTTCGGCTAGATAATATTCGTAGCGATAAGACGGCCAGCCGATCGAGCTCGGCGCGCCGCGATAGGCGCTGCCGGCGTGGATCGCGATCGGCAGTCTGTATTTTTCGGCGGCCTGATAGATCGGCCAATAGTGCCGCCGCCCGAGCAGCATCTCGTTTTGCGACGGCACCAGCACGGAGACGAAACGGTTGTCGCCGGCGCGGCGCTCGATCTCCTCGACTGCGAGATCCGGCGCCTGGATCGGCACCACGATCGAGGCGCGCAGCCGCGTGTCCCTGGCGAGCCACTCGGCCGCGATCCAGTCGTTGATCGCCTTGCAGAAGTCCGCCGCCATGTAGGGATCGAACACCGCCTGCGCGCCGTAGACGACATTGCAGATGGCGTGGCTGGCGCCGAGCTGGTCGAAAGCGCCGCGCTGCACCATGGCGAGATCGCTGCCCGGCTTGCGGCCGTCGGCCGGCCGCCAGTCGGCACGGCCGGACAGCGGCATCGACGGCGGATAGGAATTGAGGTCGAGCCCGTCGATGGCGCGGCTGACGACCTGTTCCTTCCAGTGATCGCTGAGATAGGGCAGCAGCGTGGTGCGCGTTCCCCCCACCGCGGGATGGATGTCGCAATCGATGCGCGTGGCCGCCATGGCGTTCCCCGGGATTGTCTTGGTCTTCATTGTTGGCGGCATCGCTGCCGCAGAGCGGACTGTGCCGCCGATGGCGCGATCGTGCAAGCGGGTCGACGCGGGGCCGCCCTGCCCTGTACGCGCATCCGGCCTCACGCGAAGTTGCAGGACAGCATGTGAAGGGCGTCACCCATTGAGACCACCAGACGTGCTAGCGATTCCACGTCGCGAAAAGAGCGTTTCAGGAGATGGGCAGGAGATGGGAATGAGACCGGGCCGACTGACGATCCTCGCATGTTCATTGTCGCTGGCCTCGTCAGCGGCCTGGGCCGCACCAGCGACCACGTCCGGCTCGGTCGCGCTGGCGCTGGCCGGCGTCGTGGCGCCCTACTCTTCGCTGCCGGCCAAGGAGAGGAAGGCGGTCGCCGCGTTCTTCAACGGCGACAGCAATGTCCGCATCAGCAAGAAGATCGTCGTCACCGCGGACAAGGTGGTGTGCCGCGCCAGCAATGTCGCCATCACCTCGCGCTCCTGCGAGCTGACCTTCGGCAGCAAGACCCACACCGTGAAGGGAAGCGGAGCCAACGCAATCTTCGCCACCGTGGCGCTCGCCGGCGTGCCCGCCGACGGCGCCGCCGGCACGATCTTTGAGGCGCTGTCGAAACTGTCCTGCACGCTCGACCCGGCAGCGATCAAGGACAAGGCCGGCGGCGGCGCCGATTGCAGCTTCGAGCCGGGGAACTAGAGCGTGACTCATCACCTCCGCCCCAGGCGCATGGAAACGCAGCCTGAGACCTTGTTTTTGGCGGGGTTGGTTGCGCACAATCGCTACGCAGGTTCAAAAATCAATTTTCAGCGTGGAGCGCTATATGAACAGGATCTTTCTCGCCATTGGTCTTGGCCTCGCCGTATCAGGCGCAGCCCTTGCTCAACAAAAGACAGCCAAGGACCAAATTGTCGGAGCATGGACCCTCGTATCGGTCGTCAGTGAGATGGATGACGGCAAGAAGGGAGAGCCCTTTGGTCCATCCCCAAAGGGCGTCATCATTTTCTCGAACGACGGGCACTTCTCGCTGTTCCAGTCGCGCGCCGAGATTCCGAAAATTGCAGCCAGTGACCGGGCGAAAGCCACGCCCGAGGAAGCACAAGGCATCGTGGCATCCAGCATCGCATACTACGGCACCTACGTGATTGACGAGAGTACGAAGGTGATGTCCGTGAACCTGGCCGCCAGCACCTATGCGAACGTCGCCGCCATTCCCGATCAGAAGAGAACCATTACCCTGTTGACCTCGGACGAGCTCAAATTCGACAATCCCAAAACTCCCAACGGGATGACGCTTCGAACTGCATGGAAGCGCGCGGTGGCGCCTTAGAAGAGACACCGATTTCCGAGTTCAGGGCTTAGCCGACAACTTAAGGCCTACGCGTTCAGCCCGCCTGCACGACGACTCCAAGCCTGGCAGCGACGCGGCGTGCGGTCTCTTCCCGCTGCGCCGTGATCGCGCGCACGGCCTGGCGCGACTGCTGCAGGATCTCGGGTGGCGCGGTCTCCGGCGTGCCGCAGTCGAACGGCGGCTCCGGCGCATACACCATATAGAGCTGGATCGCGCGCGCGGCATCGTCGCCGCGCAATTCAGCCGCGAGCCGCAATGCGCCATCGATGCCTGCCGTGACTCCGGCGGCAAAGACAAAGCTTCCGTCCACCACCACGCGTTCGTTCACGGGGATCGCGCCGAAGAACGGCAGCAGATGAATCGACGCCCAATGCGTCGTCGCCCTGCGCCCCTTCAGAAGGCCTGCCGCTCCGCAGATCAGCGCTCCCGTGCAAACCGAAAAGATGCGGGATGCCCCCGCCGCCTGCCGGCTGATCCAGCCGAGCACTTCCCCGTCCTCCATCAGGGCCTGCTGACCGAAGCCACCGGGTACGTGCAGCACATCGAGCGGTGGCGCTTCGGCCAGCGTGGCGTCCGGCGTCAGCCGCAATCCCTTGATGTCGCGCACCGGCTCCATCGTCTTGGCGTAGATGCGATAGGTCGAATTCGGAATCCGCGACAGCACCTCGAACGGCCCGGTCAAGTCGATTTGATCGACGCCTTCGAACAGCAGTGATCCGATCCGCAAGTGTACATCATGAGTAATCATCGAACTTCCCTCAAACTTCCGTTGCGCTATGGACAAAGCGAATCTAGCGCGGCACGTTTCGGCGATGACGCCAAAGCCCCCACATTCTCCGCCAAAAGACCGCCGCGTGATCGAAGTGCTGGCTTACCCGGCAGTGCAGTTGCTCGACGTCACCGGGCCGTTGCAGGTGTTCGCGTCCGCCAACGCGCTGTCGGCCAAGGCAGGCAACGCCGAGCCATATGACGTCCGCGTCGTCGCGAAGGATGGCCCTACGGTCCAAGCATCAGCGGGAGTCGGGCTCGCGGTGCATCCATTGCCAACCATCGGCAGCGCGGTCGACACGCTGGTGATTCCGGGCGGCGATGGCGTCAACGCCGCGACGGCGGATGCTGTGCTGGTCGACTGGGTGCGCAAACGCGCAGGAGACGCACGCCGCACCGCCTCGGTCTGCACCGGCGCGTTCCTGCTTGCCGCATCAGGTGCTCTCGACGGCCGGCGCGCCGTGACCCATTGGGGATTCTGGCAAGAGCTCGCCGAGCGCTTTCCCGACGTCCGCGTCGAGTCCGATCCGATCTTCGTGCGCGACGGATCGTTCTGGACCTCGGCCGGCGTCACTTCCGGCATCGATCTGGCGTTGGCGCTGGTGGAGGAAGATCTCGGCCGCGCAACGGCGCTGGCCGTCGCTCGCTATCTCGTGGTGTTTCTCAAACGACCCGGCGGACAGGCCCAGTTCAGCGAAGTCTTGTCGCTGCAAACGACCGACGACAGGTTCGGCGCGCTGCATGACTGGATCAGCGGCCATCTCGCCGACGACCTCTCGCTTTCGACGCTGGCGAAGCAGGCCGGCATGAGCGAGCGCAGCTTCAGCCGGCACTATGCCGATGCAACCGGGCTGACGCCGGCACGCGCGATCGAGCGGCTGAGGGTCGAGGGCGCGCGGCATCTGCTCTCGGAGACACGCCTGCCGATCAAGCGCATCGCCCAACGCTGCGGCTTCGGCTCCGAGGAGACGATGCGTCGCAGCTTCCTGCGGCTGCTGTCGACCTCGCCGCAAGACTACCGCGCCAGATTTGCAGGCTGAGGCTGGACCGAGCACGGACGCGGTTCACCTCGCCCCGCGTGCGGGGAGAGGTCGGAACGCATCGTCAGATGCGTTCCGGGTGAGGGGGAGTCTCCGCAAACGCGGCTATCCCTCATGCGCGGAGAAAGCCCCTCACCCCAACCCTCTCCCCGTAAGAACGGGGAGAGGGAGCACGGCGCCGCCTCAGCTATTCCAGGCATGCGCCTGCAATCCCGCTTCCAGCGGCGGATTGGTGACGCTGCCGGTGTAGTTCGTGATGGTCGATGCCGCCACGATGGTGATCACTTCAAGCAGCAGTTCCTTGCTGAACCCCTCCGCCAGAAAGCGCTCGATCTCCTGATCGTCGAGCCGGCCGCGCTTCTCGATCAGCGTCCGCGCCAATGTCGAGAGCGCACCGAGCTGCTTGTTGGCAGGCGAGCGACCGGCGCGCATCGCGTCGACATCAAGCGGATCGAGGCCGGCCTGCAAGCCGAGCGCGGAATGAAGCGCAACCGCCCAGGCGCAGCCATTGGTTACCGCGTCGGTGAGCAGCACGGTCTGGATCTGCGGCTCGGAGAAGCTGCCACCGTGCACCTTGTCGAAGATGCCGATGAAGCTCTGCACGAGCACGGGCGACGTCGCCATCGCGGCCGCAAGGTTGGGGATCATGCCGAACCGCGCCTCCACCTCGCGCAGGGTGGACTTCGAAGCTGCGGGGGCGGAGTCGAGCGTATGGACAGGAAAACGTGCCATTGGAACTGCCTTTCACTGTGGTGATTGAACCCGACGCCGCTGGACGCAACGGAGCTGTCGCACTCGACGCGCGGCAGCCGGGTTCGATGCAGGCAACCTAGCCGCGCCAAGATGCGCGCGTTCGCCAAACTCCCCACATTCCGCGCCATCCGCACGGATGCGCTGGGCCTGCGCTAACGGTGGACACATCGCGGGCGCCACAGGTTCAAACGTGATTGAGACGAACGTTCGGCTCTACCGCGGTCATTGCGAGCGAAGCGAAGCAATCCATGCTTCCGCCCATACCGATAGATGGATTGCTTCGTCGCTTCAGCGCAAAATTGCGCGCAATTTTGTCGCGAGCTCCTCGCAATGACGGGCTGCAAGCTCCGCTCAAGCCACAGCGCGATCCTTCACCCGCCGCGTCACGATGGCGAGCAGGCGGCCGAGCGTGCCGCCGGCGGGGCCCTTCTTGCGGGCCAGCGCGAGCGGCGCGGCGCGGGCGGGGCGGTGGTACGAGGCGGCCGCGGCCGCCCGCCGGCGCTACGGGTGCCGCAAGACCGCAGAGCCGAGTCCCGCCCCGAGGAGACATAGGGGGGGGAACATACCAGAGAGCCACACCGCGCCGGTTGGGGGCGGCGCGACGGGGGGGGGGGGGGGC
>NZ_VKHP01001103.1 GCF_010811875.1 Bradyrhizobium uaiense
CGAGAGTGACGACGGCCCGGTAATTCCGGGCCGTTTTTTCGAAGCGGGTTGCGACACGTCGGAACTGCTTGAGCTTTGAGAAGCAGCATTCGACGAGATGACGCTGGGCGTAGAGATGCTTGTCGAGCGGATGCTTGAGTGCGCGTGACGGATTGTTGGGGATGACGGCGAGCGCGCCCTTGGCTGCGATGGCCTGACGCAAGTGATCGGCGTCATAGGCTGTATCGGCCATGACGA
>NZ_VKHP01001104.1 GCF_010811875.1 Bradyrhizobium uaiense
CGACACGTCGGAACTGCTTGAGCTTTGAGAAGCAGCATTCGACGAGATGACGCTGGGCGTAGAGATGCTTGTCGAGTGGGTATTTGAGCGCGCGTGACGGATTGTTGGGGATGACGGCGAGCGCGCCCTTGGCTGCGATGGCCTGACGCAAGTGATCGGCGTCATAGGCTGTATCGGCCATGACGACCCCGGCGGACAGTCCCTCGATCAATGTGGCGGCTTGCGGTGCATCGCCCT
>NZ_VKHP01001105.1 GCF_010811875.1 Bradyrhizobium uaiense
AGGGTTTTGAGGGCAACCGCTTCACCGGGCTTACGATGTACGACGCGCTGACGATGTGGGACCTGTCGTCGTCGGACAAGGCGAGCGCGCTGATCCCGGGCCTGGCGACCGAATGGAAGGTCGACGACACCGACAAGACCAAGTGGCGCTTCACCCTGCGCAGGAACGTGAAATTCCACGACGGTAGCGACTTCAACGCCGATGCCGTGATCTGGAATCTCGACAAGGTGCTGAACG
>NZ_VKHP01001106.1 GCF_010811875.1 Bradyrhizobium uaiense
TGTTCCGGCGCTTCAGTCGATGGAGTCGCAAGGGTGTCTGGTGCCGCATCTTCGAGGCGATGTCCGATGATCCGGACTTCGAATATCTGATCGTGGATTCCACCATCGTCCGGGCGCATCAGCACGCTGCCGGCGCCAAAAAAGGGGGTCTGAAGATCAGGCGATCGGCCGCTCGCGCGGGGGCCTGAGCACCAAGATACATCTGGCCGTTCGAGGCTTGGGATGTCCGGTGCGGTT
>NZ_VKHP01001107.1 GCF_010811875.1 Bradyrhizobium uaiense
CTCGGCTCGCTGCCGGTCGCCCTGTTCTACTCGCTGTTCGTCGACTACTACGTGTCGTCGTTGACCGGCGCGGTGAAGGAGTAAGCGGGCACCAACGCGCAGTAGCTCTATCCCCGTCATCCTGAGGAGCGCGGAACGCGCGTCTCGAAGGATCGACGGCCCGGCTGTGGCCGTGCATCCTTCGAGGCTCGCTCCGCTCGCACCTCAGGATGACGGGGATAGAGCTACTGCGCGTTG
>NZ_VKHP01001108.1 GCF_010811875.1 Bradyrhizobium uaiense
TATGTCGTGCCGAACGGTGTGATCGATCACACGGTGTTTGCGTAACGAACGCCGTCATTCCGGGGCTCGCGAAGCGAGAACCCGGAATCCATCGGGCCGCAGACTCCCCGGATGAATGGATTCCGGGTTCGACGCTGCGCGTCGCCCTCAGGTGCGCAATTGCGCACCGGAGGATGACGACAAATCAGGGAGGCCAGCATGACGCTCGTTCGTTACGAGAGCGCAGACCACGTCGC
>NZ_VKHP01001109.1 GCF_010811875.1 Bradyrhizobium uaiense
GCGTCAGGCGCCTTCAATGTCTGAGCATGATCTTTTCGGAAGACCGCTTCGCAGTTTTCCGGATCATGCCTTGGCTTCGGGAAGCATGCTCTTGCGGACGATCGCGTGCACGCCCCAATTGCCGTCGACCACCTGGGTGACGCCGAAATCGACGCCGAGCGAGATCAGCGAGATGGCTTCGTCCTCGGTCAGCTTCTTCGTCGTCATCAGAAATTTGCGCATCTTGCGGAAGGCGT
>NZ_VKHP01001110.1 GCF_010811875.1 Bradyrhizobium uaiense
ATCCCGCACTCTCCTCGTTGGCCTATCGAAAGCCAGGACCCATTACCCCAAGTCGCAATTGTTGCGCGACGCTGGGCCACGATCCCGTTCACAATCAAATGCGGTGGTTATGGGTCCTGGCTTTCGCTAGGACGACGATGAGAGTGCGGGATCACCCCTTCACTGATGCCACGCCCTCGATCTCGATCAGCATCTTCGGATTGGGCAGCGCCACGACGACGCAGGTGGTGCGCGCG
>NZ_VKHP01001111.1 GCF_010811875.1 Bradyrhizobium uaiense
GCAACCGTGACCGACAAGGACGGCGATACGGCGAGCCAGAAGCTCGACCTGAGCAGCCACGTCACCTTCCACGATGACGGTCCGTCGATCTCGCTGAGCGGGACGGTGGCTTCGCTGAACACGTTCGAAGCCTATCTATCGGCTTCGACCAACGCCGGCATCAAAGGCTCGACACCGGATCTGGTGCCGACCCAGGGTCATGCGCTGGACAAGGAGAGCTTCGCCGGTGCGTTCA
>NZ_VKHP01001112.1 GCF_010811875.1 Bradyrhizobium uaiense
CGCCGACCTTGATCACGGCAACGCCGCCGGCGAGCTTGGCAAGACGCTCCTGCAGCTTCTCACGGTCGTAGTCCGAGGTGGTCTCCTCGATCTGCGCCTTGATCTGGCCAACGCGGGCGTCGATGTCGGCCTTCTTGCCGGCGCCGTTGACGATCGTGGTGTTTTCCTTGTCGATCATCACCTTCTTGGCGCGACCGAGCATCTGCAGCGTGACGTTCTCGAGCTTGATGCCGAG
>NZ_VKHP01000112.1 GCF_010811875.1 Bradyrhizobium uaiense
CAACATACCGGCGCTGCTCGCGGCCTGCGAGATCACCGGCGCCGACGCCGTGCATCCCGGCTACGGCTTCCTGTCGGAGAACGCGCGCTTCGCCGAGATCCTCGCCGACCACAATCTCGGCTTCATCGGACCGAAGGCCGAGCACATCCGCCTGATGGGCGACAAGATCGAAGCCAAGAAGACCGCCAAGCGCCTCGGCATTCCCGTGGTGCCCGGCTCGGACGGCGCGGTAACCTCGGAGGCCGATGCGCTCGCCATCGGCAGGGAGATCGGTTTCCCGGTGCTGGTGAAGGCGGCGGCCGGCGGCGGTGGCCGCGGCATGAAGGTCGCGCACACCGAGGCTGATCTGGCGCTGGCGCTCTCGACCGCGGCCAACGAGGCCAGATCGGCGTTCGGCGACGCCTCGGTCTACCTGGAGAAATACCTGCAGAAGCCGCGCCACATCGAAATTCAGATTCTCGGCGACGGCCGCGGCGGCGCCATCCATCTCGGCGAGCGCGACTGCTCGCTGCAGCGCCGTCACCAGAAGGTCTGGGAGGAAGGCCCCTCGCCCGTACTCGCGGCGGCCGCGCGCGCCACGATCGGCGAGACCTGCGCCAAGGCGATGCGGGACATGAAGTATCTCGGCGTCGGCACCATCGAATTCCTCTACGAGGACGGCGAGTTCTATTTCATCGAAATGAACACCCGCATCCAGGTCGAGCATCCCGTCACCGAAAGCATCACCGACATCGATCTGGTGCTGGAGCAGATCCGGATTGCCGCCGGCGGCGAGCTTCCGGCCAAGCAGAGCGACATCGCGATCATCGGCCACGCCATCGAGTGCCGTATCAATGCGGAGAACCCGCAGACCTTCCGTCCGTCGCCCGGACGGATCACGCAATTCCATCCGCCGGGCGGCCTCGGCGTGCGGATCGATTCCGCCGTCTATCAGGGCTATGTGATCCCGCCCTATTACGACTCGCTGGTCGGCAAGCTGATCGTGCACGGCAAGACCCGCGGCGAATGCCTGATGCGGCTGCGGCGGGCACTGGACGAGATGGTGGTTGACGGGATCGAGACGACGCTGCCGCTGTTCCGCGCGTTGGTGCGCGAGCCCGACATCATCGAAGGCGACTATCACATCCACTGGCTCGAGCAGTATCTCGCGGGCCAGCCACCCGACGCCGCAAAATAGTTCGGAACTCCGTGGAACCGAAGACCCTGTTCAAGCGTATTTGAGGGGTATTGGCTTTCCACGGGGACGCATTGAATCCCACTCCCGCACAGAGACCGTCGTGACAGCAGTTTCA
This sequence comes from Bradyrhizobium uaiense, assembly GCF_010811875.1. GTDB lineage: Bacteria > Pseudomonadota > Alphaproteobacteria > Rhizobiales > Xanthobacteraceae > Bradyrhizobium > Bradyrhizobium uaiense. Next base: position 1,293 of record NZ_VKHP01000112.1, read on the forward strand.
CGACGCAGATCCACGTTGCAGATCCTGCTGCTTTCAGCGGGATTTTTCGTGCTGGTCGCGGTCAGCGTGGCGTCCGTGCTGCTGGTCAACAAGGCGCGCGAAGACAACACCTGGGTTGTCCATACCGTCGAGACCGAGAGCGAGGTCGCCAACCTGCTGGTTGACATCAGGCGCGCCGAAAGCGCGACCAGGGCCTATCTGTTGACAGCAGCACCGCAGTACCTGTCCGAGTACGAGTCCGCGGCAGCAAGAATCCCGGCTGCGCTCAACCATCTCCAGATGATGACTGCCGATAATCCGGCGCAGGTCGCCAATACCGCGAAGCTCAAGTCCGCCGTCGAGCAACGGCTGGCCGAGTTCGCCCTCACCATCGAGCGCGTCAAGAACAATGATGTCGCCGCCAGCGTCGACATCCTGCGCAAGGGCACATCGACCGACGCGCTGGAGGCGATCGCCGGGATCGGTCGCGACATGCGCACCGAAGAGGACCGCCTGCTGGCGACGCGCACCGCGACTGCGGACAAGACCCAGGTGCTGGCCTCCTCCGTCACCATCGCCGGTTCCTGCATGGTGCTGGCGCTCGCCGCGCTTTCGCTGGTGCTGCTGCGGCAATCCTCTCGGGCGCGCGACGAGGCCGAGGCCAGGCTGCGCGACAGCAACGTCAATCTCGAGACCATCGTCGACGAGCGCACCGCGGACCTGCGCGAGGCCAACGAGGAGATCCAGCGCTTCGCCTATATCGTCAGCCACGATCTGCGCTCGCCGCTGGTCAACATCATGGGCTTCACCAGCGAGCTGGAGGAACTGCGCGGCGATATCTTCAAGCGCATCGCCACGCTCAATCGCACCGCATCGCTGGCGCCGGCGATGCCGGAAGACGCCACTGACGTGGCCGAGCCCGAGCTCGAAGGCTCCGACAAGCAGCTGTCCGACGATTTCAACGAATCGCTCGGCTTCATCAAATCGTCGATCGCCAAGATGGACCGCCTGATCAGCGCGATCCTCAATCTCACCCGTGAGGGCCGCCGCGAATTCAAGCCGGAGCGCATCGATCTCCGCGAGCTGATCGGCGGCATCGTCAAGACGGTCGCCCACCAGGCCGCCGAGGCCGATGCGACCATCGAGGTCGGCACGCTCCCCAAGATCGTCAGCGACCGCCTCGCGCTGGAACAGATCTTCTCCAACCTGATCGACAACGCGCTCAAGTACCTCAAGAACGGCGTCCCCGGCGAGATCTCGATCGGAGGCCGCACCAAGCTCGGCTTTGCGATCTTCGAGGTCACGGACAATGGCCGCGGCATCGATCCCAAGGATCACCAGCGCATTTTCGATCTGTTCCGCCGCGCCGGAACCCAGGACAAGCCCGGTCAGGGCATCGGGCTTGCCCATGTCCGCGCACTTGTGCGCAGACTGGGCGGCACCATGTCGGTAGCATCGGAACTTCAAAAAGGCAGCACGTTCACCATCACGCTGCCGATCAATTGGTCAGGCAAGAACCGGGAAAAGGCATCATGAGCGATCCAGTCACCATCATCATGATCGAGGACGACGAGGGCCATGCCCGCCTGATTGAGCGGAATATCCGGCGCTCAGGTGTCAACAATGAGATCATCCCGTTCACCAACGGTACAGAGGCCGTGAACTACCTGTTCGGCAAGGATGGCAGCGCGGTCGAGCGCAAGAATCAGGCCCTGCTGATCCTGCTCGATCTCAATCTGCCTGACATGACCGGCATCGATATTCTGAAGCGGGTCAAGGAAAACAAGCATCTCAAGTCGACGCCGGTGGTCGTGTTGACCACGACCGACGACTCCCAGGAGATCAAGCGTTGCTACGAACTCGGTTGCAACGTCTACATCACCAAGCCGGTGAACTATGAAAGCTTCGCCAACGCCATTCGCCAGCTTGGCCTGTTCTTTTCCGTGATTCAGGTGCCGCCAGCTTCCCTATGACCAACGCAACGCCGACGCTGCTCTATATCGACGACGACGCGGCGCTGGCGCGCCTGGTCGAACGCGGGCTGACGCGCGCGGGCTACAAGGTCGTGCACGCCGCGAGCGGCAAGGAAGGCCTCGACCGCCTCGCCCAGGGCGGCATCGACGTCGTAGCGCTCGACCAGTACATGCCCGGCCTCGATGGGCTGGAGACGCTGGAGCAGATGCTCAAGATTGCGGACGCCCCGCCGGTGGTGTTCGTCACCGCCTCGCAGGATTCGGCGATTGCCGTCACCGCGCTGAAGGCCGGCGCGGCGGACTATCTGGTCAAGGACGTCAGGGGCGAATTCATCCCCCTGCTGCAGGTCGCGGTCAACGGCGCGATCCGGCGCGCCGCGATCCAGAAGGCGCGCGACGAGGCCGAGGCCGAGGTACACGCCTCACGCGACCGCTACGCCGCGCTCGCCGCCGAGCGCGAGGTCCTGCTTCGCGAGGTCAACCATCGCGTCGGCAATTCGTTGCAGATCATTGCCTCGCTGCTGCATCTGCAGGCCAATTCCGCGAGCCAGCCGGATGTCAAGGCCGCGCTCACCAATGCGATGGGCCGCGTCGCCGCCGTCGCGCAGGTGCACCGCCGCCTCTACACCTCGCACGATTTCAAGACGGTGATGCTCAATCAATACCTCGAGGCGCTGCTCGAGGATCTCAGGCGATCGGCCGAAGGCAACAAGATGTCGCGGCTGACGCTGAAGGCCGACCCGGTCGAGATCGATCCCGACCGCGCGGTTGCGATCGGCATCATCGTCAACGAGCTGGTGATGAACGCCGTGAAATACGCCTATCCCGACGGCGCCGGCCCGATCCATGTCAAGCTGAAGCCGGTGGCCGACGACGTGCAGCTCGCGATCAGCGATGAGGGCGTGGGCTACTCCGACCAGGCCGACCCGCGCGGCACCGGCATGGGCCAGCGCATCGTCGCGGCGATGGCCGTCAAGCTCGACGCCAACGTCGAGCGCGATCCGAGCCACAAGGGCACCCGCTTCGTGGTACGGTTTGCTCGCGTCAGCCCGGCGCTGGCGAAATCGACAAGCGTCGCCGCCAGTTAGGCTGCTGCCGATGGCGGATTGGTCGATTTTTCACGTTGGCCTTAACGACCGCCTCACCCTGTTGTTCGATCGTAATCAGCCGCCCGACCCCGGTTAAGAGAAATCTGGGCATTGTTTGCCATGCTTTCCCCCCAGCTTGGCAGGAACGCACGCGATGTTCGGTCGCAGGGTGGTTTTCGGAAAGAAGCAGGAGGCCTCGGGCGAGTTCAAGGAGGCCGAGCGTCCGGCACCGGGCGCCGACGGCGCGGCGCCTGCCTTTCACAAGAAGCAGTGGGATGATCCACGGATCGGGTCGATGCTGCGCGATGCCGGCTTCGCGCCTGATGACGCCGCCAGCATCGTGGCGACGGCGGACAATCGGCTCGCCGTGTTCGCGGCGGCCAACAAACGGCTGCAAGAGCGCACCGAGACCTTCAACCGCGACATGACGGCTCGCCACGGCCATTGCCACGCGATACCGCTCCTCGTCATCGATCAGAATATCTGGGATGGGCCGCATGGCGGGTTTCTCTACGGCCAGATGGATCTGATCGGCTACGATGAGTGGAACGTGATCATGCTGGCGGGCGATCCGCAGACCACGGAGTCATGCGGCCTGGCCGGCCATCCCGGCTTCCTTCCGGCCGTGACGCAAATCATGATCGAGCATGTGACCGAGTGGAAGGCGCGGCACAACGCGCTGCTCGAGACGTTCGGAATCGCCGCCACCGGCGGGCGCGACATCCCTCACGAACAGTATGAGATGGAAAAGGATACGCTGCGCAGGGAAATCATCGACAAGGCCGGCTGGATGAAGCCGCGCATCATCGACGATCTCTTGCGCAAGGGCTAAGGCGTTTTCGAGCGAAGTAGGGACCGGTTCGCGTGAAGAAAACGCATCAAGCCCTTGAGACGCGCGCCTCCCCCTGACGCCTCAATCGTGCCGATCGCGGTGCCGCCGCGTGCGATACGGACGGCAATCCTGACACGGCGCACCAAAGGTCACCTGCGACGGATACGGCCGCGCCGAGTGATATGGCGTCGAGCCGAACAGGCCCGCCGCGCCGAAACCCGCGCTGAAGGGATCGGCGACAAAGCTGCCGGGAAACGAGCCGTTGCTGCGGAAATCGCGGTCGTCGTTCCTGCCGTCGAAATAGGCACCGCCGGTGCTGCCATAGCGCAGCGGCCGGGAAGCTTCCTGGCCCAACGCAGCCGCCGCGCTTAGCGCGATGGCGGCGCAGGCGATCAGTCCTCTGATGATGGCGGTCATGGCAAAGCCCTCATTGCGGAATGGTCCCCCAATCGCCCTTCCAGGCGATCAGGCGTCCCTTGCCGAATTGCAGATAGAGCCCGTCGCTGCGCCGCGACAGCGCGCTGCCCCTGACATTGGGCAGCGCGACGAACAACTCATTGCCCGGCGTGCCGCGAACGTAATTCAGGGGAACGCCCAGCGACTGGCTGGCCTGGTCGATGCTCATGCCGAAGGCGAGCGGGACGCTGTTGGGCGGCCGCTGCTGCGCGCGGGCCGGGTCGGCCGGCGCGCCCAGCGCGATGATGAAGGTAACGACGAACAGTGTCAGGAAGCGCTGCATGGCCGACCTCATTGCACGGCCGCCGCTAGCGTCCCGGCGGGTGTCCAGCCGCCGCCGAGCGCCTGGAACAGGCTGCTGGCTGCGAGCAGCTTGTTGAGCCGCACCGTCACCAGATTGTTTTCGGCCGTGAACAGCGTCTGCTGCGTCTGAAGCACCGTGATGAGATTGACCGTACCGCCGCGCAGCTGCGTCTCGGCGACCTCGAACGCCTTGCGCGAGGCGGCGACGACCTCGGACTGCAGGCGCTCCTGCAAGGTATACTTCTGCAACGCGATCAGCGCCTTCTCGACATCTGCAAAGGCCGACAGCACCGCCTTGCGATAGGCCTGCAGGTACTGCAATTGCTGGCCCTTGGCGAGCTTGAACTGGCTCTCCAGCAGGAAGCCGTCGAACAGCGGCTGGGTCAGTCCTGCGGCCAGCGTGTAGTACCAGGCGCCCGGCGCGAACAGCGAGACCAGCGCCGCGCTCTGGAAGCCCGTGGTGCCGGTCAACTGGATCTGCGGGAAGAATGCGGCGCGCGCCGCATCGACGCTGAAATTGGACGACGCGAGCTGTGCCTCGGCCTGGCGGACGTCGGGCCGCTGGTAGAGCAATTCCGACGGCATTCCCGGCGTGATGCGCGGCACCGCGATCTGCGTGGTGCTGCCGCCGCGCACATTGAAATCGGCCGGCGCACGCGCCACCAGCACTGCGAGCGCGGCGGTGTTCTGCCCCAGTGTCACCTCGAGCGGCGGGATCGCCGCGCGCTGCGTGGCGACCAGCGCCTCCTGCTGCGACAGATCGAGTTGCGAGGCGGTGCCGCCGGCGAATTGCGACTTGATCAGAGCGAGGATGCGCTCAGCCGCCGCCAGATTGCGGCGCGTGACCTTGATCTGATCCTGCGCCGCCAGCACCTGGAAATAGGTGTTGGCTACTGTCGCCATCGTGGTCAACGCGACCACTTCGCGATTGTAGCGGGAAACCGTCGCGCTCTCCTCAGACGCCGACAGCGTCGCGCGGTTCTTACCCCAGAAATCCACGATGTAGCTCGCGCTCAGCCCGAGACTGAACTGCGAGAAGGTGGTGCCTCCACCAAGCGATGAACTCGATCCCGTGGCCACATGCTGACGCTCGGCATTCGCCGATCCGGAGAGCGACGGCAGCAGCGCGGCGCCGGACACGCCGGCCTGCGCGTCGGCCTGCACGATCTGGGCGATCGCCACCGCGATATCGAGATTGTAGAGCTGCGCGGACTCCATCAGCCCGGTCAGCTCGGGCGAGCGGAAGCCGCGCCACCAGGCGAGCGCCGGAACGGCCGCGTCAGCATCGCCCTTCGCCGCGGCCCGATAGCTCGCCGGCACCTCGAGACTGAGCTCGGGCTTCTCAAGCCCGGGGATGCATCCCGACAAACCAAGGCTGAGGCCGCCGAACGCCGCCACGCGCAGAAACCGGGCCGGTTTCTGCAACTTCCAAAAATTTAGCAACGCTGCACCTGTCGGCATTTACTCGCCCGGTTGAAGTGAGGAGCCCGGCATCCGCACGGCGCCGCCACGGCGAACGCGCAGGGCCCACAGGCGGAACCGGTCGAGATAGAGGTAGATGACCGGCGTCGTGTAGAGCGTCAGGACCTGGCTCAGGATCAGGCCGCCGACGATGGCGATGCCGAGCGGCTGCCGTAGCTCGCCGCCGTCGCCCATACCGATCGCCAGCGGGACGGCGCCGAGCAGCGCGGCCATCGTCGTCATCATGATCGGACGGAAGCGCAGCAGGCAGGCCTCCCGGATTGCTTCGAGCGGCTCCAGCCCGCGATTGCGTTCCGCCTCCAGCGCGAAGTCGATCATCATGATGGCGTTCTTCTTCACAATGCCGATCAGCAGGATGACGCCGATCAGTGCCATGATACTGAACTCGGTCTTGAATGCCATCAGCGCCAGCAAGGCGCCCACACCTGCGGAGGGCAACGTGGACAAGATGGTCAGCGGGTGGACGTAGCTCTCATAGAGCACCCCCAGCACGATGTAGATCGTGATGATCGCGGCCAGGATCAGGAACGGCTGGTTGTCGAGCGAATCCTGGTACGCCTTCGCCGAGCCCTGGAACGTGCCGCGGATCGTGGCGGGGACGCCGATCCGGTTCATCGTCGCCTCGACGCTGCTGACCGCGGTGCTCAGCGAGACGTTCGGCGGCAGGTTGAACCTGATGGTGTTGGCGACCAGGAGGCCCTGGTGATTGACCGCAAGCGGTGTCGCGCCCTGCTTGAACGCCGCGACCGCCGACAGCGGGATCATGGTCTCGCTGTTGGTAGAGACCGCCGATCCGGTCGAGGCCGCGCCCTTCCCGGTCGAGCCGATCGAATTGGTGGCCTGGTTCCGCGCGGCCTGGGCATTGGCCGAACTGGCCGCGCTCGAGGTTCCCGGCGCCACCACGGTGCCCGCCACCGCGTTGGTCGATTGCGAGCCGCCGACCGATCCGCCCGACGTGCTGATATAGACGTCCTTCAGCGTCTCCGGGTTCTGCCAGTAGCGCGGCGCGACCTCCATGATGACGTGGTACTGGTTGCGCGCGACATAGATGGTCGAGACCTGACGCTGGCCGAAGGCGTCGTACAGGGTGTTGTCGATCTGGCTGACCGTGATGCCGAGCCGGGCCGCGGCATCGCGGTCGATCACGAGATCGGACTCCAGGCCCTTGTTCTGCTGGTCGCTGTTGACGTCGGCAAGGTTCGGATCACGCTGCAAGGCCGCCGCGATCTTCGGCGTCCATTCGTTGAGCTCCTCCAGCGTCGATCCCTGCAACGTGTACTGATACTGCGCGTTCGCGGCCCTGCCCCCGACCCTGATATCCTGCACCGCCTGCAGGAACAGGCTCGCGCCGGGCACCACCGCCATCTCCCGGCGCAGCCGTGAGATCACGCCGTCGGCGCCGATCTTGCGCTGGTCGAGCGGGCGCAGCGAGACGAACACGAAACCGGAATTGGTCTGCCCGCCGCCGGTGAAGCCAACCACCGTTTCGACCGCCGGATCGCGCTTGATGATGCCGACGAACTGCGCAAGCTTCTGCTGCATCAGCTGGAACGATACGCTCTGGTCGGCCTGGATCGAACCGACCAGCCGCCCGGTGTCCTGTTGCGGGAAAAAGCCTTTCGGAATCACGTCGTAGAGATAGAAGTTGAGGCCGAACACCGCCGCCAGCACCAGCATCACCGACAGCGGATGCTCCAACGCCGCGCTGAGCGTCCTGCGGTAGAAATTCAGCATCGTCTCGAAGAAGCGCTCGCTGGCCCAATACAGCCGGCCGTGGCCGCCGCTGTCCGGCTTCAGCAACACGGCGCACATCATCGGGGTGGTCGCCAGCGAGACCACCAGCGAGATCAGGATCGAGATCGAGATCGTCATCGCGAATTCGCGGAACAGCCGGCCGACGATGCCGGCCATCAGCAGGATCGGGATGAACACCGCAATCAGCGAGATGCTCATAGACAGCACGGTGAAGCCGACTTCGTTGGCGCCCTTCAACGCCGATTCGAGCGGGCTCAAGCCCTCCTCGATGTACCGGGTGACGTTCTCCAGCACCACGATGGCATCGTCGACCACGAAGCCGGTCGCGACCGTCAGCGCCATCAGCGACAGATTGTCGAGGCTGTAGCCGATCAGGTACATCGCCCCGAAGGTCGCGACCAGCGACACCGACACCGCCACCACCGGAATGAAGGTGGCGCGCAGATTGCGCAGGAACGCGAACACCACGATGATGACCAGCAGCACCGCCAGGACGAGCGTCCGTTCGACGTCCCTGAGCGAAGTGCGGATCGTCGTCGAACGATCCACCGCGAGGCCGATGTCGATCGCCGGCGACACCGATGCCTGCAATTGCGGCATCAGCCCCTTCACCAGATCGACGGTCGAGATGATGTTGGCGTTCGGCTGGCGGTAGAGGATGATCAGCACTGCGGGCTTGCCGTTGGCGAGCCCGGAATTGCGCAGGTTCTCGACGCCGTCGGCCACCTCGCCGATGTCGGAAAGATGAATCGGCGCGCCGTTGCGATAGGCCACGATCAGCGACTTGTAGTCATCGGCCTTGTTGGCCTGGTCGTTGGCGTAGACCTGGTAGCGCTGGTCGCCGACATCGATGCCGCCCTTGGGGCTGTGGGCGTTGGCGCTCGACAACGCCGCACGAACATCTTCCAGACCGATGCCGTATTTGTAGACCGCCTGCGGGATCAGATCGACGCGGACGGCGGGCAGCGAGCTGCCGCCTACCACGACCTCGCCGATGCCCTCGACCTGCGACAGCTTCTGCGCCAGCACCGTGGAAGCGGCATCGTAGAGATCGCCGCGCGTCAGCGTGTCCGACGTCAGCGTCAGGATCAGGATCGGCGCATCGGCCGGATTGACCTTGCGGTAGGTCGGGTTGCTGCGCAGGCTGGTCGGCAGATCGGCGCGCGCCGCATTGATCGCGGCCTGCACGTCGCGCGCCGCGCCGTTGATGTCGCGGTTCAACCCGAACTGCAGCGTGATCCGGGTCGAGCCGACCGAGCTCGACGACGTCATCTCGGTGACATCGGCGATCTGGCCGAGATGCCGTTCAAGCGGACTGGCGACCGTGGTCGCGACGTCCTGCGGGCTGGCGCCGGGCAATGTTGCCTGCACCGAGATGGTCGGGAAATCGACCTGCGGCAGCGGCGACACCGGCAGCTTGAAGAACGCGACGATGCCGGCCGCCGCAAGCCCGAAGGTCAACAGCGTGGTCGCGACCGGCCTTCGGATGAATGGCGTCGACGGATCCATGGCTCAACGCGACCCCCTCGCCTCGCCGACCTGGTCCGCCCGCCCGGCAAACCGCAGCGCGAGGCGATCAAACCAGAGATAGATCACCGGCGTCGTGAACAGCGTCAGCATCTGGCTCACCAGGAGGCCGCCGACGATGGAGATGCCGAGCGGATGCCGCAGCTCGGATCCGGCGCCGCTGCCGAGCATCAGCGGCAGCGCGCCGAGGACAGCTGCCATCGTCGTCATGATGATCGGCCGGAAGCGCAGCAGGCAGGCCTGGTAGATCGCCTCGCGCGGCGGCTTGCCCTCGTTGCGTTCGGCATCGAGCGCGAAATCGATCATCATGATCGCATTCTTCTTCACGATGCCGATCAGGAGGATGATGCCGATGATCGCGATGATCGTGAGGTCTTGCCCCGCCATCATCAGCGCCAGCAACGCGCCGATCCCGGCCGACGGCAACGTCGAGAGGATGGTCAGCGGGTGGATGAAGCTCTCATAGAGCACGCCGAGCACGATATAGACGGTGATGATCGCGGCCAGGATCAGGAACAGCTGGTTGGTGAGCGAGGACTGGAACGCCAGTGCCGCGCCCTGGAAGCTCGTGATCATGCCGAGCGGCTGGTTGATGCCGGCCTGCGCCTGCTTGATCGCGGTCACCGCCCCGCCGAGCGAGGCGCCCGGGGCAAGATTGAACGAGACCGTTGCCGACGGGAACTGGCCGAGATGCGAGACCTGCAACGGCGCGGTCTCGACCCGCATCCTGGCCATGACCGACAGCGGCACCGGAGTCGAGCCCACCGATGACGGCAGGTAGATCGACGACAGCGAATCCAGCGAATTCTGCAGCGACGGATCGGCCTCGAGGATGACGCGGTACTGGTTCGAATTGGTGAACACCGTCGAGACGATGCGCTGGCCGTAGGAATCGTACAGCGCGTTGTCGATGGTCGCCGGCGTGATGCCGAACCGCGCCGCCTGGTCGCGGTCGATGTCGACGAACACCGAGAGCCCCTGCGCGAAGATATCGCTGGTGACGTCGCTGAGCTCGGGCAATTGCCTGAGCTTGTCGACCAGCTTCGGCGTCCATTCCGCAAGCTCGTTCGGATCGGCGTCCTGCAGGATGAACTGGTACTGCGTGCGGCTCACCGTGCCTTCGATGGTGAGATCCTGCACCGGCTGCATGTAGAGCGTGATACCGGTCAGCGCAGCCGTGCTCGCCTTGATCCGGTCCATCACCGTCGCGACGCCGGCCTTGCGCTTCTCATGCGGTTTCAGATTGATCAGGATGCGGCCGCTGTTGAGCGTGGTGTTGGTGCCGTCGACGCCGATGAAGGACGACAGGCTCTCGACGTCTGGATCTTTCAGTATCGCGCTGGCGAGCCGCTGCTGCCGCTCCGCCATCGCCGCATAGGACACCGATTGCGGCGCCTCGGAGATCGCCTGGATCACGCCGGTGTCCTGCACCGGGAAGAAGCCCTTCGGGATCACGACATAGAGCAGCGCGGTGAGCCCAAAGGTGGCGAGCGCGATCAGCAGGACGAAGGTCTGGCGATCGAGCACCCAGTTGAGCATCCGGCCATAGATCGCGATGACGTGATCGAAGCCTTCCCGGCTGAGCCGCTGGAAGGTGTTCTCGCGCGCCATGCTCTCCGGCTTCAGCAATTTGGCGCATGCCATCGGCACCAGCGTCAGCGACACCACCGCGGAGATCAGGATCGTGACCGACAGCGTGATGGCGAATTCGCGGAACAGCCGGCCGACCACGTCGCCCATGAACAACAGCGGGATCAGCACCGCGATCAGCGATACCGTCAGCGAGATGATGGTGAAGCCGATCTGCTCGGAGCCGCGCAGCGCCGCCTCGAGCGGCGATTCGCCCTCCTCGATATAGCGCGAGATGTTCTCGATCACGACGATGGCGTCGTCGACCACGAAGCCGGTCGCGATTGTCAGCGCCATCAGCGACAGATTGTTCAAGCTGAAGCCGAACAGATACATCGCGCCCAGCGTGCCGACCAGCGACAGCGGCACCGACAGGCTCGGGATCAGCGTGGCGCGGGTCGAGCGCAGGAATACGAAGATGACGAGCACGACCAGGATCACCGCGAGCGACAGCTCGTATTCGACGTCGCGGACCGAGGCCCGGATCGTGATGGTGCGGTCGGTCAGGATGTTGAGGTCGATCGCGGCCGGCAGCGTCGCCTGGAGCTGCGGCAGCAGGTCCTTGATGCCCTGCACCACCGAGATCACGTTGGCGCCGGGTTGGCGCTGGATGTTGAGGATGATCGCCGGCGTCTCGTTCATCCAGGCGCCGAGCTTGTCGTTCTGCGCGCCGTCGACGACGTTGCCGACGTCGCTGAGGCGGACCGGCGAGCCGTTCTTGTAGGCGATGATCAGCGAGCGGTAGTCGCTGGCATTGCGGATCTGGTCGTTGGCGTTGATGGTGTAGGACCGCATCGCGCCGTCGAAATTGCCCTTCGGCGTGTTGACGTTGGCGTTGCCGAGCGTGGTGCGGAGATCGTCGATGTTGAGGCCGTAGGCCGCAAGCTTGCGGATGTCGGCCTGGATGCGCACCGCGGGCCGCTGGCCGCCGCTGATGCTGACGAGGCCGACGCCGGGCAGCTGCGAGATCTTCTGCGCCAGCCGCGTGTCGACGAAATCCTGCACCTGCGTCAGCGGCATCGTCTTCGAGCTCAGGCCAAGCGTCAGGATCGGCGCGTCGGCCGGATTGACCTTGGCGTAGATCGGCGGCGCCGGCAGGTCCGACGGCAGCAGATTGCCCGCGGCGTTGATCGCGGCCTGCACCTCCTGCTCGGCGACGTCGAGCGAGATCGACAGGCCGAATTGCAGCGTGATCACGGACGAGCCAGCCGAGCTCACCGAGCTCATCTGGTTCAAATTCGGCATCTGGCCGAACTGCACCTCGAGCGGCGCTGTCACCGACGAGGTCATCACGTCCGGACTGGCGCCCGGATAGAAGGTCTGCACCTGGATGGTCGGATAGTCGACCTCAGGCAGGGCCGCGACGGGCAGGAACCTGAACGCTAGCATGCCCGACAGCATGATGGCGATCATCATCAGGGTCGTCGCCACCGGCCGCAGGATGAATGGCCGCGACGGGTTCATTTCTTCTGCCCGTCCTCGGAACGCTTGTGGTTGCCGCCTCCCGCCTTGTCGGGATCGGCGCCATCCTTGCCGTCACCCTTGACGTCTCCCTTGGCAGCCCCGTTCGCCGCGGCGCCCTTCGCTGCGGCGGCCGGGTTCGTGGTATCGCCGGCGGAACGCACCACCACCTTGGCGCCCTCGCGCAGCTTGTCGGCGCCGTCGATCACGACGCGATCGCCGGGAGTCAGTCCCGAAAGCACCTCGACCCGGTCGCCGTCGGTGACGCCGAGCTTGACCGGCCGCACCGAGACCGTGCTGTCGGCGTTGACGAGATAGACGAAGGTGCCGGGAACGCCGCGCTGGATGCCGGCGGTCGACATCGTGGTGGCATCCTTGTGGGTGTCGAGCAGCAGGCGGATGTTGACGAACTGATTCGGATACAGCGTCCGCTTGTCGTTCTCGAACTGGCCACGCAGCTTGATCGTGCCGGTGGTCGCATCGATCTGGCTGTCGAAAGTTTGCAGCGATCCCTCGGCGAGCTTGTTGGCGCCGCTGCGGTCATAGGCCGCGGCCGGCAGCACCGCACCCTCTTTCAGCCGCTTCGCGACCGCCTGCAGATTGTCCTCCGGCAGCGTGAACAGCACGCTGATCGGCTCGAGCTGCGTGATCACGACAAGCCCGTTGGTGTCGCCCGGCGTCACGTAGTTGCCGAGGTCGACCTGGCGCAGTCCGACCCGCCCGTTGATCGGCGAGACGATGTGGCAATACTGCAAATTGACTTCGGCCGACTTCACCGAGGCGCGGTCGGCCTCCACCGTGCCCTGATACTGCGCGACCAGCGCGACCTGGGTGTCGAGCGTCTGATGCGGCACCGCGTTCTGTGCGGCGAGGTTCTGGTAACGGGTGAGATCGACCTGGGCGCCCTTCAGCTGCGCCTCGTCGCGTGCGAGCTGTCCCTTGGCCTGCGCCAGCGTCGCCTCATAGGGACGCGAATCGATCTCGGCGATCAGGTCACCCTTCTTGACCTCATCGCCCTCCTTGAAATCGATCTTCATCAGGTAGCCGCTGATCTGGCTCCGGATGGTCACGGTCGCCAGCGACGTCACGGTGCCGAGCGCATTCAGGCTGACGCCGATATCGCCCTTGCCGACGGTCTCCGGCACGATCGACATCGGCCCGGCGTTGCGCCCGGCGCCGGCCTGCGGCGGCGCGGCCTGCTGCCGCGTCCACCAGACGATGCCGGCAAGCACCGCCAGCACGACGCATCCGGTCAGAACCCCCCGCCAGCGCGATGGCCGCCTGGTTTGCTCGGGCGCCACGATCAACGGGTTTTTGACATGCTGGTCCATAACTTGCCCACGAAGAAACACGAACGAGCTCGCGCGGCTCCATGTGTCCCCTAGAATCCGCGCGCGCCACATTCGAGGAAGCATTTTGATCGCTTCCGTCTGACAAAGCGCGTTAAGAATCGGAAAGGATGGCCCCTCCTTCCCGTTCGAGCGCTGTTTCACGCTGGATTGTGGCTATTTTACCCGATCGTCTGTAACCAGGGCAACACGATCAGCAACAATCCGGCAAAGTAGATCAAGCCGAAGATCAGCCCGAATTTCCAGAAGTCACCTTTGCCGATATAGCCGCTGCCGTAATACATCGGCGCCGGTCCCGTGGCGTAGGGCGAGATCACGCCCATCAGCCCGAGCGAATAGACACACAGCAGCATTAGGGTCTGCACCGACAGGCCGGGAATGCTGGAGCCGACGGCGAGCACCACCGGCAGCACGGCGGCGGTATGCGAGGTGATGCTCGAGAAGAAGTAGTGGATCCAGAAGAAAAAGGTGACGAGCAGGATCATTCCGACCAGCGGCGACGTGCCGGCGAGCGGCTTCGCATAGCCATCGGCCACCCATTTGATGAAGCCGATCTCATTGAGGCCCGACGACAGCGTGAGCAGCGAGGTGAAATAGAAAAACACCTCCCACGCGCTCTTCTCGGCGACGATGTCCTCGAAGGCGATCACGCCGGTGAGAAGCATCAGCGAGATCACGACGAACACCACCGTGGTCGCGTTGATGAAGTTCGAGCCGAGCAGCGGCACGCTGATATTGGGATTGGAGCCGCAGATCCACAGGAACATCGCGAGCAGCACCAGCACCGCCATGATCCATTCGTGCCGCGACGGCGGCCCCATCTTGGCGAGCTCGCCCTCGCTCCAGGTCACGATCTCCGGGCTTTCCTTGATCTCGGGCCGACATATGACGTAGCTGAGCAGCGGCACCAGCAGCAGCAGCAGGATACCGAGCGGCGCGAAGCCGATGAACCATTGCGACCAGCCGACCTCGATATTGACGAGCTTCTTGGCGATCGACAGCGCGGCGGCGTTCGGCGCCAGCGCGGTCAGGAACAGCGAGCTGGTGACGGCGGTGGTCGCAAACGCCGTCCACATCACGAAGGTACCGATCTTGCCTGCGGTCGGGCCGGGCTCGGAGCCATAGATGCGCGGGATGTTGCTGACGATCGGATAGATGGTGCCGCCCGAGCGCGCAGTGTTGGACGGCGTCGCCGGCGCGAGCACGAGATCGGAGAACGCCACCGCATAGCCGAGCCCGATGGTGCGGCGGCCCAGCCCCCGCACCAGCAGCAGTGCCAGCCGGCGGCCGAGCCCGCTCTTGCGGTAACCGATCGAGAACACGAAGGCGCCGACGATCAGCCACACCGTGCTCTCGGAAAAGCCAGCGAGCATCCAGCGCAGCGACTTGTTCGGGTCGGGCTCGACATAGCCGCCGACGCCGGCAACCGTCAGGCCGATCAGGCCCACCGCACCGACCGGCATCGATTCGAGGATCAGTCCGGTGATGACGGCGGCGAACACCGCAAAATAGTGCCACTGATTGGCGTTCAGCCCCGATGGCACCGGTACCAGATAGACAATCAGCCAGACCAGCAACGGCGCAAACGTCCGCCATGACGACTTCATGCAGCGTCCCCCTCAGGTGTTTTGGTTGTCGGGCGCGCAAGCCGCCAAGTCCCTGCCAAGACCCGGCAGCGGCGCCATCTTTTTGTTGCAATGTATCACGGCCGCGCAGTCCGTCTCGGGTGGCTGCGGCCGAATGGCGCGGCTTGTGGAGGAACCGGCGCGTTTCGTCAACACGTCGCGACCGTGATCGCCGGCCCCATCGCAAGACCGGCTGCGGTTTGCTATCCTGGGAGGATGACGGCTCGCGACTCCGCCTCCTCCGAGATCACGCCCGAGGTGCTGCTGCGCGCCTATGCCTGCGGCATCTTCCCGATGGCGGAGAGCGCCGACGATCCGACCCTGTTCTGGGTCGAGCCGGAATTGCGCGGCGTGATTCCGCTCGACGGCTTCCGTGTCGCCTCCCGCCTGGCGCGCACCGTGCGCTCGGACGTGTTCACGGTCACCGTCGATACCGCGTTCAAGGCCGTAATCGCCGGTTGCGCGGCGCCGCAGCCTGGCCGCGACGACACCTGGATCAACAAGCGCATCCGCGATCTCTATGTCGGGCTGCACGCGTCGGGCCATTGCCACAGCGTCGAGGTCTGGCAGGACGACAATCTGGTCGGCGGCCTCTATGGCGTCAGCCTCGGTCGCGCCTTCTTCGGCGAAAGCATGTTTCACACCGAACGCGATGCATCGAAGGTCGCGCTGGTGCATCTGGTGGCACGGTTGATCGCCGGCGGATTCGAGCTGCTCGACACGCAATATGTGACCGAGCATCTGAAGACGTTCGGCGCGGTCGAAATCTCGCGACGCCGCTATCGCGCACTGCTCGACAAGGCGATATCAGGCGCGCCCGCGGATTTCCGCAAGCTCGACGCCACGCAACCGGTCAGGGGCGCCGACGCGCTGGCGATCATCGCCGAGCGCAATTGAATTAGCCCGGATCGCGCTCTCGCTCGACCCGGGCTGCTCAATCAATTCCCGAACAAGCCGCCGAACAAACCGCCCGGCCGCTGCTGTTGCTGGGGCGGCGGAGGTGGCGGCTGCTGCTGGTATTGCGGCGGCTGCGGCGGCGGACGCGGTGCGGCCTGCTTCGGCGGCGCGCGCTTCTGGGCCGGCGGCGGAGGCGGCGTCGGCGCCTTCGGCGGATCGGGCGCGGCGGTCACGATGGTCTGGTCCGGCCCTTTGCAGTCGGTTAGCCAGATGTCGTAGATCGGATGCTCGACGCCATGCAGGCCGGGGCTCGCCGCGAACATCCAGCCCGAGAAGATCCGCTTCACTTCACCCTGCAGCGTGATCTCGTCGACCTCGACGAAAGCATCGGTGTTGGCGGCTTCCGTCGACGGCCGGGTGTAGCAGGCATCGGTCTTCACGCGGAGCGCGCCGAACTGCACGGTCTCGCCGATATCCTCGTCGAAATTGATGATGCGCCCCGTGATCTTGTCGAGGCCGGAGAAGCTCGCCTTCTTGTTGGTGATCTTGGTCGACGGCGGCTCCTGCACGACCTCGTCGCCGGGCTGCAACGCGGCAGGCGTCTGCGGCGCCGTGCCGGGCGCCCCCTGAGGCGCAGCTTGCGGCGCGCCCTTGGGACGCTGCCCCGGCGGCAGCGGATTGGCACCGGGCGGCGCGTTGGCAACGGCGGGACCACCGGGCTGCGGCGGCTGCACGGCAACGCCGGGCGGCGCGACCGTCGAGCCGGGCGGCGGCGCCAATGGCTGCGACTGCACGCTACCAGGCGGCGGCACCGCCTGCCCTGGCGGCAATGCCCGCGGCTGGGTCGGCAGCAGGCGGCCGCGCGGCAATTCCGGCACTTCCTCGTCGTCGTCGCTGGGAGGCGCCACCTGGCCACGCGGGATCGAGCCGGGCGGACGCGGCGCGGGATCGGAGAAAATCGTTCCGATCTGCGCGCGCGCGGGCGGCGCAAACGAGATGGTTGAGGCGGCAACCAGGGCCGCAAAGCCAGTCAGGGCAACGGTTCGAAGCATCTCGCGCGGCTTTAGAGGGCGAATCGGGCTCGCGACAGTCTACCTTGATATCGGCCGCTCGCAGGCCACCGGTTAACACGCCGAATACGGCGGGGAAAGGGCGTCCAGCCACCCTACCCGGCGCACCGGTCAGCCTCTGGTCACCGGACTGGTAAGCCTTGGGAACACGTGTGATAGTCCTCACGCTGAAGGCGCGCGGCCACGCGTGAAAACCAGGAAAATCCGGATCGAACCGGACCAGCCAGAGGAAACCCAACATGCCAGATCGCATCAGGCTCGATGGCCGGATCGCCGTCGTCACCGGGGCTGCCGGCGTCATCGGAACCGCCACGCTTCATCTGCTCGCCGAGCGCGGCGCGCGGATTGTCGCGGTCGATCGCAAGGGGGCCGATCTTGCGGCCGCCATCAAGGAGTTGCCCGCCTCGGCCGAGGCCTTCGCGATCACCGCCGACGTCACCGATGAGGACGAGGTCAAGGAGTACGTCCGCGCCGCCGTGGACCGCTTCGGCACCATCGACGCATTCTACAACAACGCCGGCATCGAGGGCGACATCAAGCCGATCCCCGAATATTCGCTGGAGAGCTTTCGCCGGGTGCTCGACGTCAATGTCGTCGGCGTCTTCCTCGGCATGAAGCATGTGCTGCCGGTCATGCTGAAGCAGAACAAGGGCAGCATCATCAACACCGCCTCGATCGCGGGCCTCGTGGGATCGCCGATGATCGCGGTCTACAGCGCCAGCAAGCACGCGGTGATCGGACTGACCAAGAGCGCGGCCTGGGAGTGCAGCGGCACCGGCGTGCGCGTCAATTGCGTCTGCCCCGGCATGATCGAGAGCCGCATGCTGAGCACCATCCTGCAGGGACGTTCCGGCGGCAACGCGCCGCCGCCGGTCGAGAAGATCGTCGACCGCATTCCGGCGCGCCGGCTCGGGCTCGCGAGCGAGGTCGCCTCGATCGTCGCTTTCCTTGCCTCCGACGAGGCGAGCTACGTCTCCGGCTCCGCCTACACCGTCGACGGCGGCCGCATCGCCGCCTGACACTTCAGTTCAGTATCACAAGAAGGTTTGTTGCCTATGCCCGTCGTTCTCGATCCCGATGCCGCCGCCGTCTACAAGGCGTTCCAGGAGGCCGGCCGCCCTGCCTATGAATCGCTGACCGCGCCGGAAGCCCGCGAATATTATCGCGCCGCCCGCATCGTCTCCAATCCCGAGCCACCCGCGCTTGAATCGAGCAGGGAGCTTTCGATCCCGGCGCCGCACGGCTCGATCCCGGCCCGCATCTACACGCCGAAGACGCTGCGCAAGACCAACGGACTAGCAGCATGCCTGGTGTTCTTCCACGGCGGCGGCTGGGTGATCGGCGATCTCGATACCCATGAGGTGGTCTGCCGGAAGCTTGCCCATGAGGGCGAGCTGATCGTGATCTCGGTCGATTACCGGCTCGCGCCCGAGCATCGCTTCCCCGCCGCGGTGGACGACGCCGTCACCGCGACCAAATGGGTCGCCGCCAACGCGAAAGATCTCGGCGTCGATGCCGCGCGCCTGATCGTCGGCGGCGACAGCGCCGGCGGCAACCTCGCGGCCGTGGTCGCCCTCACCGCCCGTGACAACGGACCGAAACTCGCCGCCCAGCTGCTGGTCTATCCCGCAACCGATTTCTCGCGGAAGCATCCCTCGCACAGCGAACCCGAGACCAGCATCCTCTTGACGCATTCGGTGATCGGCTGGTTCGGCGATCACTATCTCGGCGACGCCGACAACAGCGACTGGCGCGCCTCGCCGGCGCGCGCGAACAGCTTCGCCGGACTGCCGCCGGCCTATGTGCTGACCGCCGGCGCCGACCCCTTGCGCGACGAAGGCGACGAGTATGCGAAATTCCTGAAGGACGCCGGCGTGCCCGTGACCTACCGGCATTTCCCCGGCCAGTTCCACGGCTTCTTCACCATGGGCAAGCTGCTCAACCAGGCCAATGTGGCGGTGACCGAGATCAGCGCCTGGCTGAAGACGCTGGGCTGATGTCCTCCTCGATCGAGATCGCCAGGCACACGCTGCTCTCCTGCGGCCTGGTCCTGGCGATCGGCACCGTCGCAGCGCTGTTCGCCCAGAAGATCAGGATTCCCGACGTCGCAGTGTTCCTGATTGCGGGCATTCTGATCGGCCCGCACGCCCTCGGACTGGTCAATATCGCCGGCGATTCTGCGCTGAACCAGATCATCCTGCTGTTCGGCGCGAGCTACATCCTGTTCGACGGCGGCGCGACGCTGCGGCTTGCCGTGCTGAAGCAGGTCTGGATCACGATCGTGGTGATCGCCACGGTTGGCGTCGTCATCACCGCCGCGATCACAGGCCTCGCCGCCCAGTTCATCCTGGGCGTCCCCGCAATCGTGGCATTCCTGCTTGCGGCGACGCTGGCCTCGACCGACCCTGCGACACTCGTCCCGATCTTCCGTCAGGTTCGCATCAAGGATCGCGTCGCGCAGACCGTGATGAGCGAATCCGCGTTCAACGACGCAATGGGCGCAATTGTCACCTTCAGCCTGCTCGGCCTCGCCACCGGCAGCACGTTCCAGCTCTCCACGTCCCTGCTGGAACTGCTGATGCATTCCATCATCGGTATCGTCGCCGGGATCATGCTGGGCTATCTCGCGGCACTGTTGATCGCCCACGAGAAATGGGCGTTCCTTGCCGAATACGCGCCGGTCGTCACCGTCGTTGCCGTCATCAGCGCCTATTTTGCCGCCGAGGGCATGCACGCATCCGGCTTCATGGCCGTGTTCGTGTTCGGCATCATGCTCGGCAACAAGGAAAGTTTCGGCTTCCAGATGGAGCCGGGCGAAGCGCAAAAGCTCGCTGAGTTCGTGCTGACCACGGCCTTCATCCTGCGCCTGTTCATTTTCATTTTGCTCGGCGCCCAAGTAAATTTCGCACTGATGCACAAGTATTGGCTTGGCGGCGTGGCGGTCACGCTGGTGTTGATGTTTCTGGCGCGCCCCGCAACCGTATTCCTTTGTACACTGCCCGATCGTCGCGCGCGCTGGAGCCTGCCGGAAATGCTGTTCATGTGCTGGACCCGCGAGACCGGCGTCATTCCCGCGGCGCTGGCCGGTCTCATGCACGGCATGAAGGCACCGGGGGCCGACATGATCGCCTCCGTCACCTTCATCGCGATCCTGATGACGATCCTAATCCAGGCCTCGACCACGCGCTGGCTTGCAGCAAGGCTCGGCCTGCTCGCAACCGATTAGAGCGCTCGCACGGCTACAGCGATCGGCTGCGCCGGCGCTTATGTCGCTTTTATATCGCCCGAGCAGTGGTCGTCTGGCTTTCTTATGCCCGGCCTTTCATATTCGACGAGACAAACAGCGCCGTGGTGCGGTCATGCAGTATCAGTCGAAAATGAATGATCGGAACCCATACTCTCCCCTGCTGTGCATCGGCGTTCTCCTGATGTTTGGTGCAGCCACCCAGGTGAATGCGGTCGCGAGCTGGTTCTGACAACGCGGCGTCCTGCGCTCTTTTGACGCCTCAAATTGCCAGTCGCCACGTCGTCGCGCGCCTCGGTCAGGGTTGCCTTATCCCCATTGCCGTGCGAAATCGCGCTCGGGTGTCCTGCGTGGAGCAGTGACAGGTTGAGCGATGGTCGGGCCACCACGCGGGAAGCGTGTGACCGATGGAACTTCGACCGCCAGCCAAAGAACTACCCACAGCACAACTGCTCGCCGAACGAGCGCTCGCCACGCTGCAGCGCTTTTTGCACGTCGAGGCCGTCAGCGGCTGCGTGCTGCTGGTTGCGGCAGCGACGGCCCTGATCTGGGCCAATTCTCCCTTCGCCGGCAGCTACCACGCCCTCTGGCACCAGCCGTTATCGATCCAGCTCGGCACGTTCGTGTTCGCGAAGCCGCTGCACTTCTGGATCAACGATGCGCTGATGACGATCTTCTTCCTCGTCGTCGGCATGGAGATCCGGCGGGAAGCCCACGAAGGCGCGCTCAGCAGGTTCGATCAGGCGCTTCTGCCCGTGATCGCCGCCGCCGGCGGCGTCATCGCGCCTGGCCTGATCTATCTCAGCCTGAATATCGATGCGGTACGCGGCCAGGGCTGGGCCGTGCCCACGGCGACCGACATCGCATTTGCCGTGGGCGTGCTCGCACTGCTCGGACGATCGATCCCGGTCAATCTGCGCGTATTCCTGCTGGCGCTGGCAATTGTCGACGACGTCATCGCGGTGCTGATCATCGCGTTCTTCTATTCGGGCGGCCTTCAGGTCGGCGGCCTGCTTGTCGCCTCACTCGGCATCCTGATGGTCCTCGCGTTGCAACGGATCGGGATCGGCTCCGCGCTCGGCTACATTGTGCCCGGCGCGATCGTCTGGGCCGGGCTCTTGACGAGCGGGGCCCATCCGACCCTCGCCGGCATCGTGCTCGGCCTGATGACGCCGGTACGCTCGATGCCGCTCCGGGAACATCCGTTGCAGATGTTGTCGCGGGTCGCCAGGGAGCTGCAAGGCAGCGATGCGCTGCAAAACCGGGATACGCATCACCTGGCGTCACCGCGGCGGCAGCTTCTCCTGGCACAGCGCGAGATGCTGCCGCCGGTCGTGCGCGTGCAGACCG
The DNA here is from genome assembly GCF_010811875.1 of Bradyrhizobium uaiense. Classification (GTDB taxonomy): domain Bacteria; phylum Pseudomonadota; class Alphaproteobacteria; order Rhizobiales; family Xanthobacteraceae; genus Bradyrhizobium; species Bradyrhizobium uaiense. The sequence goes on from NZ_VKHP01000112.1 coordinate 23,313, forward strand.
CGCTGCATCCCTGGGTTTCCTATGCCATCATGCCGTTATTCGCCTTGGCAAACGCCGGGGTCAGCCTGACTGGCGTTGATCTCTCGGCGGGCGCTCAATCCGTCATGCTGGGCGTCGGTATTGCCCTCGTCGCAGGAAAGCCTGTGGGCGTGATCGGTGCGACCTGGCTGGCGGTCAAGCTGGGCTGGTGTCGGCTGGCCCCCAGTGTTTCGTGGGGCGGCATCTGCGTGGTCGGCCTGCTGGCCGGAATCGGCTTCACGATGTCCATCTTCATCGCGATGCTGGCCTTCACCGATGAGACACTGTTGAACGCTGCAAAACTCGGCGTGCTGCTGGGCTCAGTTGTCGCCGCCATGCTCGGACTAGGTGGGGGTGCGGTATATATTCGGTATCGGCGCAGCTTGATGCGCGCTCATCGATCACCTGGCCGAGACCGGGATGTCCGCGGATCGCTCAGGCAACGGCGCGATCGCTCCGCCGCCGGTTGACTCGCGGCCGACTGCCCGCTCCCACCGTGCGGATCGGCACAGCGACTGCAACGGCTGGCATCCCGACGCGCCGCATTGACGGAAATGCTGATCTCGCCATGCTGCGGTGCACAATCGCGCTATTTCAAACTTGTGGAAAAGCGAGACAAATCCGTTGACATTGCTAAACTCCATTCGCCGTAACAACTTATGGAGCGTTCGCATGAGTGTTAGTGCAGAAGTCCTCGCCCGCGCCCCGTTGGAAAAGACGGAAGGCGAAATCGAAACGGTGAGTTCGCATCGACCACGCGGCAATATTCGGCCTCTCTCACCGATGCCGGACTACGTCGAGCACCGCAACGGCGTCAATGAGGTGGGCATGCTGTCCGCCGAGGCGGTCGTGCGCGAATATGAAGCGGCGGTGAAAGAGATCGAGGCGCTTGGAACGGAACTGCAACTGGCCGCCAAGAACTGCGAAGTCATGGTGGCCGGCGTCCACGACATGATCGCGGAAATCAAGGAGTTCGCTGCGGGTTACCGCGATCAAGGCAAGCGCTTTTTCCTGCAGATCGAAGCCGTCTCGTTGATGACCACGGAGGTCAGGGATACCTGCGAAGCACTCAAGAAGAAGATCGCGACCGACACCTTGACCCGGTGATCTCTGGGCTCGGGCACGTTTCGTGCTCAGCGCATTCGTGGATTTTCAGCGTGCATTGGTGAACGGCTGCGCCAATCCGGCGCGGCGGAACCGTTAGTTTCTATTCGGGACCTCGTTCGCGACCAGGTCGTTCAACATCCTGCCCCGCTTCGGCGGGGGTTTTGTGCTGCAGCAAACCCTGCGCGCCTCGAAGGGCCGGACCTGACCGATTCAGCGCGCGTCAGGTGCGCGCTCAGCCATGTCGGTCGCCGACGGCAAGGCGGATATCGCGGACCACCGGTCGCTAAAATCCCTGGCCGGGAGCGCGTCCGTGTCGGAGACGACAGCGCCTGCGGTCCGGGGCAAGTGCGACCTCACCGTCGCGGCGGTTGCAGTGACAGCCAGCAGGGCGACGGCCACGAACCCGGTAATCGTTCGATGCTTTGTCACTTGAACCTCCTCTGGTCCCCAACGCCCACTTGACGTGGGTCACGGGAACCGTCGCGCCGGTTCACTACAAAGACAGCATCGATCGGATGAGATCGGACAACGAGCTTGTCCCAAACTCATATTGCTCCAGGAACTCGCAGGCGTTCCGCAATTCACGACCTACCCGGCGCGCGATGCCCGGCGCAGCGATTGCGGCGGCTGGCCGAAGGCGCGGATGAAGGCGCGGCGCATCCGCTCGGGATCGCGGAAGCCGGTGATCTCGGCGACGCGCTCGATCGCCTCGCCCGACGACTGCACGCGCTGCCGCGCCACTTCGATCCTCAACCGTTCGACCGCTTTCGACGGCGTGGTGCCGGTCTCCGCAATGAAGGCGCGGGTGAAATGCCGCGAACTCATCCCGGCCTTGTCGGCGAGGTCCTCGACCGTCAGCGGCGCGTCGAGATGCTCGCGCGCCCAGGCCAGCAGCGGCCCGAACCGGCCGTTCGGCGTCTTCAATTCCAGCAGCGAGGAGAACTGCGACTGGCCGCCGCTGCGCCGGTGATACAGCACGAGCTGCCGCGCGGTGTTCTGCGCGACCTCGTCGCCGTAATCCTCGGTGATCATGGCGAGCGCGAGATCGATGCCCGCGGTGATCCCGGCCGAGCTCCAGATATTGCCGTCGCGGACGAAGATCTGGTCCGGCTCGAGCTTGATCTTGGGATAGGTCTTCACGAAATGCGGCGTGCGCTGCCAATGCGTGGTGGCGCGGCGGCCATCGAGCAGGCCCGCCTCGGCCAGCACATAGGCGCCCGAGCAGACGCTGGCGACGCGAATGCCGCGGCCCGCCATCCGTCGCACGAATGACAGCGTGGTCGGACAGCTCGCCGGCGTACGCACGCCGTTGCCGCCGGCGATGATCAGCGTCGTGAACGCGGCCGACGGCTTGAAGCCGCGTGCGAGCATCTCGACGCCGGACGAAGAGCGCACCGGCCCCGCCTTCACCGCAATCGTCTTGATATCGGGCGCGCTGTTGGCGAAACGCGCCGCGATCTCGAAGGCCGCGATCGGACCGGCTGCATCGAGCAACTGGAAGTCGGAAAAGATCAAGATGCCGATCATTTGCCAGATCCTCGCCACGTCCGAAAATGAGGGAAATACGCCATTCTGGACGGGAGGCCATCATGGCATCGTGGTTCCGTCAAGCGCTATTTGGAGGCTTCCGATGTCCGAACCCCTGCAGATTGGATTGCTCGTCTTCCCGAAGGTGACCCAGCTCGACCTCACCGGTCCGCTGCAAGTGTTCTCCTCGGTGCCCGGCGCGAAGGTGCACCTGATCTGGAAACGGATCGAACCCGTTCCGAGCGATTCCGTCATGGTCCTGACGCCGACCACAACCTTCGCCGATTGCCCGCAGCTCGACGTGATCTGCGTGCCCGGCGGGTTCGGCACCGACGACATGGTCGGCGACGAGGAGATGCTCGCCTTCCTGCGCAAGCAGGCAGCGGGAGCGAAATACGTCACGTCGGTCTGCACGGGATCGCTGGTGCTCGGCGCCGCCGGTCTCCTGAAGGGCTACCGCGCCACCACGCATTGGAGCGCGATCGATTTCCTCGCCGGCTTCGGCGCGATCCCGACCAGGACCCGCGTCTGCGTCGACCGCAATCGCTTCACCGGCGGCGGCGTCACGGCCGGCATCGATTTCGCGCTGACGCTGGTGTCGGAGCTCGTCGATCGGAAGACCGCGGAAGCGATCCAGCTCAGGCTCGAATACAACCCGGCTCCGCCGTTCAATGCCGGCTCACCGGACACCGCACCGGCCGAGATCCTCGCCTTCATGAAGGAGCGGATGGGACCGGCCCACGCGCGCCGCGGCGAACTGATGGTCCGCGCGGCGGCGCGGCTCACCTGACGCGACCGCCGCACGGAAGATCGCTGCAACAGAAAAAGGCCGCCCGGTTTCCCGAGCGGCCCTTCCTGTCTCACGGTAGCCTCACATTTGCGGGCGATTTCAGGACATCTGTACCGGGGGCCTATCTCCCGGCCGCATCCAACTCGGAGGCCGCTGCTTATCGGGACAGTCGCGATCTGGAGCCCGATCCGACGCGATGGTTTCCCATCTCCGTAAGATGGCTTCATTGAGCCGCGAACCCGCGTCCGGCGCAAGCGGGCAGCACCGGCTGCAACCTACCTGTCCCCGCTGTTACCGTTGTCCACAGGCGCGCGCTTGCGCTGCCGGGCGCGCGTGCGATGCACGCGCGGTGTTACGCACGTGCACGTCAGATAAAGCAATGCGTGAAGGTCAGCTTCCCGGGGTCCAGGCGTGATAGTCGCCGGTCGCCTTGGGGCGGCGGCCGCTCGCCAGCGTCGAGCCGGACGGGCGGTAGGCCTGCGCGGTGCCGGTCATGTTCGGCAGATGCGGCTTTTCCCATTCCCGGGCCACGTACTTCTCATCGGTCGGGGGCACATCAACCGTGTGATGCAGCCAGCCGTGCCAACCGGCCGGGATCCGGGACGCTTCCGCATAGCCGTTATAGACCACCCAGCGGCGCTCGAAATGCAGCGTCGGGTCGATCTCGCCGCCCTTGGTGCGATAGTAGCGATTGCCCTGCTCGTCCTCGCCGACCAGCTCGCCGTAGCGCGAGGTCCAAAATTGCGTGCCAAAGGTCTGGCCGTTCCACCAGGTGAAGAATTTCAGCAGGAATTGTTTCATGCGCGGCCGGTCGTCGGTTCGAGGCTATGAGGCTCTGATGCCACCTCAATCCCCAAATGTCCAGCCACCGCCAAGGGTGCCCGGCGCTCCCCGAATTGCCCCCGTCCAGCGACGATTCGGCGACCAAATGACGCGGTCACGGGAAGTTTTGTTCACCTGCCATACATGCGCCGCTGGCTACGCAGAGATGACGGACAATCAATGTCTAGCGCTGGAACGTCCCACCGCACAAATGGTTAGACATTGTCCGTTTTGATGGAGTCCAAAATGATCAATCTGAAGGTTCTGAGCACTGCCGCGGCATTGGCGCTTGCGCTGCCGTTGGCCGTGGCGCCGACCGTTTCGTTCGCCCAGACCGCCGCGCAGATGGGCGCGATGGCACTCGCTCTGGTGGCGCTCGCGCGCGGACAGACGCTGCGTGTCCCTGACGGCATGTGGTTGCGGCTTGCCCTGGTGTCGATGCTGTCGATCGGCGGCTGGGTCGCGTCCATGGGCCTGGCGCTGATCTGGCTTCGGGCCAGCGAGGCGGCGGTGCTCGGAATATCGATCCCGGTGTGGGTCGCGCTGGTGGCGTGGCCGGTGCTCGGCGAGCGCGTGTCGCTGCCGCGCGCGCTCGCGCTCGGCGTGGCGCTCGTTGGGATCGCCGCACTGATCGGCGGCGGCGGTCTCGACGCGAGCCTCGGCAAATTGCCAGGCATTCTGTTCGCGCTCGCGGGCGCGCTCTGCGTCGGACTTGGAACCGTGCTGACCAAGTTCTTCAAGCTTGCAATGCCGCCGCTGTCGCTGGCGGCCTGGCAACTTGCAATCGGCTGCGTGCCGATCGCAATTGCCGGCATCTTGATCGAGCAGCCGCAGCTTGCCGCGTTGTCGCAACTCGGCTGGGCGTCGATGGTCTACATGACGCTGATCCAGTTCTGCCTTTGCTATGTCTGCTGGTTTGCGGCGCTCGAGCGATTGCCGGCGGCGACCGCCTCGATCGGCACGCTGCTGGTGCCCGTGGTCGGCGTGCTTGCGGCGGCGGCCATGCTGCGCGAGCCGCTCAGCACCAGCGACATCGTCGCGCTGCTGGTGACCTTCGCGGCCGTCGCGGTGGCCTTGCGCACCTGAGATTTGCGGACATGAAAAAGGGCGGCGTCGCCGCCGCCCTTCGCTATCAGGAATTCAGGCCTTGATTACGGGCAGGGATGCCGCAGGCCGTCAAAGCCGAGATAGGTGCCCGAGGCCGGATCGTAGGACCTGTAGCGCTGCGCGCAGTAGCTCGCGTCGCCACCCGGCGCGGCCTCCACGGCGACAGGCGCGCTGTCGTCGTAATAGCCGTAGCTGTCGTCATAATAGCCGGGGCCGTAGCCGTAATACGCGCCCGAGGCGAGGGCGCCGCCGACGACTGCACCGGCCACAGCGCCGGGCCAGAAGC
>NZ_VKHP01001113.1 GCF_010811875.1 Bradyrhizobium uaiense
GACGCGGAAATAGGGCGCGGCATCGGCGCCGGAGCCCGCAACCCATTGCCAGTTCGCCGGGTTGGAGCCGGCATCGGCGTCGACCAGCGTGTCCCAGAACCATTGCTCGCCGGCGCGCCAGTCGATCGCATTGCAGTAGCGGCGCTGATAGAGCGTGCCGAGCGTGATCGAGATCAGTGAGACGCCGGAGGCGAGCCAGCCCCACCCCGCCTCACCCGTCATCGGCCGGTTGTGC
>NZ_VKHP01001114.1 GCF_010811875.1 Bradyrhizobium uaiense
GCACCGGCCCGATCCATGTCTGCGGCGCGGAGCCGGGTGATGTGCTCGAGGTGCAGATCCTCGATATCTGGCCGCGGCCCTCGGCCAATCCAGCCTTTGCCGGCAAGTCGTTCGGCAGCAACGCCGCCGCATCGTGGGGCTTCCATTACAAGGATCTGCTCACCGAGCCGAAGCCGCGCGAGGTCGTCACGATCTACGAGGTCGACGCAACCGGCGAGCGCAACTGGGCGCGCGC
>NZ_VKHP01001115.1 GCF_010811875.1 Bradyrhizobium uaiense
TGATGCTCCATCGGCTGAAGCGCCGGAACACGCTGTTCCAATCGCCGAAGACCTCCGGGAGATCGCGCCAGGGAGACCCCGTACGCACGATCCACAGCACTCCTTCAACGAACATTCGGTTGTCGCGTCCGGTCGAGCCCTTCTGATCGGGGCGCCCTATGATCAACGGCGCCATCCGCTTCCACGCCGCGTCGCTCAATACCAAACGGTCCATCACACCCAAGACGGCCTCCC
>NZ_VKHP01001116.1 GCF_010811875.1 Bradyrhizobium uaiense
ACCTTCCTCATCGAACAGGTTGCGCAGGATTGCCATATTGAACGGGGGGCAAGTGACTGGAGCGAGAGATATCGCGGCCCTCTTCGGAACGCTTCGACCATGCTGCGCCGATCTCGGCCCGGCCCACGTAGATGCGGTGGCTCGGAGCGTTGTCGTTGGAGCGGTTGGTCTCGGCGACGATACGGACGCCCTTGGCTTGCAGGCTCAGGGTGACAATCTCGCCCTGGAAATCGT
>NZ_VKHP01001117.1 GCF_010811875.1 Bradyrhizobium uaiense
ACGATTTCCAGGGCGAGATTGTCACCCTGAGCCTGCAAGCCAAGGGCGTCCGTATCGTCGCCGAGACCAACCGCTCCAACGACAACGCTCCGAGCCACCGCATCTACGTGGGCCGGGCCGAGATCGGGGCCGGCTGGTCCAAGCGCTCCAACGAGGGTCGCGACTATCTGAGCCTCAAGCTCGACGATCCGAGCTTCACCGCTCCGATCTTCGCCAACCTCTTCGCCGACGAGG
>NZ_VKHP01001118.1 GCF_010811875.1 Bradyrhizobium uaiense
CACAAGAGGTTGGAACGACTCGGCGAACAAAGAGAAACAACCTGCCGCAAAGGGCGGTGTCGTCATGAGAGAACAATCGAGAACGACTGACCGTGCCAAGCCACGAGGTGGGCCGGGCCGAGATCGGGGCCGGCTGGTCCAAGCGCTCCAACGAGGGTCGCGACTATCTGAGCCTCAAGCTCGACGATCCGAGCTTCACCGCTCCGATCTTCGCCAACCTCTTCGCCGACGAGG
>NZ_VKHP01001119.1 GCF_010811875.1 Bradyrhizobium uaiense
CCCAACCCTCCCCCGCAAGGGGGGAGGGAGCCCTTCCAGTCCCGTTGTGGCCTTGCATGATGCCGTGTCGGCTCTTCACACAAGTGAGGTGAGCACTGCTCTCTCATTCCCTCCCCCCTTGCGGGGGCGGGTTGGGGAGAGGGATGCCGCTTGCTCCGATGTCAGATGGATTCGAGCTTGCGCTGGACCGCTCGTAGCGCGGCGAAATGGTTGGGCGATGTCTCGTCCGACGTC
>NZ_VKHP01001120.1 GCF_010811875.1 Bradyrhizobium uaiense
CCTGAGGCACGTTGCTCGCCAATGAGCCAGGCTTCGTCGCCGGGGAGATGCTGCTGACCCTTATCCCATATCCGCTGCGGAGGTCCGTCGGCGGTGCGGACACGGACAGCAGCAAATCGGGCTTTCAGCCGACCTTTCGTCCCGCTGCGCCAGCTCACGGCTTTCCATTTGGCGCTGGCCAGCATGTGTTCTGCTGCAATTGATAAGATATCGGGCACGTGGTGCTTTCGTGGT
>NZ_VKHP01001121.1 GCF_010811875.1 Bradyrhizobium uaiense
GCCGGAACACGCTGTTCCAATCGCCGAAGACCTCCGGGAGATCGCGCCAGGGAGACCCCGTACGCACGATCCACAGCACTCCTTCAACGAACATTCGGTTGTCGCGTCCGGTCGAGCCCTTCTGATCGGGGCGCCCTATGATCAACGGCGCCATCCGCTTCCACGCCGCGTCGCTCAATACCAAACGGTCCATCACACCCAAGACGGCCTCCCCAAAAGCAGCCTTGAATCTGA
>NZ_VKHP01001122.1 GCF_010811875.1 Bradyrhizobium uaiense
CATGGCGCACGCTGGAACGGGCCACCCACATCGGCTGCATGGCCCACTCCCGGCGGCGCTTTGTCGATGCCCTCAGGGCGAGGAAGAAGGGCGGCGGTCCGCCCGAGCAGGCGCTGCGGTTCTTCGAACAGCTCTACCGGGTTGAAAGGCAGGCGCGGGACGGAATACCGGAGAAGGGTGAACCACAGGCCGACTGCATTCGCCGCTTCCGCCAGCAACATAGCATTCCCGTCC
>NZ_VKHP01000113.1 GCF_010811875.1 Bradyrhizobium uaiense
GCATAGAGGTGGTCTATCAGGATCTCGCGCTCGCCGACAATCTCACGGCAGCGGCCAATGTCTTCCTCGGCCGTGAACTCAAGCGCAAGCTTGGACCGTTCGCCTTGCTCGATCACAAGGCAATGGCGGCGCGCGCGCTGGAGCTGTTCGGCGAGCTGCGCTCGGAAACCCGTCCGCACGATCTCGTCAAGCAGATGTCGGGAGGTCAACGCCAGGCGGTTGCGATCGCGCGGACGCGGCTATCCAATGCCAAGCTCGTGATGATGGACGAGCCGACGGCCGCGATCTCGGTCCGCCAGGTCGAGCAGGTCCTGAGCCTGATCCATCGCCTGAAGGAACAGGGCGTTGCGGTCATGTTGATCTCGCACCGCATGCCGGACGTCTTCGCGGTCTGCGACCGCGTCGTCGTCATGCGTCGCGGCGAGAAGCGTGCCGACAAGGCGATCGGCGACACCAGCCCCGAGGAAGTCACCTCCCTCATCACGGGAGCGAAGGAGGCTGCGTGATGGCCACGCCCCTGGACTCTCCTCTCACGTTCTCCAATGTCGGCAAGGACAAATGGTGGCGGAGCGGCTTCTTTGCCTCGCAGACCGGCTACGTCCTGCTGGCGCTGGTGGCGCTGTTCGTGGTGATGAACTTCGCCAGCCCCTACTTCCTGACCGAAGGCAATATGCAGAATGTGGCGAAGAACTTTTCCTTCATCGCCATTGCCACGCTCGGCGTGACCTTCGTCATTATCACCGGCGGCATCGATCTTTCGGTCGGCTCGGTGATGTGCTTTTCCGCGATGATCACCTCGATGGTCATGACCCACATTTCGACACCTGGCATGCCTGGAGCGGACTGGTTTGTGCATTTGGCCCCTGACGGCAAGACCGTGATCGCCAATATGCCCGGCTTGATCCTGCTCGTCTCGGTCCTGGCCGGGCTCGGTGTTGCGCTGGTGGTTGGCCTCGTCAACGGCTTCTGCATCGCGGTGCTTGGATTATCACCTTTCGTCACCACGCTCGGCATGCTCTCGATCGTGCGCGGCCTCGGCTACGTCGTCTCCAACGGCCGCGGCAGCTTTCCCAGCGGCCCCGAAGCCAATTATCTCTACACGCTGACATCGGGCGTTGTGTTCGGCATGCCGGCACCGTTCATCTACCTCGTGGTTCTCGCGGTCGCGATGGCGGTCGTGCTGCATCACACCGGCTTCGGCCGCCACGTCTTTGCCGTCGGCGGCAATGAGAAGGCGGCTGCCCTGACCGGCATTCCGGTCGTACGGGTGAAGATCGAGATCTATGTGATCTGCGCGCTCGCGGCAGGTCTGCAGGGCATCATCATCTCCGGCTGGTTGGGATCGGCACCGGCAAACATGGCGACGTCCTACGAGCTCAACGTGATTGCAGCCGCCGTGATCGGCGGCGCCAATCTCGCCGGCGGCGCCGGCGGTCCGCTCGGAGCCATCGTCGGCTGCGTGCTGCTCGAGGTGATCCGCAACGGCCTCGTGCTCGCGCAGGTCAACTCCTATTGGCAGCAGACCCTGGTCGGCGTGATCATCATCGCGGCAGTGCTGGTCGATCGCCTCCGCTCGCGCATGGCCTGAAGAGTTCGCTCCGGAGGATCATGAACATCCGCCTGTCCGCCTCCGGGAGCCACTGATTTCAACGGATGGGCACAAGAAAATGTGGAGGGAAGCAATGAAAAAGACACTTCTTGCCGCCGCGGTATTCGCCATGATGGCGACGCCCGGCTTTGCCCAGAGCTATAAATTCGTGATCGTACCCAAGGCGATGAACAATCCGTTCTTCGACTTCGCGCGCGACGGCTGTCAGAAGCGTGCCAAGGAGCTCGGCAACATCGAATGCATCTACAAGGGCCCCGTCGAGCACGAGCCGGCGACGCAAGCCCAGATCATCCAGGATTTCATCACCCAGAAGGTGGACGGCCTCGCCATCTCGGTCGCCGATGTCGCGGCGATGACCAAGTCGATCGAGGCGGCCACGGCTGCCGGCATTCCTGTCATCACGTTCGACGCGGACGCACCGGACTCGAGGCGTATTGCTTATATCGGCACCGACAACAAGGAGTTCGGCGTCGCGCTCGGCAAGCAACTGCTGAAGCTGCGGCCCGATGGCGGCAAATACGCCATGATCTCCGGCGGTCCGGGTGCGAAAAACCTCGCTGAGCGCGTCGACGGCGTCCGTGAAGCGCTCAAGGGCTCGAAGTGGACCGAAGTCGGGGGCTCGCCGACCTTCTGCAACGACGACCCCGCGCTCGGCGTCCAGCAGATGACCGATCTGCGCACCGCGACCCCCGATCTTGCGGCGATCATTCCGGTCGGCGGCTGGCCGATGTTTGCCCCGGAAGGCTTCAAGGCGTTCGCCAGCAAAAGCAAGAAGGACATCGACGCCGGCAAGTTCACGCTCGTCGTCGCCGACACCCTCAAGATGCAGCTCGAGCTTCTGAACGAGGGTTACGCCAATGCGCTGATCGGCCAGCGGCCGTTCGAAATGGGCGAGAAAGCGATGGATACGCTCCTTGCCATCAAGAAAGGTCAGAAGGTGCCGGAGATCATCCACACCGGCCTCGACGTTGTGACAAAGGACAACGTCGCGGCGATGTTGAAGTAGGCGCGGTGCCCGATCAGGCGCCGCAGTTTCGGGGAGAAATCGCGGAAGGGCTCGGAGCTTCCGAGCCCTTGTTAGCCGAGGTCCGGTACGTCGCCAAGCCTGCCATCGCCCGGCCCGTCTTGGTGACGGCCCGATCTTTTGCGCCGCACCGCGGTCCGGACGTCCCATCAGCTGCGGTACCGCCGCTCGAACTCCTCGCGCGAAAGTTTGACGGAGGGCATGCCTTTCCGGATATTGCCGGCGTGGGGTGCGCCCCGCCAAAATATCGAAAACAACCCCATGCAAAGGATCGCGCGGCGGCCGGCGTTCGACGAGGCCGCTTGACATGTCGGGCAACTCAGGGATATATTTCTAATATTCCGAAATATTGCAGGCACTGCCTCGCCGCGCCAACGGGGCCCGCCGGTTGCGCTTGCGGCCGCACGCCCACCGCACACATTGAAAGTGCACCGACAACCCGTTCGGCAGGAGGCTGTCACCCACGTCTCAGGTACGATCTGCTACCCATGTCTCCGGGCTGGACAAGGGGACCGTTGGCAGCGGGCGAGCGATACGAACGGCTCCCCACCAGTTTAAGCCCTTGTTTTCACAAACTTACAGGGCAGGCTAGCGAGCACTGGGCAGCGCTCACAGTCCAAAGCCAGTCACCTCGTTCTCACCCACAAAAAGCGTCTCCATTGGGGGTTCTGGACTAGCGTTTCGCCGACATCAGTTACGGCCGCAGCCGTGGTCCGCCGAGGCGGCGGGCCACGGTGCGGCCTAGCGCCGTGGCGCAATGCCGCAACGCCAACCTGAGGTCATTTTCGACGGTGCGAAGGCTGACCTGGAGGCGGGCCGCCACTTCGTGAGCCGTTACGCCCTCGATCGAGATGCCCTGGAGCACCCGGCGAGGCCGGTCCGGAAGCTCGGCCAACGCGCATTTGAAGGCCGCGATCTCGGAGCGCGCTTCGACCACTTGTGCGGCGTCGGGCTGATCGTCGCAGACATCCAGCAGCGCATCGATCTCCCACACGCTGACGCGATAGCTTTGCGCCTTGTGGCGGTCCTTCGCGACGTTGATCGCGATGCGAAAGAGATAGTCGGCCGGACTGCGAACCGGCTCCGCATCCGTGACCCGATCCAGCCTCAGAAACGTCTCGTGCAGGGCCTCGTGGGCGAAGTCGGAAGAGCCCAGACGGCGCGTCAGCCTGGCAATGAGGCCGTCATAGTTCTCCACCAGCTGGTCACGCAGCCTCGCCTGGTTGGTGTCAACCACGTTCAGCGCCCCAAACCATTCCTCAGTGTGTCTCGAGGCTCGCTCTTTCCTCCGCGGTGAGTGCCTGCCTTTGCGTCTCCGACAGCGGGCCGTTGCCGACAAGCTGAAGGACACTGTTCTGGTTGTAGCTGTGCTGATCCTGCGCCCGCGGGTTCTGCTCGTCCTTCCGGGAATCCGGCGCGCCGCCGTCGCCGCCGCCATAGCCGAGCACCTCGACGATCACGATCGACGGTTGACCGCTGTTCTGTGGCGGTGGCGCGGCGGCCTGCTGGGTCGCGGCGGATGTGTTTGACGCAGCCGTTTGCGCGCCGACCGGCGGTCCCTGCACCGTCGGAATGCCGGTCGAGGTGCCCTGCACCTGGATGTTGGCGGCGTTGACCACTTGCAGCGCCGCCAGGTTGACGTTGCCCGAGACGCGGATGCCGGCTTCGCCCGCGTCGATGGTGCCGAGTGGCGCGATCAGATCGACGTTTCCGGGCGGCACTTCCGGAATCGGATTGAGCGTCGCGATGCCCGCACCGGTCGAGGGCACGGTCGGCGACAGCTTGACACTGCCATAGAGGTCGTAGGTGCGCTTCGGCGGCGTGAAGATCGTCGTCGTCTTCGAGCCGCGGCCGGCGTTGATGTCGCCGGTCGCCGACCATGCGATGATGTTGCCGCCGAACGTCGTCATGATGCGGCTCTGGCCAAGCAGCACGCTGCCAAGCGAATAGACATCGATGTCGCCCTGCCCTTGCGTGATCAGGCCCGCGCCGGCGCCCGGCGTCACGCCCTCGACACCGATGATCGTCTGCCCACCCGGATTGAGGATCTGGATGTCGCCGCCGAACTGCGTCTGAATGCCTGCGTCGGCCAGATACGTGGTGCCGTCGCTCTTCTTGGCAACGCCGCTGAACATGGTGATCTTGCCCGAATAGCCGACCGGATTGCCTTGCGCATCCTGATCCGGGAACAGCGTGGCGACCGCCTCGCGGCCGCGCAGATAGCTGCCATAGCGGCTGCTGTCCTTGTTGTTGTACTCGCGGCCGCCCGCCTTCAACTCCGCGTAATAGACCTGTCGGACGAACACGCCCTGCTGCTCCATCGGCAGCGCCAGGAAGAAGCCGAGCACATCCTGTTTCGCTCCGGTGAAGATGTAAGACCGGCCGTCATACGAATAGTTCCGGCTCGGCGAGAACCGCTCGCGCAGCCAGTCGTACAATTCGTCGGCGTAAGTCTTAGCCACCTTGCCGCTGCCCGCGAGCGGCCGGCCGTCGTCGGGGAGCTGGTTCGCAGCATTGAAATACAGCCTGGCGAAGTCGGTATAGTCGGGGCCGCTGGCGCCGACACCGGCGATCGTGACGATGCCAGCACCACCCGTGGTGTTGGACTGGTTGACGATATCGCCAACGCTCACCAGCGAGCCGTAATAGCCCTGGTACAGATTGCGGCCCGCCTGCAGCTGCAGCAGGCCGGGACCGAGAATATCGACCGACTGGTAGAAGATGTCGCGGCCAGCCTGCATCAGGGAGATGTCGTCCTGCCCGGTGTTCAGGAACACGCTGGGCACGGGACCGGTGCCGACGATATCGCGGCCTGCAATCACCTCGAAGGGCTTGGCGGCGATATACCAGGTGCTGTGGGTGGGATAGAAACCCGAGGAGAAGCTTCGCGTCTTTGGCAGCACCTCTCCAAGGGTCAGATCGGTGATGTCGACACCGGCATAGACCAGGGCCGGCAGGTTGTCGCCGGCGTGCAGGTTGGAGACAGGCAAGTCCTCGCCGAAAGCAATTGGATTGAGCGAGTTGTCCCGGAAAGCGGCGTTTGCCCAGGCGTTGCTGTCACCAGCCCCACTCGTGCCGGTGTTGAAGACAGCATTGAACGGCGTCGCCAATGTGCTCATGTCCGCGCCGGACATCGCCACCACCTGACCTGTCCCGTAGATCGAACCGGCCGCCAGCAGCGCGAGTTGGCCGAACGGCGACGGCATCAGTTCAATGCCCGAACTGCTTCCGCCAGCTCCAGGCTCTGCAAACCGGATGTCGCCATTGGCGGCCACGACGGTCAGCGTGCCCGGAAAGAAACCGGTGCCGTTGAAGGAAATCCCGGCCAACACGTCTGCATCGCCGCCCGCTGCGTAAAGATTGATCGCGGTCCCCGGCGTCCACAACGTGAAGTTCGATTGCCCGCCTTGCTTGAGCGTCGTTGTGCCGTCCGCGTTGCGGACCGTGTAAGCAATCCCGTTCAGATCGACCGGCGCCGCCATGCCGGCGTCGCCTGCGCCGCCGAGCACGAGGTCGCCGCGCGTCACGATGCTGACGCTGCCGTCACCCGGTATGACGAGCGGGCCCGGCGTCTTGAGCGAGCGCTTGAAGACGTTGGGATCGACGGCGCGCGGATCGTACGACACCAGATAGGAGCCCCAATTGTTCGGAGCCAATGCACCGACGGCTCCCGCGCTGACGGTGATGTCGCCGCGCAGGTCGGTGATCGAGCCGAAATAGTCCGGCACCGGTCCGAAAGGCGTGGTCGCCGCCACCGGATTGAGTCCGCCGCCGACCTTCACGACAAGATTGCCGCCGCCGGTTTGCACCAGCGTGCCGTTCGGCAGCACGCGGCCGGTCGAGGCGACTGCCAGGTCAAGGCCGGTCGAGCCGTTGCCGGTGACGCCGGCATTGCCGCCCGCGATCACGGTCAGGTTGCCGCCGCCGAGCGTGCCGACACCTTGGAAGCCGATCAGTTGCTGGTTGTTGCTCCATGCGTAGGTCTTCGCGAGCGTACCGAAATTGATCCACCACGCGACCGGATCGGCGGAGGCGCCGCCGCCTTGCAGGTGGAGCCAGTTGGCGGTGAGGTTGGAATCGACGAACCGGGTGTTGTTGTCCGCGATCTGAATGTTGCCGGTGACATCCCGTTGCGCGGTGAGCAGCAGGTCGCCGCCATGCTCGGGATACCACGCGTGCGAGTTGCCGCTGCTGGTGACCCCGACGAGATCGTAGGGATTGCTGCCGTCAGCGGCCAGGATCGGCTTCGCCTGCGTGCCGGCCGTATAGACGCCATATGGCGTAGCCTCGCTGAAGCTGCCGCCGGCCATCAGATCGAGGCCGCCGGTACCCGTGCGCAGGACGCTGAAGAAGGTGCCGTTGCGCGACGCATCGTAGGCCGGATCGCTCAGCGTCAGGTTGCCGCGCCCGTTCAGCGCCTGCGTTGTCTGCAACGCGCGCTGGTCGGCACCGACAAGATCTGCACCGCTCACGAGCCGGATCGATGCGGAGAGCGAGCCGGGCGCGAGCATTGGCGCTGCAGCCGACGTGGCAGCTGCGCCGGGAATTCCAGGCGTAACCACCGCTCCGAGCGGAGGTAACGTAGCAATATCGAAGATCAAGACGCCGTTCCCCCCTGTCGAAGGTCCGGGATTCAGCGTCGTGCCGGCCGGGATCGTGTTACCCGGCCCATATTGATGGCCATTGACGTCGACGAATGGGATCCCATACAGCGAGACCATAGACTGGTAGAACTGATCGTCCGGTACCGTCCAGTCATTCATCAGTGTCACACTGCTGGAATAGGCATAACTGGAATTATTCAGGCCGGAGTCGCTGGGCGACCACAGCTGCGCGTTGGGATCATGAGGGATATCGATCAGCTCGTAGACCGCTGGCGTTCCCGGTGACGACTTGAACCCGTCCGAGATGCTTCCGTTGACCGTCACGTTGCCGCCGGCGCGGATTACCAGGGCCATCGGTTCACCGGCGCCGTA
Source organism: Bradyrhizobium uaiense (assembly GCF_010811875.1). Taxonomy (GTDB): domain Bacteria; phylum Pseudomonadota; class Alphaproteobacteria; order Rhizobiales; family Xanthobacteraceae; genus Bradyrhizobium; species Bradyrhizobium uaiense. The sequence continues at coordinate 7,610 of NZ_VKHP01000113.1, forward strand.
GCTCGCCGAGTTCGGATCGCGATCCGCGCCCGCGCCGTAGCGATACTTGGCGAGGTCGATATCGCCCGAGGTCGACAGGTCGCCGCTCGATGTGATCTGGACGCCCGGCCGCAGATGATAGGTGCTGCCATAGGCCGACAGACCCGCAACGCGGGTCGCCAGCCCGGCATTGCCGAGCGCCGCATCGATGAAGGCCGTGCTCGCGGTGTCGTAGCCGTCGAGCGTCGCCTGGCTGATGGTGCTGCCGCCCGGCAGATTGTAGGTCCAGAACGCGTTGAGCGCGATACTGTGGGCACCTTTGATAGTGAGCGGACCTGACGCGTTGATGGCGATGTCGCCCGAGGCCTCGCCGGTGCGCTGCGCGTTCAGCACCACGCCGCCATAGGCGATGCCGTTCGGCACGGTGAGATCCATGGTCGCGCCCGATGACAGGGTCAGCGTGCCGCCGGCCGCGGTCAGTTCGATATGACCGCGGTTCTTCGCCTCGATCGGCCGGCCATAGCTGTCGACCTGCAGCCCCCTGCCGTGAGCATCGAGCACCGCGGTCGGCGCAAGCGTAAGCCCGTTGCCGGCCGAGAGCCGGATGGTGCCGGGCGCGACGCCGGACGCATCGATGGTGCCGACGACGGACAGGCTGCCATTGTCGACGGCGATCGTGACGTTGCTGGCGCGCACGCCGTCGCCCACGACGAGATCGCCGGTCCTGATATCGAAGCCGCGTGCATCGAAGAAGCCGCCCTGGGTCAGGAGCGCGTTGAGTGCCGCGAAATCCGCGCTGGACAGCGTGCCGGTGGTGACGCTGAAGTCGCCGCTGGCATAGCCGCTCGTCGCCGCACCATTGAGCGCACCGTTGAGCACGACCGGCCCATTTGCCGAAGCAATGCTGATCGATCCGGCGCCTGCATTGGTTGCGGAGACATCGATGACGGAGCCGGCAAGCTGCGTCAGACCGCCCTGCGCGCTGTTGAAGATCGCCGTGCCGCCGAAGCCGTAGACCGTCGCCCGCTGGATCGTGGACGGCCGACCGCCGAGATCAATGCGGCTCGCGCCCCCGAGCACGATGTCGCCAGTCGCATTGACCACGAGCTTGCCGCTCGGCAGCAGGATCGTGCTGTCGATGGCGACGCTGCCGCCGCTGAGGTCGATCTCCGCACCGGCCACGGTGGAGCTGGCCGTATTTGGTGCAATGCCCGCGGGCGCGACGACAGCGAGCGCGCCGCCGGCTGCATAGGCCATGATCGATTTCTGCACGCCGGTCAAAAGCGGCGTCGTCAGCGTCAAATTGCCGCCGGTGCCGCTCTGGCCGAATACGGCGGCGGGATCCGAACCCGGTGACTGGTAGACGAACAGCTTGCTGTTGCCGGCCGAAACGATCCGCGAACTTCCGGTGATGTTGACGTTGCTGAAGCCGTAAATCACGCGGCTCGCGGTCGATGTGTCGAGCGAGGCGAAGCGGCCGAAGTCGATCTCGTCGGCGACGAGATTGAGCGCGCCGGTTCCGGTGCCCGGCCCGCCTGCGGCAATGGCCGGCGGCGTGGCGCCGCTGATACCGTTCCAGGTGATCTTGTTGGCCGCAATCGTCGAACTGTCGCCGGCCGCACCAAAGCCATAGATCGCCGAGGTGTTCAGCACCAGGTTGACGCCGCTGCCGGTGGCATCCAGACCGGCGCTGCCGAACAGATTGATGGAATTCGCAGCAGCCAATGTGATGGTCTTCAGCGCCGGGGCACCATGCAGCGGATCGCCGTGCAGGAGCGCGTTGAACAGCGCCTGGTCGAACAGCAATCCCGCCGGCGCGGCCGCCGCGCCGACTGTCGCCGCGTCGCCGATATTGATGGTGCCGACCGCAAGCGCGATGTTGCTCGATCCGAAATGCGCTGTCGGATCAATCGTGGAAGCGCCGTTGGTGACGAACGCCAACGTTCCTTCGGAGTAAAGCGACGAACCGGCGCCGATCGTGATGGAGCCGCTGCCGATGTTGGAGGGCAGGAAGTTGATGTCTCCGTTGGACAGCGCCAGCACCGTGGCCTGGCCGGCCGCATAGCTCATGCCGGTAGACGCCGAATCGAACGGAACCGCGCCCTGCCCGACGGTGCTGAGCGTGACGTTGTTGCCGACGGTGACGTTGTTGCCGATCAAGAACATCTCGCCGGCGGAGAGAGACACGCCGTCCCGGATGAAGAGGTCGGTTGCTGTTGGATTGAGGGTCAATGTACCGTCCAAGATCCTGACGGTTCCATTGACCAGCAGACGCGGCGCCCTGAGCGCGTCGATCTCTGCGGCGCGAACCGAGACACCGGTGAACCCGGCCGTCGCCGCGTCGGCATAAATCTCGCCGACCCCGATCAGCGCTGCCTGGCCGGCGTTGCCCCCTGGCGCGCCCTGAAACAAGGCGGTCCCGTCGAAGGTCAGCGCCGCACCGATGGTGGTGGAGTTCTGCGTCTCGAACAGCACTTCCAGCGTCTTTCCGTCGCTCGGCAGCAACGGACGCACACCGCCGAATTGGGTGACGTTCGCAATCAGGAAGTCGCTGTAACCCTGCTCGTTGAATTGCGAGTATTTGCGGACGGCAGTGCCTGCGGTGATCAGCGCCGTCACCGGGAGGCTATCCCTGATCGCGGTGTTGGCGATGCCGGTCGCCACCGAAGCGGCGTAAGTACCATTGCCGATCATGATCGGGCTGCCAACCGGCGTCGTGGTGCCGCCCCCGAGCTCGACGCGGTAGGCGCCGGGCAGCAGCGCGTAGTTGGAGGGCAGCAATGTGTAGGTCCCCGCCGGCAATCCCGGGACGCCGGACGGCACCGTGATCTGCTGGCCGATCGCAGGATCGCCGGCGCCGTTCTCGGGCGCGATCGGCGCATAGCTGGAGCCATAGCCGGGGAGGATGGCATAGACCTTGTCGGTCGCCTTGCTGACAGGGGTCGCGGGGTTGGCGTTGACGAGTGGCGTGTTGATCACATTGACCGAGCCGCCGCGTCCGGAGACGAAGCCCGCGCCGGTGAGCGTGCCGCCGCCCGACATGTCCAGGATCGCGCCGCTCGCGACGTTGATCGACTGCCCGTCCAGGATGATGCCGGTTTGCGGCCCGTTGCTGTTGAAGTTGGTCAGGTCGATCTTGCGGATGCTCGCGCCATTATACGCGTAGGTGACGCCGTCGATCGTGCCGCCATAGGGGATGGTCAGGCCGGCCATCGAGACCGAGGTCAGGCTGCCCGGAAGCAGATCGACATGCGGCGTGAAGACCGGCCAGCTGAGCCCGAAGGTCAGGAGACCGAGCGGCGCGCGAACGATGCCGCCCTGCTCGATCACCGGCGCCTGGAAAGCGAGCTGGCCGAACACCGACAGCGGTGCGTCCGGAATGATGTCCGTGGTGCGTCCGATGGTCAGCGTCGCGGTCGGATCGGAATTGCCGCTGCCTGCGATCACGGTCGCAACCGTGTTGGTTGCGGGATAGATCTGCGCGGCAAGAAGTTCGAGATTGCCGCTGCTGGACAATTGGGTGGTGATCACCCCGGGCATCGACAGGAAGCGGATGTCGCCTTGGCTGACCAGCTTCGTGGTCAGGAATCCCGGCCCGTACATGTTGTTCGGCGAACGCGCCGAGAAGCCGATGAGGCCCTGGATGTCGATCAGGTTGGCGTCAGCCTCGAACGTCGCCGTGGTCGGCAAGACCGCCCCGCCGGGATTGCGGATGCTGCCGCTGATGGTCCCGTCAGGGACAACAGCCGTCGCTTCACGGAACAGGATATAGGGGGCCGACACCGTCACGCTGCCTGTCGTGGCCGGCATCGACGAATCGATCGGCCCGGACACCGGAACTCCTGAGGTGAAAGCCGCCGCGGTCAGCGTCAGGCTGCGGCCCAACGCCAGCGACACATTGCCGGAGAACTGCATGTAGTCGCCGGAGGTCAGCGTCAGGCTGTCGAACCCGCCGGCCTTGACCATGTCGGCGCTGACCGTGGCCTGGCCAAACAGCAGATGCGATGCCCCGGTGCCCGGGGCGATATCCGCCGGCAGCGCGGAATCCGGACGCGCCTGCACCACGGTCATCAGGCTTGGAACGATCGCATTGGCCGGCGGCGTCACGCCGTTGGGGAAGGAATTACCGTCGAAGTTCGGCGTGGTGAGCGCGATCGAGAGGTTGCCGCCGGCAGCGCTGCCTCCGCCGGAGAACGCGTGGACATCGCCGTCGAGATAGAGCCCGCTCTGCGACGCCAGGGTGATGGAGCCGCCATTCGTCGTGACCATCTGCGGCCGGCTTGACGACGCCGCGCCACCCGCCGCGAGATCGATCGCGACCTGGGTGCCGTCGGCATTGAGCTCGGCGCCCGGGCGGAGGATCACGAAGGCGCCGCCGCCGTTGACGGTGATGGAGCCGCCATCGGTCGCCCGCCCGAACAGATGTCCGGTCGTGTCGGTCGCCTGATAGGCCAGGCCCGAGACATCGAGCTTGGCGGCGGCATCGACCCAGATCGAGATGCCACGGCCATTGTCGTTGGGGTCGAAGTTGAAGCCTGTTCGCACCGGCGAACCATAGGCATCATTGACCAGATTGATGCTGCCGCCATGTGCGGTGAGACTGCCGAACACGCTGATCTGACCGAAGGCATCGAGCGTGATGCTCTGGCCTGGATCGACGCTGACCGAGGCGCCTGCGCCGATCACGATCCCGCCGCCAGAGCTGGGCTTGATGAGCGAACGCAGCGTGAGGCTCGCACCGCCCCGCTGAGTCACCGTGGCCTTGACCGAATCCTCGGTGAACGGCGGCGGCGTCCACAGCGTCAACGCCGACGATGGATCGCTGCCGGAAGCTGCGGCAAAGCTGTTCGCGGTGAACCGGTAGACCGGCATCGCGGCGGCAACCACCGTGTGGTTGGCCACCACAACACCCAGTCCGCCATTGATGTCGTAGTTCGAGAAGCCGGCGGCAAAGAACGACGGATTGAGCGCTGGGGCAGGCGTGATCTCGACCGTCTGCGGCAACACCGAACCAGCCGGGATAATGCTGCCGACCGGGTAAGTCATCGGCGTTGATTGAATAGATCCGGCTGCGTAGTTGATCTGGTAGGGCCGGACCGGAAGGCCGTTGGGAAATACGCTCGAAGGAATGACCGTGCCGGCCGGAATGATGTCCCCGGTGGCGCCGCCGAGGCTAAAGCCCGAGATGATCGAGCCTGCCGGCAGCACGGATCCCGCGCCCCAAAACTGAATGCTGCCGTTCACCCGCGTCAGCACCGTGATTCCGGTTGGAATGGTCCAATCAGCGCCAGTTGGCGTGCTGGGCGCACCCGCGTTTCGGATGTCGACCGGGGTCGGTACGTCATAGACCAGCGAGGTGAAGGTGAGCGTCAGCGGCACCGGCAACGGCTGCCCCGCGGGAATGGTGAGCGACTGGGCGAATTTCAAAGCGACCGGCGCGGGCGTGCCGGCGGGCAAGATACCTCCCGCCAGTTCGGCGTTGTCGCCGATCAGGATGTTGCCGGGCGTCGAGATCGTCAGCGTGCCGCCGCCGGTGACGCCAAAGGCGCGGATCGAACCGTCGAGAACCAGGTTTCCGTCGCCCGGCGTTCCGCCATCCTGCTGGGCATGGCCCGCCATGATCGTGACGTTACCGCCCTTGCCGCCTTGCGTCTTGCCGTTGACGAGAACGGCTGCGCCGGAGGACACGTCGATGACGCTGCCGGCGGCGAGCGTGACGTCCTGAGTGGAATCGAAGGTGACGTTGCCACCGTCGAGGAAGGCAAGGCCCGCAACGCCGGTCGGATCGGTCTGCGCATTCACCCACAGGCCGCGCGTATCGATGGTGACGCCGGACTCCAACGTCAGCGCCGCGCCGCCGGTGGCATTCGTCAATGCAATCGTACCGGTCGCGGTATTGAGAATGTTGCTGACGGTGACGCTGCCGGACCGCGCGGTGATGCCGGCCGCAATGTCGACGGTCGGAGCGATCAGCTTGACCTGCGCGCCCGGCGCAAATTGCAGTGGCGCATCGATCGCGATCTTGCTGGACGTGTTGATGTAGAGGCCCCCGAGACCGAAGCCGTTGAGCGTCGGCGCATCGAAATACGCCGTGTTGACGCGACTGGCCGGCAGCGCGGAGGTCGCGTCCAGGCTGCCCGCGACCGGCGCGACGTTGCCGAACGACACATCGGTGTTGTACGCGCCGGCAAGGCCATAGCTGTTGTACTGCCCGAGCGCGAGCGTGCCGGCGAGCGGCACGGTGGTCTGCGTCAGTCTGTAGCCGTCGGTGACAACAGCCGGACGCTTGGTGAGCTGCTGCTCGCCATCGATGACGCTGGCGAGGATCGTGCCCTCGAACACCGAAGTCGGGGTCGCAAGAACGAGGCTGCCGGCATCGCGGCCCACGGTGTAGCCGTTCTCCCAGCGCGAGCTGCCCTTGCCGAACGGGCTGAGATAGACTTCGACGACGTTCCAGTGCGCGTGATTGACCGTGAAGCCGTTCGCCACCGCGACATAGGTCAAATTGGCAGGAGCATTGTCGGCACTGTAGATGCGGCCGTCGCTGCCGAGCAGCAGCGTCTGCCGCACATAGCCGCCCTGGTACTGCACCGCGCCGCCGGAGATGTTGAAGATCGCGCCGCGCTGCGCCACCACCTCCGGCGCCGACAACGTGATGGTCCCGCCGACCGCGGTCCATTCGCCGATCCTGTGGCCGGTGTTGTTGAGATAGCCGGAGACCTCGAGCAGGCCGCCCGCGGTGTAGTAGCGGTCGGTCGCATAACCGCCGGTGCCGGCCGGCACCAGGGTGAGATCGCGGGCGTCGATCCAGAGGCTGCTGTTGATCAGCGCGCCGCTGTCGCGGTTCTGCGGGCTGTCGCGCAGCTCGTTGCCCTGGACGTTGACCTTGATCGCATTGGCGGACACCGGCAGCAGGGTGCCGGTGGTGCCGGAGACGTCGATGGTCGATCCGTTCTCGGCGAACACGCGCTTGCCGGCGGAAGCCGTCACCTGCCCGCCCTGCGCCATGGTCAGCGAGCCGTTCCTGAAATCGATCGTGCCGCCGGTGACGATCTCGACTCGCGACTGGTCGGGACGATCGGATAGTGCCGAGAGATTGTCGAACTGGCCGGTCGCCAGCAGATTCGGCTTGGCCGAGGCGATCAGCGCGTCGCGCTGCGAATTGAACGCGGTCGCGTTCGGATCGATGCCCGCAACCAGTGCGGCGGCGGCCGCGGTCTCCGGCAGGATCAGGCTGACGCCGTTACCCGTCAGCGTGACGCTGCCGGTGGTGTCCGACGCCGAATTGAGCAGATGGATGGTGCCGCGCTGATTGACCGAGGTGGTGGAGACGAGGATGCCGTCCTGGGTGACGGAGTGGCCGGCCAGCGTGATATCGCCCTGCTGGGCAAGGACGAGACCCGTGTTGACGACCGTCCCGCTGCTGCTCCCGCTGCGCAACAGCGGCGCGATCTCGTTGCCGCGCGTGGTCGAGTTCTGGTTGACGCTGGTGCCGTAGCCGGCGCGCAGGATGAAATCGTCGCCGGCCGCGAACTGAGTTTGCCCCTTCGGCGTGGTGATCGAGCCTGCATTGTCGACTTCGGTACCCATCAGCAGCACGAAGCCGCCGCCCGCGGTGACCGATGACGGCGCACCGGTGGTGATCAGCGCGCCGTTCTCGACCACGATCTTGCCGGCGGCGCCGGTGAAGCTCGGCAGATAGGCGTTGCCGCTCTGGGTCGAATAGAGACCATTGGCGAGGAATTGGCTGTCGGCGATATTGGCGGTCGAGGCGATCAGCGAGCCGACATTGATCTGGCTCGTGCCGCCGAAGATGATGCCGTTCTGGTTGATCACCAGCACCTGGCCGGGCGCGGTGATACGGCCGAGGATCTGGCTCGGTGCGGCATTGCCGACGACGCGGTTGAGCGCGGTCCAGGTGCCAGCCTGCTGGTTGAAGTTGAGCGTGGTCTGGCTGCCGACGTTGAAGCTCTGCCAGTTGAGGATCGCCTGCGGCGCGGTCTGGTTGATGGTGACCGTGGTCTGGCCGCCGCTTGCGGTTTGGCCCGGCAACGCGGCGCCCTGCCAGAGGCTCGAGCCGGGCACAGCGCCCGGGGCCACCTGAAGCCCGCCCGCCCCGAGGCCGTTCGGCACCGCCAGTTGCGGCAACGTGGCCGATCGCTGCGAGGCCGCGGCCGCGCTGCGCGCCGCGGCCTGCAGTGCCTGGATGGCCTGGGTCGCTCGGGTCAGCGCGCTCTGGCTTTGCCTGGCGACCTCGGTCGCTTGCTGAGCCGCGGCGGTGGCCGCGTCGCTGGCGATCGTCGGCGCCGAATTTGTCGTCGCGAAATTGCCGAACGGCCGCGCGGAAGCGTCCTCAACTCCCGTCAGCAGCAGCGCCAGCGTGCTTGTTCCAGCGAGCAGCACGGAGCGGGATACCAATCCGATCCGCTGCCGCGAAGAAAGCGGCGCGACCCGACGCAGATCGAAGCGAGAACGGCGGGCGGCTTTCCGGCGAGACGGCATACGATGTCCTCTGGAAACGAAATGAGCGGAAAGGAGCGGATCAGAGGCGTACAGGGCGAAGCGTCGGTGCTTCGACCTGGTCGATGCGCGGCCGGTGTGTTTGCTCGTCAGCCCTTGCGAGATTCACTCCTCCGCTCATCCGACTGCTCTGCAACGAGCGAAGCCACGAGGCGTTGCGCGGGGCGCGCGATGCGCTGGAGATCACACGGTCGACGAACATTCGGTATCCTGACTAAGCCAACTTGCGATCAATGTGATGACCGCCGGCTCACTGTCGTGACACCTCCTGACGTCGGAACCCTCAAGGGAATTTTATGAATGTTTTGTGTCACCGCATTAGAGCGGAGCAAGCACTGGAATCTCGAGCAGGGAAGCGCTAGGAGAGCAGGACGAGCCCGCCGGGCAAGGCGCGGGCATGAATGCCGAACGCACGCTCAATCTGCACCAGGGCCTCGTCGGGACGATCAATCCTGAAACGACCATTGACGGGGTTGCGCCCGAACTCCCCGTTCAGCAAAACGATGCGGCCAAACCGGTACCGGTTCAGTTCCTGAATCAGGTCCGCCAAAGGCATCATATTGCAGATGATCAGACCCTGCTGCCAGGCGGCGGCAACCGACGGGTCGATTGCGACGACCTCGCCAAATCCGCTATCGCCGTAGGTCACGCGCTGCCTCGACTTGAGAACAACCTGTTGCGCCCGATGCTCCACATGCGCCTCGTTCGCGAGGCAGGTGACACAGGCGCTCGATCCGTCAACGCGCACATCGAACTGTGCGCCGGTCGACGTGGTGGTTCCGCCCGCCGCGGTCACGCTGAAAGTTTCCATGCGCCGATCGGCGACCTTGAAGGAGGCTTCGCCGGCAATCAGCTCGACCGTGCCGGACGCACCTCCCGATCCCAGCGAGATGCTGGTACGCGTGTTCATCTGGACCGCAACGCCATCGACCACGGCCAGTTCACGCTGCTCGCCGACGCCGGTGCGGTAGTCAGCCCGCAGTTCCAGCAACGACGGCCACAGCTCGAGCGGCGGGTGCACCACCATGATCCCGGCCGTGGCGGCCGCCAGCGCTCCGCCCACGACTGCGCGGCGAGTCATGATCGGGGTCCTGCCACCGGCCCGCGAACGGTGGCTCGTCTTCCTCTCGTCATCGAGCAGGCTCTGACCGGCAGGGCCGAATGCCTTCCAGAATCGGCTGGCTTCCGAGAAAGCGGCCGCATGCGCCGGGCTCTGGCTGCACCACCGCTGCAAGGCAGCCGCGTCAGCCGCCCTCGCCTCGCCGGACGTCAGGCGCCGAATCCAGGCATGGGCTTCGCGCTCCAGCCCGGAAAGCTCGTCGTGATGTTGGTCGCTATCAATCATCAACGTTGCATGTGCCGGTCATGATGGGGACTGCGGGCGCGATCCTCTGCGGGCGAACCAGCGGACCTCCCGCAACATAGACACTCCCTGGTGAGGCGAACCGCACAATTTTCTACTCCGGACGCCGGATTTTCTTGAAACGGGCGACACAATGTTCCTGCGCCCTCCGCAAATCCTTTTCCACCAGGCTCACGGAGATGCCAAAGCGCTGGGCAATCTCCTGCCGGGACAACCCTTCCAGCCTGGCGGCCAACAGGATGGCGCGCGGACGCGGCGGCAGCTCGGCCATCACCTGCTTGAGCCTTTCGAGATCGGAACGGCCTGAAATCACGCGCACGGCATCAGGCGCATCATCCGCGAGATTGAGCAGCGCCTCGACCTCTTCCGCATTGAGGCGCCGATTATCGGCGCGCCGCTGATTCAGCGCGACATGGAAGGCAGACCGAAGCAGGTAGGCGGCCGGATTGCGGACATCGCCAACGATCTCCCGTCCGTTCAGGCGCAGATAGGTATCCTGCAGAGCGTCTTCTGCCCACTCCAGGGAGCCCAGCCGACGTGCAAGGCGCGACTTCAAGTCCTGATACCGCTCGATGAACAGGGCCCGCAGCGTTCGCGAACTCTCGCTCTCCCGGTCCGGATCATGATCCGACGAGCTGGTGGACCTCTCGTCCTCACTCATCTCGGCGGTCGCCTTCACCCGGCGGACAGTCGACCGTGCCGCCGGACGCTCGCGGCAGGATCACCATGGTAAAGGGTTGCGTCATCTGCGCGGGGGGAGCCTCACCCGCGGATACGCGACGTGCCGCTTCCGCAATCGCTGCATCCCGTTGCGGATCGCCGGTCGTCCCCAAAAGCTTCACCCTCGTCACGCTGCCAGAAGACCCGATCCAAAAGCTGATGGCGGCCCGGTATGTACCGGGCCTTGTCGCTCGCTGGGCGCACAAGGCATTGGTCACCCGCTCCTGTAGCAGCGCCGAATATCGCCGTTCAATAGCGCTCTGTTGTGACAAGGCCGCCAGCGCGATGGCCGACGGCGATCGCGTCACAAAAGTTTCATTCGGTGCTGGAATGACGACGATGGCATCGGATGCCGTGTAGTCCGCGACCAGTCCGCTGCCCTTCAGAAGAATAAGGATAGCTTGCTGCGGATTGAACTGCCCCTGCACTGCATTCGAAACCCGCCCAACCGCGAGGTTGCCGTTATAGGCGATAACGACGCCGGTCGCCTTGCTATAGGCGTCGAGCGCGGAAGCGAGCGGCTGCGAGGGAATGTCGAACCAGGCCCGACCGACCGGTTGAGTGGTTTGTGCCGATCCCGCACAGGCCCAGAGCATGCCCAGGGAGAGAAAGCCGCCGAACCATGAGCGCCACCGAAACGGCATGAACTGCAGACGTCACTATCCTGAATGGACAACGACTATCCCATAACGTCTGCAGGGGACATGAGCCACTCCCCTTCGCGCAGGTCTTGCGTCGTCGTGGGACCGGCAAGCGTTGAAGCGCGCGTGTGGACCGCGATCGACCGCCTGCTCGGCGAAGGGACCCGTCCCAACCGGATAAGGCAGTGTGAGAATATGGTAGCGGGAGACCGCTACATCGCGAAACCCACTATTTCGGAGGCGACCTTTTCCTATCGACGCCCAGTGAAGCTGGCTTAGTAGCGTTCGATCTCAATGGCGAGGTAACCGCCGGCCATCCCGTCTGGTCATCCAGCCAAAACGGCGACCATGATCGACCCCCAAGTCGTCAGCAGAATGTTCGAGACGGGATAGGCGGGCGTATAGCCGAGCACCACCACGGAACTCCCCGAGCGCTCCTGGATGGCGGCCATCGCGGCCGTCACCGTCTGCGCTCCCGTCAATGCGCCCAGCAAGAGGATCGGGTTCATGCGCAGCACGAAATGGCCGAAGCAGAAGCCGACGATCTGCGGCAACAGGGTGACGATCATGCCGCCCAGCAGCAGGCCGATGCCCGACTCGCGTATCGCGGAAAGGAAGATCGGCCCGGCGTGAATGCCGGTCAGGCCGACGAAGGCAGCGAGCCCGAGCGCCGTCATCAGGCTGATGGCGCCGTCTGGGATCCGGCCGAAATACGGCAGTCGGGTGCGGAGGTAGCCGACCAGCAGTCCGGCGAGCAGCGTGCCGACGCTGGTGCTCAGAGAAATCGTGACACCGCCAACCGAAAAGCTCACGAGCACGCCAACGAGGCCGCCGAGGAAAATCGCAAGCCCGAGCACCACGAAATCGATGCTGGTGCTCGGCGCGACAATGACGCCGATGCTCTTGCCAGCATTCTGCACCGCCGCTTCAGGGCCAACGATGCGAAGCAGATCCCCGCGCTCCAGGACCGTGCCGGCGGCGATCGGGATTGCTTCATCACCCCGGCTCACTGAGCGCAGATACAAGCCGCGCGACCAGCTCTGCTCCGACGCCTGCTGGAGACTGCTGCCCGCGAGCTCCGGGTTGATCAGGAACACGTCGGCCGAGATCAGGGGGATGTCGAGCAGCTCCCGGTCCTCGACCTCTTCACCGCGCGGTCCGATCAGCTCGACGATGGTCTGGCGCGGCGCGGATAGCGCGATCACGTCGCCGGCCGCGAGCGTCATCCCTGGCTCCGCCTCGAGGATGCGCTCGCCGCGGCGAATGCGGTGGATGAACACGCGTTGCTCGGGCACGCGAGCTTCGGCGGCGGCAACCGTCAGTCCGGCGATCGCCGCGTCGGCATCCAGCCGGTACGCGCGCAGCTCGAATTTGCGCCAGGCCGACGCCAGGCCGGGCTGGGCGCGCGTGATGCCCAAGGCTTGTTCCAGCTTGAGCGCTTCGGTCTTCAGATCGATCTTCAGCAGCGCCGGAACGACGATCGTGCAGAATGTGATCACGCCGGCATAACCGAAGATGTAGCAGACCGCATCGGCCACCGCGACGTGCGAGACGAACAGCGCGCGCTGTGCTTCGGATACCGGCAGTCCGTTGATTGCGTCGGTCGCCGTACCCATCGCCGCGCTCTGGCTGAGCGCGCCCGACATCAATCCGGCGGCAAAGCCGGGATCAAGCCGCAGCACCCGTGCCACAACGATCGCGGCCGCAAGGCCGGTGAGGCTTACGACAATGGCCATCAGCACCGGCTTCAGCCCGTCGCGCTTCATCGCCAGAACGAATTGCGAACCGACCGAATAACCCACTCCGAACAGGAACAACAGGAACAGGAAGGATTTGGTCATGCCGGAGACCGGCACATGCGCGAAATCGCCGACCGCAAGGCCGGCAAAGAGCGCACCCGTCACCGGACCGAGGCTGAAAGCCCCGATCCTGAAGCTTCCAATCCAGTAACCCGCCGCGATCACCAGGAACAGCGCGAGCTCCGGATAACGGACGAGAAACTGCTGTAGCCAGATCACCATCGTCGCCGGCCGCGGCTATGCCATCATCATGACCAGCACCATGCCCCAGATCGTCAACAGCGTGTTTCCGACTGCGTAGGTGACGGTATAGCCAAGGCCGGGAATCTGGCTCTTCGCACGGTCGTTGATCATGCCGAGCGACGCGGTCGTCGTGCGCGCGCCGGAGCAGCAGCCGAGCAGGATCGCGTCGTGGAAGCGGAACACATACTTGCCGACGAACATCGCCAGGATCAGCGGCACGGTGGTCACGACGACGCCCCACAGGAACAGGCTGAAGCCGAGCTTCTGCAAGCCGGCGACAAATCCCGGCCCCGAGGAGATGCCGACTACGGCAATGAAGACGTTCAGGCCGACCGAGTTCATGAACCACACGGTGGGTGACGGGATGCGGCCGAAGGTCGGATGTACGGATCGAAGCCAACCGAAAAACAGACCTGAGATCAGCGCGCCACCGGAGGTGGACAATGTGAGCGGCACGCTTCCGATCTTGTAGACGAAAGCGCCGGCAAGGGCGCCGATCGCGATGGCCGCCCCGATGAAGGCGACGTCGGCTACGTCAGTCGCACGATCTGGCCGTCCCAGCATCTTTGTGGTGGCAGCGACATCGGAGGTGCGGCCCACCAGGGTGAGGATGTCGCCCCGGTTGATCTTGGTGTTCGGCAGGATCGGAATTTCGACCGCGATCGCGCCCCGGGCGATCTTGCGCAGGAAGACGCCGCGAGCGCCCGGTTCTTTCGCTAGCTCCTCCAGCGTCTTGCCATCGACGTCCTTGCTAGTCACGTAGACATCGACGCCCTCGATCGGCACCGCCAGCAGCTCGCGATCGTCGACTTCCTCCGCCTGCTCGCCGATCAACTGCACGAGCACATCGCGGCGGCCTGCTACCGCAACGACATCGCCGGCATGAATCACGGTGTCGGAGGTCGCTTCCTCGATCTTCCCGGCCTGCCGGAGCCGGAGGACGAAGATGCGATGATCGGGAAGCAGCGCCTCGGCCTGCCCGACCGTCTTGCCGGCGACGGGCCCGCGCTCCTGAACGCGATAGGCGCGCACATCGAACTGGTGCCAGGCCGTCCCCGGGCCGCCCAGCTGCTTCTTGCCGCCGTGCTCTTCTTCATATTTCTTGCACGCGGCCTCGAGATCGATCCCGAGCAGCGCCGGCCCGAGCAGGGCGAGGACGATCGCCGAGCCGACCGTTCCGAAAATATAGGTCACGGCATAGGCGACCGGCATGGCGTCGAGCAGCTTCTTGGCTTCGTCTGCGGGCAGACCAAGGCGATTGATGGCGTCGGTCGCGAGCCCCATCGATGCGGAGATCGTCTGCGAGCCGGCATAGAGCCCGATCGCCGATCCGACGTCGTAGCCGGCGATCCTGGCGCCGAAATAGGCGGACAGCAGGCAGAAGACGCAGACTACGGCCGCGAAAATCGCCTGCGGGACGCCATCCTGCGCGATGCCGCGCACGAATTGCGGTCCGACGCCGTAACCGATGGCGAACAGGAACATCAGAAAGAAGAACGGCTTCAGCGGACCTGAAATGGTGATTCCGATCTGACCGATAATAACAGCGGCGATCAGCGTCGCGGTGACCGCGCCGAGACCGAGCCCCTTATAGGTGAAGGAGCCGAAATAGTAGCCCAAGGCCAGCGAGAGAAAGATCGCGATCTCGGGATAGGTGCGGAGCGTCTGGAAGAGCCAATCGATCATGATGTCACCGGTTGATGCTGTCCCGAGGCTTCGGCTCGCGTCCACTTCGATCTCACCCAGGGTGGACCAGCAGGGCCAAGCAATTGCGTCGACGGATATCAGGCGGCGGTTGCCGAGAAGGATGTTGATCTATGTCAATTGCGACAGCGATTGCCTTGCCTCTTCATCGTCTTGTCGACGGCGCGCGCGGGTTCGCATGCTGCATGGTGACGCGGCGTTCCGTCGGCGCGGCAGCGTCGCCCGCACCAGACCGTTGACATAGATCAAGGGCCGTGACCGGCATGCAGATCATGCTGCGCGCGATTGCGCGGGCAAGAGCGCCTGTCGCTTCCGTTCCAACAGCTTGCATCGTCCCGGGAGCATCAAAATGGCCGATCTTCTGACCTTAAAGAAATTCGAGGCGCTGAGCCCCTTCGAGATCAAGGACGAGCTGATCAACCTCGCCAAGAGCAATTCGAAGCGCAGTCAGATGCCTTTCCTGAACGCCGGGCGGGGCAATCCGAACTGGGTGGCGACGACGCCGCGCGAAGGCTTCTTCCTGCTCGGGCAGTTCGCCATCACCGAGAGCAAGCGAGTGATGGAGCACCCGGCGGGCATCGGCGGCATGCCGCAGACAAACGGCATTGCCGGACGGTTCGAGGCCTGGCTCAAACAGCACAAGGACATGCCCGGTGCGAGTTTCCTGACCGAGATGCTGCCTTTTGCAGTGAAGAAATTCGGCTTCAATTCCGACGCTTTCGTCCACGAACTGGTCGATTCCATCATCGGCGACAATTACCCGGTGCCGGACCGCATGCTGGTGCACAACGAGAAGATCGTGCACGAATACCTGATGTGGGCCGTCTGCGGCGAGCCCCGGCCGGCCGGGAAGTTCGACATCTATGCGGTCGAAGGCGGCACGGCGGCGATGTGTTACCTGTTCAAGTCGCTGAAGGCCAATCGGCTGCTGGTGCCGGGCGATACGATCGCGCTGGCGACGCCGATCTTCACGCCCTACATCGAGATGACGCACCTTGAAGACTACGACCTGAAGGTCGTTCAGATCAGGGCTCCGCAGGAAAACAAGTTCCAGTTCACCGACGAGGAAATCAAGAAGCTGGAGGATCCGAAGATCAAGGCCTTCTTCGTCGTCAATCCTTCCAATCCTCCTGGAATGGCGTTGAGCAAGGAGACGGTTGCCAAGCTGGCCAATCTGGTCAAGACCAAGCGCCCCGACCTGATGATCCTCACCGACGACGTCTACGGGACCTTCGTGCACGATTTCCGTTCGCTGCTCGGCGAACTGCCGCACAACACCATCGGCGTCTACTCCTATTCGAAATATTTCGGCTGCACGGGATGGCGGCTCGGCGCGATTGCGATCCATGAAGACAACATCTTCGACAGGAAGATCGCCAATCTTCCGGACGAGGCCGTGAAGGCGCTCGACAAGCGCTACGGGCCGCTCACGCTCGAACCGCGCAAGCTCAAGCTGATCGACCGTATCGTCGCCGACAGCCGCGACGTCGCGCTCAATCACACCGCGGGATTGTCGTTGCCGCAGCAGGTGATGATGAGCCTGTTCTCGCTCTCCGAGATGATAGACGTGAAGAAGGCCTATCAGGCCGCTTGCATGGAAATCGTCAACAAGCGGCTGTGGTCGCTGCTCGACGGGCTCGGGCTGGCCGACAAGCTGACCCCGAATCCGAGCTACGATGCCTACTACGCTCTCATCGATTTCGAGTTCTGGGCCCGAAAGAACATCGGCGACGAGGCCGTCGAATACCTGAAGAAGAATGTCCACCCGCTGGACCTCGCGTTCAGGCTGGCCGAAGCCCACGGGATCGTGCTGTTGAACGGGGGCGGCTTCGACGCACCCGAATGGTCGCTTCGCGTGTCGCTCGCGAACCTCCCGGACGACGTCTACGACGACATCGGACGAGGCGTTCGGACAATCGCGAGAGGCTATCGCGACGCCTACGAGGCAGCGAAGGGCGCGGCCGCGAAACGCTGACGCCACGCGCCGGGAGGGCGATCCGGCATGCTGAAGCCAAAGAAAAGCCCCGGCGACCGTGCCGGGGCTTTTGCATAAGCTCTGGGAAATCGGTACCTCGCGACGACCGGCCCGCCGGACCGATAGGAGCGAGGATGATCAGCGCCAGTTCTTCTGCATCGCATTCATCACGGTGTCCGACTTGTGCGACTTGCAGTACTTGCCGATGACCTTGCCGTTCCGCTCGACGTAGCGAAAATCGACTACGCTCAAATTCTTCGATGCACTGAAATATCCCGACATCCAGGAGCTGATCAACATTTGTTTGTCGTTGTCCGACTCCAGCAGTTGCTTGCAGGTGATGAGGGACAGATCGACGACGACTTGAGCTTCGGCCACAACGGTCGTGGCGAGGAGTACAACGGTCGCAACAGCAAAGATTGATGGCTTCATGGTTGTCTTCCAATCCTGTTTGATCACTGGCCGGCGGTGGAGCGCTCAAGGCCTGCCATCACGGTCTGAGTGGGATTGGTCGCGCACCATGCCTTTACGCTTGCAACATTCCGCGCGTACGCGTTGAGATCCACGAAGACGTATCCCTTCTTTTGATTGAACCAACCACTCATCCAGGCAGAAAATACCGAAGAATCGCCCGGAGACATGGCCAAGTATTGCGCGCAAGTTATGCGCGCCATGTCGACGCTTGTCTGCGCTTGCAGGGGACTCGACAACGTCGCGCTCGCGAGAGCCAGGCACACAGCAATCTTCTTCATGAACTACTCCCAAATTTCATGCAATGTGGCGGGTTCCTGCGTGAACGTGCACGTTCACTGGCAAACAAGGACCGGGGTTTTTGCTTGCGTGAGCACTTTGTTCGTCACGCTACCGATGAGGAGGGCGGAAAGCCCGCTGCGTCCGTGCGACGACATGGCAATGAGGTCGCAGCCCTTGTCCTTGGCTGCTGCGATGATGGCTTGATCGGGTCGCCCGCTCTCCACCTGACTTGTCTCGCAGGAAACGCCGGTCTCCTTGGCCGCGTGTGCGGCGCGCTCCAGCGCGCTGGTGGCCTCTTCCTTACGTATCTGGGTGTATCTCGCGAGTAATTCACGGTACTGCCCTCCTATTTCCGAGAGCGGTTCCACGACGAAGATGACCGATACTTTGGCGCCGACGGATTTTGCCAGAGCCAGCCCATGCTTGAGCCCATGCTCCGCCAGCTCCGACCCATCTGTCGGAATGAGAATGTGCCGGTACATGCCTTTACCTCCCGATTATCCGGATGACGAATCGTTATCTGCCGATTCAAACTGAGCCTTCGCCGCGCATCTGGCCTTGAGATAGATCAATCTATCGCTCGGTGCGCCGCGCGCCTGGATGTCTACACTTGCCAGAGAGCAAGGGACAACTCGGTCGCGATACCCTGCAGGTTCGCCTGCTCACTTGATCTAGATCATGGTCGACGCGGGCCTTCCGCACGAGACCATGATGGCCATAGCTCGACCGCCGCGCCTTTCGACGATGACGGGAAGGCGCGACCACCTCGCATCACGACGGGAGCATGCAGATGTGGGTGCTGATGTATGTATTCTCCTATTCGGTCAACCCGGCTGCCACGAGCGACAAAGCTGAATGGAGGCTTCTGCCGACCGTGGTCTTTCAGGAGTTCACTAGCGAGGAGCGGTGCCGTACCGCCAAATCCACGCTCGAGGGCAGCCTGAAAGACGCAGGAGCCAGGCTGAAGAGCGGCTTCGAAGACCTGAAAAGCATCGGCAAGGCCGACCCGGCGCAGATCATCATTGCCTACAATGTGGAATGTCTTCCGAAGTAGATTCTGGATTGAGGCAAGCGGAGCCTGGATTCACCTCAGCGCGATCGTGAGCCCACCCAGATTGGCCGCGAACTCCAATCCCGCTTTCGGCCCTTTGAGCATCAACACCACGCCGTGTTCATTTCGCAGGGTTACCCCGCCGACGCCAGCGGCCCACGCACCGCCTGCTCCGAGCAGCGCGTAGCTGCCGGCGAAATCGTTGACCTCCCGGATACCCGAGGCAGTTCCTTCGAGCCAGCTCACGGACGTGCCGGCCGTTACGCCGAGACTGAATCCGGATGCGATGAACGGATAGTGCCGACCGCGGTAGATGAGCGTGCCGGTTCCGCCGCCGCCCCCCACGATGAGGGCCGCCTTTACGAACTTGACCTGGACGTGGCCGGTCGCCTGCGCGAAGCATGGCGCGACCAGAAGCACCAGAGCGACAAGCGCCAGTATGACGGGACGGATCATGCCTCGCATCGCTGCAGTCCCTCTTCGCTCAGGGATTTGTAGGGTCCACTTTCTTCCAGGTGTGATCCGGATCGAAAGCGATCATGCGCTTGGCCAGGAAATCGGTGCGTGGACCGAGATCCTTTTGATAGACGGTGCCGGCGTGGTTGACGAGGAAGGTCATGACGCCGGAATTTGCATATTCAGCCGGCCAGGCAACCAGTGCAAATCCACCGATCATCTTGCCATTCACGACATAATTCAGCGCGCCGCCGGGGGCGTCGGAGCCCTGCGCCTTCAGGATCCGATAGTAGTACCCATGGTACGGCATGCTCTGCTCGCCGACCTTGTAACCTTCCACAGCAGCTTGCGCCGCCAGCTCACCAAGCGGGCTCGGATCCTTGTCGTCGCGCCAGAACAATCCGTCGGTCTTGCCCGGCCTGCTGACGATGCGCTGGGCGTAGGCGCCCACACCCTCGCCGCGATCCTTCTCGGCGTATTCGTTCTGGGCGTCGACATAAGCCAAACTGGTCTGGATTGCGGCAAGCTCGTTTTGGCCGATCCTGCGGTAGAGGATTTCTCGACGACCCGCATCCGCGTCGAAACTCCAACCGTCGTCGTTGTTGACGAGGGGGATCGGGAACGGGAAATCATCCTTTCCCAGAATCAGAATGGCTTTCTTGTTGCCGTCAGCCTTGATCGAATGCTTGTCGTCATAGGCCGACAGAAAGCGCTGCCGCGCATTGGCGTCGGCGACATCGTCGCCGGACTCGATGATATCGGCAGCATCGCGACCGAGTACCTTCAGCATGGCCCGGCTCGTGCCGGCCTTGACGGCGGTCGCCAAGGCGGCCGCCGCGTCCTCCGGATTGGGGAAGCCCTGCTGGGCGCGAGCGGACGACAGCAGCAGGGCAAGCGCGGCGGCTATAGCCACGCCGATCGAGGCAATACGATTCAGTCGCGAACAGCTTGTCATCGTGATGCCTCCGACGGGGATGGAATCTTTGCGCCGGCGGCAAGCCAGTCGGTGTAGCTTCGGAATTTCAGTCCGAGCTTGCCGTAATAGACCCTGAGATAGCCGTCGGCGCCGCGGGTCACGGCCGCCGGCATGACTTGCTCGACCTCCTGCGCCATCACGCCGACATAGGCCTTGCTGCTGCCGAGATAGCTGAAGCGGTAGTAGCCGAGACCGTTGGCGAGATGCCCAAGCAGCGTGATATCGTGCTTGAGCGCGATGTCGGAACGCCGTCCACCACCGCCGCCGCCACGGAAGCCGCCACCTCCGCCACCGCCGCGGAAACCACCTCCGCCGCCGCTGAAGCCACCGCCACCACGGCCGGCGAAACTTGCGCCGCCGCCGCGCGGCATGCTGGCCATACTCGACCGCCCGCGCGCCGATGCCGCCGCAGCTGCCCGTCCGGACGACACGTTCATGGCACCGCCGCGATTGCCGCCGCCGCCACGATTCGCCGCAGCTGCGCGGTTGCCGGCACTGCCGCGGTTGGCGGCCTTTGCGCGATCGCCAGGGTGCAGACCGCGGAGGTGACCGGGCAGGAGACCGCGGCGGCGATCGTGGGGGCGATCGCGCCGGAGACCGTGCGGGTGATCGCGCTGGAAATCGTGGAGGCGATCGAGCTGGGGATCGTGGAGGCGACCGCGCCGGAGATCGTGCCAAGGGTGGTGATCGTGCTGGTGCGGGCGATCGCGCCAAGGGTGGTGACCGCGCGGGTGCCGGCAACAAGGGCGGTGGCGATCGCGCAAAGGCCGCCAACCGCGGCAGTGCCGGCAACCGCGCAGCTGCGGCGAATCGTGGCGGCGGCGGCAATCGCGGCGGTGC
>NZ_VKHP01001123.1 GCF_010811875.1 Bradyrhizobium uaiense
CCTGAGGCACGTTGCTCGCCAATGAGCCAAGCTTCGTCGCCCGGGAGATGCTGCTGACCTTTATCCCAAATCCGCTGAGGAGGGCCGTCGGCGGTGCGGACACGGAGAGCAGCAAATCGGGCTTTCAACCGACCTTTGGTCCCGCTGCGCCAACTCACGGTTTTCCATTTGGCACTGGCCAGCATTTGTTCTGCCGCAATCGATAAGATATCGGGCACGTGGTGCTTTCGTGGT
>NZ_VKHP01001124.1 GCF_010811875.1 Bradyrhizobium uaiense
AGGCGTTCTCGAAACCGAGCGCGCCGAGCAGGGTGATGTCCTGCTTTGCCAGGATCTCCTTCAACTCGGCGAGCAATGTTTCGCGCGGCGGCATATCGGTACGGTGAAACTGGTTGACCCACAGCGTGCCGGAATAATCCACATAGACGTCGATGTTGTTGGCTGCGAGCGCCTGGAAAATCACGCTGGAGCCGAGGCCTTCGCGCGTCAAGGCCTGCAATCCCGCCGCCTGCA
>NZ_VKHP01001125.1 GCF_010811875.1 Bradyrhizobium uaiense
CGATGACCGACTTCATCTTCATGGTGAAGAACACCAGCTATATGTTCGTCACCGGTCCCGACGTGGTGAAGACCGTCACCAACGAGGTGGTGACCGCCGAGGAGCTCGGCGGCGCCTCGGTGCACGCGACGCGCTCCTCGATCGCCGATGGCGCGCTCGAGAATGACGTCGACGCGCCGCTGCAGATGCGCCGGCTGATCGACTTCCTGCCGTCGAACAACACCGACGGCGTGC
>NZ_VKHP01001126.1 GCF_010811875.1 Bradyrhizobium uaiense
GCACGCTCCATCCACACGTCGTCCCGGCGCAGGCCGGGACCCATAACCACCGTTGTGAATTGGAGATGAAAGGCCGTGGCCCCAGCGTCGCACCACAATTGAGATTTGTGGTTATGGGTCCCGGCCTGCGCCGGGACGACGTGTGGATGGAGCGTGCGCTACACCTTCCCCGTCTCCAACTCGCGTCCGGTCTCCAGCATCAGCTTGCGCAGCCAGATCGAGCCGGGGTCCATC
>NZ_VKHP01001127.1 GCF_010811875.1 Bradyrhizobium uaiense
CCGAGACCGCAAACTGCTTCCAGCCACTCGCCGTGCCGTTCTGAATGAGCTGCGCCCACAGCGTATCGGTGCCGGCTGACGTCCCGGCATCGAACACCACATTGGCGCCCGACGGCACATTGATCGCATGGCCTGCGGTCTGCGCCACGCCGTTGATCAGGAACTCGCCACCGGCCACCGTGCCGTTCGAATCCCACAGCTGCAACTGATACGTGGCATTGCTTGGATCGGACA
>NZ_VKHP01001128.1 GCF_010811875.1 Bradyrhizobium uaiense
GGGGTGGCCACACGGCGTGCTCTCTCGAATCGCCTTCAATTGTGTAACCGAGATTGCGATGCCGATTGCTTCGTCGCGCATCTCGCCCTGGGCTTACCCCTCTCCCCAACCCTCCCCCGCAAGGGGGGAGGGAACCCGACCGCTGGTGGCTTCCTTACTTCAGTGCACCCAGCAGCAGCACTGCGTCGATAGACAACGCGGAACGCAACTCCCGCCTCAGCCCTTGATGAACGC
>NZ_VKHP01001129.1 GCF_010811875.1 Bradyrhizobium uaiense
TTAGGGAGAGGGGTGCCACACGGCGCGCCCTCTCCGTGTTCGCCGCGGCAATATTGCGCGGCCATTGTTCTCGTCGACCATTCCGCCCGGGGCAACCCCTCTCCCCACCCTCTCCCGCAAGGGGAGAGGGAACCCTGCCGCCGGTGCGTCCCTCACAATGCCGACGCGCTGAGTTGCCCGACGGGCAACTCAGCAAAATGCGTCAAGTCCCTGATGCCAAACTATTTCGGTTT
>NZ_VKHP01001130.1 GCF_010811875.1 Bradyrhizobium uaiense
CTTACCGCATCCATAGGACGATAGCAGCCAGAGTGACGACGGCTCGGTAATTTCTGGCTGTCTTTTCGAAGCGTGTTGCGACCCGGCGGAACTGCTTGAGCTTACTGAAGCAGCATTCGACGAGATGACGCTGGGCGTAGAGATGCTTGTCGAGTGGGTATTTGAGCGCGCGTGACGGGTTGTTGGGAATGACGGCGAGCGCGCCTTTGGCGGCGATGGCTTGGCGCAAGTGA
>NZ_VKHP01001131.1 GCF_010811875.1 Bradyrhizobium uaiense
TCACGACATGACGGCGGCCTTGCTGCTTGCCGATCGCATCGCGGTGATGCGGGCCGGACGGGTTGTGGCGCAAGGCCAGCCGGCTGAGCTGTCAAACACCAACGAGCCCTATGTGGCGGAGCTGTTGAGCACGCCCAAGCGGCAGGCCGAGCGCCTGAACGCCCTGCTCGCGGGAGCAAGCGCAGGATGAGTTTCCTGTCCGACCCTCGCTGGCGTGACGCGGCGGCGCACCT
>NZ_VKHP01001132.1 GCF_010811875.1 Bradyrhizobium uaiense
TCGCCGCGATCACGGGCTTACCGAGATTTTCGACAAGGCTCAGAACCTCCTGGCCGAAGCGGCTCGATTCCTCAGCCTCATAGGCGTCGGCATGGGCGAGCTCTCCGATGTCGGCGCCGGCAATGAAGGCCTTGTCGCCGCTGCCTGTCAAAATCGCGCCGTGTACCGCGACGTCGGCCTTGGCGTCCTCGAACGCCGCCTTCAAATCCCTCCAGGTCGGCGTGTTGAGTGCG
>NZ_VKHP01000114.1 GCF_010811875.1 Bradyrhizobium uaiense
AAGGATGCACGGCCACCAGTCGGGCCGTCGACCCTTCGAGACGCGCTTCGCGCTCCTCAGGATGACGGATCACACATCGCTTACCCCGCGAGATCGACCTTGGACGCGACGGTGGAATCGGCATTGAGCCGATAGACCACCGGCGCGCCGGTCGCGAGCTCGCGCTTGAGGATCTGCTCCGGCGTCAGCTTCTCCAGCACCATGATCAGCGCGCGCAGCGAATTGCCGTGGGCTGCGATCAGCGTGCGCTGGCCGCGCAGCACGCCGGGCAGGATCTCTTGCACGTAATAGGGCAGCGTACGCGCCAGCGTGTCCTTCAGGCTTTCGCCGCCGGGCGGCGGCACGTCGTAGGACCGGCGCCAGACCAGGACTTGGTCCTCGCCCCATTTCTTGCGGGCGTCGTCCTTGTTGAGGCCCGAGAGATCGCCGTAATCGCGTTCATTGAGCGCGAGATTCTTCGTGGTCGGTAGTCCGGTCTGGCCGATCTGCTCCAACATCAGCTTCAGCGTATGCTGCGCGCGCGTCAGGTCGGAGGTGAAGGCGACATCGAACGACAGGCCCTGCGCCTTCAGCTTGCGACCGGCGTCCTTGGCTTCAGCGATGCCCTGCTCGGTGAGATCAGGGTCCTTCCACCCAGTGAACAGGTTCTTCAGATTCCATTCGCTCTGACCGTGACGAACGAGCACAAGAAGACGATCACTCATTTTAGATTCCGTTTTCGATTAGCTGGATTTTGTCGAGCGATCTCAGTCGTTCAACCCGAGAACGTCGGTCATGGAATACATGCCGGGCTTCTTGCCATGCGCCCACAGCGCAGCCTTCAGCGCGCCCTGCGCGAACAGCGCGCGATCTTCGGCATGGTGCGACAGCGTGATGCGCTCCGAGGGGCCGGCAAAGATCACGCTGTGATCGCCCGCCGCGGTGCCGCCGCGCAGCGAGGCGAAGCCGATATCGCCGGCACGACGCGCGCCGGTCAGGCCATCGCGGCCGCGTGCCGAATGCTGCTCGAGCGTGATTCCGCGGCCGGCAGCAGCGGCTTCGCCGAGCATCAGCGCGGTGCCCGACGGCGCATCGATCTTGGACTTGTGATGCAGCTCGAGGATTTCGATGTCAAAGCTCTCATCGAGCGACTGCGCGACGCGCTTGACCAGCGCGGCGAGCAGATTGACGCCGAGGCTCATATTGCCCGACTTCACCACGATGGCGCGGTCGGTGACGCTGCGGATCACCGCGTCGTCGGACTGCGACAGGCCGGTGGTGCCGATGACATGAACGAGGCCGCGCTCGGCCGCGATCGCGACATTGGCGATGGTCGCGGCCGGCACGGTGAAATCCAGGATGCCGTCGGCGGCCGCCGACATCGACCACAAATCGGCCGACAGCTTGACGTCATTGGCGGGAAGGCCGGCGAGCACGCCGGCGTCCTTGCCGAGCAGCTCCGAGCCGGGCGCCTCCAGCGCGCCGACCAGCACCGCTCCCGGAGTTTCGGAAATCACCCGCGTCAGCGTGCGGCCCATCCGGCCGCCGGCTCCCGCAACAATCAGACGCATGTCAGCCATGGCTCACCTCTCCAAGCCGTATAGCGAGCCATGACTGTTCCGGCAACCGAGCCCGCCCCGGCTATGGGCTATCGTGACCCTCGATGATGATCAGGTCGGCGATCGAATGCGGCTGCCGCACCTTGATGTTGGCCTGGTATTCGGGCGAGTTGTAGCAGGCGAGCGCGGTCTCATAGTCCGGGAATTCGATCACGACGTTGCGCGACCGGCTCTGGCCCTCCACGGTGGCGAACTTGCCGCCGCGCACGATGAACTTGCCACCGAACTTCTGGAAGATGGCCGGGTTGGCCGCCATGTAGGGCTTGTAGCCGTCCTCGTTATGAACGTCGACGCGTCCAATCCAGTATCCCTTCGCCATCTCTGTTCTCCCGTGTTGTTGGTTCAGGCGAGCGCCTGGGCGATCTCGGTGTGAATGGCTTCGGCGGCGGCCTTCGGATCGGCGGCTTCCATCACCGGACGTCCGACCACCAGATAATCGGCGCCGGCAGCGATGGCGCGCGCCGGCGTCATGATGCGCTTCTGGTCACCGGTCGCCGAGCCCGCCGGGCGGATGCCGGGGGTCACCAGATTCATCTGACCGCCGACGATCTTGCGCAAGGCGCTCGCTTCCTCGGGCGAGCTGACGAGGCCGTCGACACCGAGCGCCTGCGCCTGCCGGGCGCGCGCTTCGACGAGATCGGAGACGTTGAGGCGATAGCCCGCGGCGTGAAGGTCCGCGTCGTCATAGGAGGTCAGCACCGTCACCGCGAGGATCTTCAGACTGGCGCCGGCGCGGGCCTCGACCGCCGCCGTCATGGTCTGCGGATAGGCATGCACGGTGAGGAAGGTCGCGCCGAGAGTAGCGACGCTTTCGACCCCGCGAGCAACGGTGTTGCCGATGTCGTGCAGCTTGAGATCGAGAAAGACCTTCTTGCCACGGCCTGCAAGCTGCTTCGCCAGCACGAGACCGCCGGCGTAACCAAGCTGATAGCCGATCTTGTAGAAGGTGACGCTGTCGCCGAGCCTGTCGATCATCGCCTCGGCCGCAGCGACCGACGGCAAATCGAGCGCCACGATCAACCGGTCTCTTGGAGCGATCCTTGGAGCGATCTGGGCTGGCTGCATGTCACCTCACATCATGCGTTGGGAATGGTCGATCAGCTGTCGCACCAGCGCCCGCATCGTATCGATGTCGCCCTGATGCTTCAGACGATCCATATCGTCATAGGCCTGCTCGGCGAATGACAGCGCGAGCTGGTTCGGGATCACGGTGGCGTGGCACGCGGTCAGGATCAGGCGCAGCGCTGCCAGCGCGCGCGTGCCGCCGAGCCGGTTGCCGGATGCCGCTGCCATCGCGAAGGCGCGGTCGTGGAACACCTGGCCGCGGGCCTCGTGCGCATCCTGCACGCGGCTGACCCAGTCGATGGTGTTCTTCACCAGCGCCGGCACCGAGGAGTTATATTCGGGCGTCACGATCAGCACGCCATGATGGGCCCCGATCATCCGCTTCAGATTGACGGCGTGCTGCGGCACGCCCGATTTCGCCTGCAGGTCGCCGTCATAGATCGGCAGCGGGAAATCGCCGAGCGAGATGCGGCTGACGTCGGCGCCGGATTGCGCGAGCTCGTGTGCCAGCACGGCGGCCAGCTTCGCATTGAGCGAGCCGGATCGAAGCGATCCCGGGATCACGAGGATTTTCAGCGCGGACATTTCGAAATCGCAGGTGTAGGTCGCACCCAGCGCGACGGCGCTGGAAGGTCAGCCCTTGCGATACACCCAGACCCGCGCGGGCGGAAGGTTCATCCAGATCCGCTCGGAGGCCTCTGTGGACACGCCCGGCAGCGACTTCGGAATCGGGGGCGCCACCGAATAGGTGAACTGGACGAACGGCGCGCCGGGTGCGAGCGCCAGGAAGGCATCGCGGATCAGCTTGAGGCGGGTCAGCATCGGCTTGGTGACCAGCGGCAGACCGGAGACCACGGCCGAGGCGGGTGTCTTCATGACGTCCCACAGCGTATCGCGCAGCCTGTAGGCATCACCCTGGACCACCTTGGCCTGCGGATAGCGTTCGCGCAGCAACGCGCAGAAACCGGGATTGTACTCAACCAGCACGAGACGTTTTTGATCGACGCCGTGCTCGATCAGCGCGTTGGTGATCGCCCCGGTGCCCGGTCCAAGTTCGACGACCGGTCCTTCGGCTTCGGGATCGACATATTGCGCCATGGTGCGCGCAAGCAGCCGTCCGGACGGCATCACCGCGCCCATATGCAGCGGCTTCTCCATCCATGAACGGAGAAAACGTACCTCGTCGTCGAGACGGAGGGGCTTCTTCGACGCACGCACGGACGATTGCAGAGGCATGTCGCTACCAGGCGGGACCGCGCACAATCGAGCGGTTGTCAGAAAACAGTCATAAACACGTATAGATCGAAGTCGTAACGGTCAAGCATAACGACTGCGGCTAGACCGAGCGGTTTCCGAAGAAGTCCTTGACCTTAGAGAAGAAACCCGCTGCCTCCGGCTGGGTTGCGCCGGACGACAGTTTTTCGAACTCCATCAGCAATTCTTGCTGCTTCTTGGTCAGATTCTGCGGCGTTTCGACCACGACCTGGACATACATGTCGCCGGTCTGGCGCGAGCGGAGCACCGGCATGCCCTTTGATGCGATGCGGAATCGGCGGCTGGACTGGGTCCCGGCGGGCACCTTCACCTTGGTCTTGCCCTTGTCGATGGTCGGCACCTCGAATTCGCCGCCGAGTGCTGCGGTCACCATCGAGATCGGCACGCGACAATGCAGGTCGGCGCCGTCGCGCTGGAAGAACTGGTGCGTGGTCAGCGACAGGAAGATGTAGAGGTCGCCGGGCGGTCCGCCGCGGACGCCGGCCTCACCTTCGCCGGCGAGACGAATGCGGGTGCCGTCCTCGACTCCCGGGGGAATGTTGACCGACAGCGTGCGCTCGCGCGTCACCCGGCCGGAACCGGCGCAGGAGGTGCAGGCGTCCTCGATCATCTGGCCGCGGCCCTGACAGCCGGGGCAGGTCCGCTCCAGCGTGAAGAAGCCCTGGGCCTGCCGGATACGGCCGGCACCGCCGCAATGCGAGCAGGTCTTCGGCTTGGAGCCGGCCTTGGCGCCGGTGCCGGAGCAGGATTCGCAGGTGACCGAGACCGGGATCTCGATCTGCGCGGTCTTGCCCTGGAAGGCCTCCTCGAGCGTGATCTCCATGTTGTAGCGCAGGTCCGCACCGCGTTCGCGGCCGCCGCTGCCGCGGCGCTGTCCGGCCATGCCGAACAGATCCTCGAAGATATCGGAGAAGGAAGAGGCGAAGCCGGCGCCGAAGCCGGGGCCGCCACCACCCATGCCCTGCTCGAAGGCGGCATGGCCGAAGCGGTCGTAGGCGGCGCGCTTGTCGCCGTCCTTCAGCACTTCATAGGCTTCGTTGATTTCCTTGAACCGGACCTCGCTGCTGGCGTCGCCCGGATTCTTGTCCGGATGCCATTTCATCGCGAGCTTGCGGAAAGCCGATTTCAGCTTGGTCTCGTCCGCGTTCCGCTCGACCTCGAGAGTCTCGTAATAGCAGCGCTTGGTGGACATACTTCAATTCCGTCCGAAGTTCGTCGCGATCGCCAAGGATTGCGCCTGTCTGGAAGATGCGGCGATCGCCTTAAAGAAAAATGACCCCCACTCCTCCGAGACGCGTCGCGTGCTCTTTGGTGTGAGGGTCATGATCGCAAGCCCGCTTAGGCAGACTTCTTGTTGTTCTTGTCGTCGTCGACCTCGGTGAACTCCGCGTCGACAACGTCATCCTTGGCAGCGTCCTTGGCCGCATCGGCCTCGGCCTGCTGCTTGTACATGGCCTCGCCGAGCTTCATCGAAGCCTGCGCCAGCGTGTTGGTCTTGGCCTTAATCGCCTCGGCGTCGTCGCCCTTCAGCGCTTCCTTGAGGTCGCTGACGGCGTCTTCGATCGCACGGCGCTCGGTGTCGGCGATCTTCGAACCGTGTTCGGCCAAGGCCTTCTCGGTCGAATGAACCAGGCCATCGGCATGGTTCTTGGCGTCGACGGCCTCGCGGCGCTTCTTGTCCTCGGCCGCGTTGACCTCGGCGTCCTTGACCATCTTGTCGATGTCGGCCTCGGACAGACCGCCGGATGCCTGGATCCGGATCTGCTGTTCCTTGCCGGTCGCCTTGTCCTTGGCCGAGACGTTGACGATGCCGTTGGCGTCGATGTCGAAAGTCACCTCGATCTGCGGCATGCCGCGCGGAGCCGGTGGAATGCCCATCAGGTCGAACTGGCCGAGCATCTTGTTGTCGGCGGCCATTTCACGCTCGCCCTGGAAGACGCGGATGGTCACGGCGCCCTGATTGTCTTCGGCGGTCGAGAACACTTGGCTCTTCTTGGTCGGGATCGTGGTGTTGCGGTCGATGATGCGGGTGAACACGCCGCCCAGCGTCTCGATGCCCAGCGACAGCGGGGTCACGTCGAGCAGCAGCACGTCCTTGACGTCGCCCTGCAGCACGCCGGCCTGGATCGCAGCGCCGATCGCGACGACTTCGTCGGGATTGACGCCCTTGTGCGGCTCCTTGCCGAAGAACTGCTTCACGACTTCCTGAATCTTCGGCATGCGGGTCATGCCGCCGACCAGCACCACTTCGCCAATCTCGCCGGCGGTCAGGCCGGCATCTTTCAGCGCCTTGCGGCACGGCTCGATGGTCTTCTCGACGAGGTCGGCCACCAGCGCCTCGAACTTGGCGCGGGTCAGCTTCATCGTCAGATGCTTCGGACCGGTCTGGTCAGCCGTGATGAACGGCAGATTGATTTCGGTCTGCGTGGTCGACGACAGCTCGATCTTGGCCTTTTCGGCAGCTTCCTTCAGGCGCTGCAGAGCGAGCTTGTCGTTGCGCAGGTTGATGCCCTGCTCCTTCTGGAACTCGTCGGCGAGATAGCCGACCAGGCGCATATCGAAATCTTCACCGCCGAGGAAGGTGTCGCCGTTGGTCGACTTCACCTCGAACACGCCGTCGCCGATCTCGAGGATCGAGACGTCGAAGGTGCCGCCGCCGAGATCGTACACGGCGATCGTGCCGGCCTTGGTCTTGTCGAGGCCGTAGGCGAGCGCGGCAGCGGTCGGCTCGTTGATGATGCGCAGCACCTCGAGGCCGGCGATCTTGCCGGCGTCCTTGGTGGCCTGACGCTGTGCGTCGTTGAAATAAGCGGGAACGGTGATGACGGCCTGATCGACCTTCTGGCCGAGATGCGCCTCGGCGGTCTCCTTCATCTTCTGCAGAATGAAGGCCGAGACCTGCGAGGGCGAATAGGTCTTGCCATCGGCTTCGACCCAGGCGTCGCCGTTCGATGCCTTGACGATCTTGTAGGGGACGAGCTTCTTGTCCTTCTCGACCATCGGGTCGTCATAGCGGCGGCCGATGAGGCGCTTCACCGCAAAGAACGTACGCTCGGGATTGGTCACCGCCTGGCGTTTCGCCGGCTGTCCGACGAGGCGCTCGCCGTCGTCGGTGAAGGCAACGATCGACGGCGTCGTTCGCATACCCTCGGCATTCTCGATCACCTTGGCGTTCTTGCCATCCATCACGGCAACGCACGAATTCGTGGTGCCGAGGTCGATCCCAATGACCTTACCCATGGTTTTGATATCCTCTTTGCTACGGCAGGTTGGTTGGGCCCTGACGGCGCTCCGTACCGAACCCCCAGACGTTCACATACTCGCGATATTGCGACGGTGAGCCTGATATAGGAGAGAGGGTCCTGCCCGCAAGGACTGGACGCAACGTTGAGGCCTGAAAAGACTGACGTTTGAAAGATTGTGTCAGCCCGGCTGCGGCACCGGTTCAACCCGAGCCAAGTTAACAAATCGGCAATGATGCCGGGGGTCGTCGGCCACGAACATCCACCACGCGACGTCAGCGCTGTTGAGTGAACGCTCACAAACGTCGTATGCGAGGGCGGCGCACGGGTCGAGGGCGCGCTGTTTGGCCGCTGGCGGCTCATCTTGGAAATGTCGGGAAACTGGAAAGTGCCTGCCAATCAAGGCGAAAAGCCCATGGAATCGGGCCTGCAGGCCCGGAGCGGAGCGTTGGCGGCCTGTTGCAGGGCCATCAAAACCGCTAAAAGCGGTCCGACTGAAAGAGGCCATCCAGCCCTGCACCGGCCCCGTTGCGCGGCCACCAAGCAAAACCGGTAGATCCCCCATGATGCCTTTTCGAGTTCTCGTTGCGGTTGCCTTGCTGATTGCTGCCACCTGTCGTGGCTTTGCCGCCGACGCGGTGTTTCCGCCGGGCGCGCATGTCGGGATGAAGCCGCTCGTGGGCCTCGTGCGTGCCAAATCGTTCATCGGCTTCGAGACCGAGGATCAGGGCGTGAAGGTCCTGATCGCCGATCTGCCCGCGGAGGCCTACAACGAGGTCGTGAACGCCTTCAAGGCCAACCCGGGCGGCACCGGCGGCATCAAGCCCGAGAGCATCGAGACGCCGGCCGGTCTCGGCTACTACACCGTGGAGAGTGCGCGCGACGGCGCGAGCAATGTGCGGCGTTATTCCATGATCCTGCCCGGACCGACCTTCTCCGGCTATGTCGCAGTGCAGGTGCCGGAGAACGCGAGCAAGATCTACACCGACGACGCCGTGCGGCAGATGTTCGCCTCCGCCCAGATCCGCAACGAGGTGCCGGTCGACGAGCAGCTCGGCATGATGCCGTTCAAGGTCACCGAGCTCAGCAGTTTCAAGAATGTCCGCATGCTGGCGCCGGGCGCGGCGCTGCTGATGGCCGATGCCGGGGACAAGAGCCTCGAGACCAAGCCCTTCATGCTGCTCGGCATCATCGGCTCGGCCCCGGCCACACCCGACGATCGCGGTCGCTTTGCCCAGCAGATCGCCACCACGATCCCCGGCGTGCGCGACGGGCGGATCACCATGTCCGAACCGATCCGGATCGACGGCCAGCCCGGATTCGAGACCCGGATCGACGCCGTCAGCGGCAAGGACAACACCCCGGTGACCATCGTGCAGTGGCTGCGGTTCGGTGCCCAGACATCGATGCGCATCATCGGAAGCTCGCCGCGCACCGATTGGGAGACGGCCTTCCCGCGCTTCCGCGCGGTGCGCGACGGCATCCAGCCGCGCGGCTGAACCGCCCTTCGTAGAGCCGGTTGGAAAAATCCCACTTTCGTCGTTCGCCGAACGGAACTAGCCTCCTCGCGCGATATCACGCAAAGCGAGGAGGGGCGCGATGTTGGATCGACGACGGATGGTTGCAGGCCTCGGTACGATGGCGCTTGCGACCCTGGTTCCAAAAAGTCTCTGGGCGGCTGCAATCAAGCCCGACGACGGCTCCGCGCTGCTGGTGATCGACGTCCAGAACTGCTTCCTGCCCGGCGGCAGCCTCGCGGTGAAGGATGGCGAGCAGGTGGTGCCTGTCATCAACAAGATCGCCAAGAGCTTTGCCAATGTGGTGATGACGCAGGACTGGCACACGCCCGGTCACGTCTCGTTTGCCTCGGTCCATGAAGGCAAGAAGCCGTTCGAGGTCATCGACCTCGCCTATGGCAAGCAGGTGCTGTGGCCCGACCATTGCGTGCAGGGCACCGACGGCGCCTCGCTGTCGAAGGAACTTGCGATCCCGCAGGCCGAGCTGATCATCCGCAAGGGCTTTCACAAGGACGTCGACAGCTACTCCGCCTTCACCGAGGCCGACGGCAAGACCACCACCGGGCTCGCCGCCTATCTGAAGGCGCGCAACGTCGAGCGGCTTTTCGTGGCCGGGCTCGCCACCGACTTCTGCGTGGCATGGACCGCGCTCGACGCACGCAAGGCCAGCTTCGAGACCTATGTGGTGGAAGACGCCTGCCGCGGCATCGACACCCAGGGATCGCTCGCCAAGGCGTGGGACGATATGGCCAAGGCCGGCGTCAAGCGCATCAAGTCGTCTGACATCGCGTAGGACCCCGCCTCGCGCGAGATCCGCATGGCCGAGTTCGTCTCACCCATTGCATTCGATTTCGCGCAGCGCCTGCCGTCGCCACCCACGGCGGGCCTGATCGTCCGGATCACGGGTTATCGCGAGACCGCGACCGGCCGGTTCGCGCATCGGCAGACCGCGCCGCTCATCGTCCCGCTGATCGTCAGTTTCGGCACCCCGTTCCTGATCGCGCTCGGACGCGAGCCTGGAGCTGCCGATCGTCAACTCAGCTTCGCCGCCGGCCTGCATGCGGGGCCGGTCTACATTGAGTCCGATGGCCGGGCCGCCTGCGTGCAGGTGGATTTCACGCCGCTCGGCGCCTACAGTTTCTTCGGCGGCACTGTGGCCGATCTGGTCGGACGCATGGTCGAGATCGACGATGTGCTCGGTCATGAGGGCCGCCGTTTGCGCGAACGGCTCGGCGCCGTGACGTGCTGGCAGCGCCGCTTCGACCTGATCGAAGCCTTCGTGCTGCGCCGCGCCCGCCACACGCCGTCTCCCGAAGTCGCGTTCGCCTATCGGAGACTGGCGCGCTCGGCCGGTGCCGTCAGCATCACGACATTGGCCGACGAGATCGGCTGGAGCCGCAAGCACCTGGCCAGCCGATTTCGATCCGAGCTCGGCCTGGCGCCGAAATCGCTGGCGCGCGTGATGCGGTTTCATCGGGCGAGCCGGCTCGCCCAGAGCGACGCCACGCGTGGCTGGGCCGGGATCGCGGCGGAGAGCGGCTATGCCGACCAGGCGCATCTCGCGCGGGAGTTCGTCGAATTCGCAGGGGAACCGCCCACTGCCTGGGCGCGCCGCCAGGCGCTGACCGATCGGCGGCTGGTTCACGCCGACGACGGGCTGCTCGACCGGTAACAAACCTTCAAGCCACGGCCGCATCGGCTCGTGCAAAGTGGCGCCGTCAGCCAAAAAAGTGAGCCACCATGACGCACGACATCGAGCCGCCCCGCATCTATCCCACCCTGCGCTGCACGGACGCTGAGGCGATGATCGCCTGGCTCAAGACAGTGATCGGATTCACCGAGCGCGTGGTCTATCGCGACGGCGGCGTGATCCACCACGCCGAGCTCGCCTACGGTTCCTCGATGCTGATGCTGGGCCAGAGCCGTGACGATGCCTATGGCAGGCTGGTCGGCGACTCTACCGGCCGCCGCACCGATTCAATCTACATCGCCGTCGACGATCCCGACGCCCTGCATGCGAAGGCAAGGGCGGCGGGCGCAAAGATCGAAATGGAATTGCGCGACACCGATTACGGCAGCCGCGACTTCGCCTGCCGTGACCCGGAAGGAAATCTTTGGAGCTTCGGCACCTATTGGCCGAAGGCCTATGAGAAGCCGCTGCCGTGAAGCGGCGGGTCAGACCGTGAAGTCGGCGCTCGGAGCGGCCTTGGCGCCGCCCTTGGAGACGCCGACCAGCGCCGGACGCAGGATGCGCTCGCCGATCATGTAGCCGGCCTGCACGACCTGCACCACAGTGCCGGACGGCACCGACGTGTCGGGCACCTCGAACATCGCCTGCTGGAAGTTCGGATCGAACTTCTCGCCGATCGGATCGAACTTCTTCACGCCGTTCTTCTCCAGCGCGTTGAGCAGCGACCGCTCGGTCAGCTCGACGCCTTCGATCAGCGCCTTCAGGCCGGGATCGGCGGCTTCCTTGGTCTCGGCCGGCACGGCGTCGAGCGCGCGCTGCAGATTGTCGGCGATATCGAGCACGTCGCGGGCAAAGCCCGTGATGCCATAGGTCTTGGCATCGGCAACTTCGCGGCGGGTGCGCTGCCGGAGGTTCTCCATCTCGGCCAGCGTGCGCAGCGTGCGGTCCTTCGCCTCCGCGAGCTCCTTGGCCAGCGCCTCCGCCGACCCGACCTCGGGATCGTCAGGCATGATGTAGGGCTTCGAGACCACGGGCTCACCCGTCGGCGCCGAATTCTCGGTGTTGTCATTGGCCCGGTTCGGATCGGTCATGGCTTGCCTTCTCGAAAACTCGCGTCGGTTCAAATCTTGGGGATTGCTGCCCGGGATATCGGGCTTTAGGCGGCGAAAATCAAGCGCAAGATACCGGCTTCGGGAACAGGGACCTCCGGACTGGACGAAGAAAACCCGTCAAATGAAGTCGAAATCCGTTCCGGTCAGCCGCCCAGCATCTTGCTGACGATGCGCGCGGCATAGTCGACGGTCGGGATCACCCGTGCATAGTTCAACCGCGTCGGTCCGATCCCACCGAGCACGCCGACGATCCGGCCCTGGGCGTCGCCGTAGGGCGCGATGATGGTCGAGGAACCCGACAGCGAGAACAGCTTGTTCTCCGAGCCGATGAAAATCCGCACGCCCTCGCCGCGTTCGGCACGGCCGAGCAGATCGATCACGCCGCGCTTGGTTTCGAGATCGTCGAACAGCGACTTGATCCGCTCGAGATCGTCGAGCGCGTGCAGATCCTCGAGCAGATTGGCGTGGCCACGCACGATCAGCTGGCGGTCCTCACTCTCGCCGCCGGACCAGCTCGCGATGCCGGCCGCGACCACCTTCTGCGTGAGCTGATCGAGCTCGGCGCGGTTTTGCGTCAACGCGGTCTCGAGCTCGAGCCGCGCTTCAGCCAGCGTCCGGCCGCGGATCCGCGCGTTGAGGAAATTGGTCGCTTCCGTCAGGGCCGAGGATGGAACACCCGGCGGCAGCGCCAGCACCCGGTTTTCGACCTGGCCGTCTTCGCCGACTAGCACGACCAGCGCCTTTTCCGGCTCCAGCCGCACGAATTCGATGTGCTTCAGCCGCGCATTCGACTTCTGCGTCAGCACCACGGCCGCGGCACGGGTCAGCCCCGACAGCCGTGTCAATGCTTCGCCGAGCGCGGCCTCGACGGATTGCGCACGGCCGACCGCCGCCAGCTGGGTCTGGATCGATTGGCGCTCGGCCTCGGTGAGGTCACCGACCTGCATCAGGGCGTCGACGAAGAAACGCAGACCGAGTTCGGTCGGCAGCCGGCCGGCTGAGGTGTGCGGCGCATAGATCAGGCCGAGCTGCTCGAGATCCGACATCACGTTGCGGACCGAGGCCGGCGACAACGGTAATGCGATCAGGCGCGAGATGTTGCGCGAGCCCACGGGCTCGCCGGTCGCGAGATAGCTTTCGACGATTTGACGAAAAATGTCGCGCGAACGCTCGTTGAGCTGGGCGAGCCCGGCATATGGCGCGATCAGGCCGATCGGATCGTGGTGAGTCACACTCCAGTCCCTCACAATTACTGTCTAATTTGTCGATCCCGGAGGCCGGTGACAAGCAGGCATTCAGCCCCCTCGTACCGGACCCTGCCGGGGCCGAAAACCCTTGCCGCTGGACCTTCCCCCTCCTACAAGCACGGGCGGAGCACGATCCGGAAAAGTGGCCGCCGGTTTTCCGAAAGATCATGCTCAAACAAGACGATAGAGCGCGATGACGGTTCGTCACGCTCTGGCTCATATCTCTCGGATTTTTGGAGGATTTCATGCGGCCAAGCCGCCGTGCGCCCGATGAACTGCGTCCCGTGTCGCTGGAACGCGGCGTCGTCAAATACGCCGAGGGTTCCTGCATGGTGAAGTTCGGCGACACCCATGTGCTGGTCACCGCCACGCTGGAAGAGCGCCTGCCGCCGTGGCTGAAGGGCCAGGGCCGCGGCTGGGTCACCGCCGAATACGGCATGCTGCCGCGCGCCACCCTGGAACGCACCCGCCGCGAGGCCTCCGCCGGCAAGCAGGGCGGCCGCACGGTCGAGATCCAGCGGCTGATCGGGCGCTCGCTGCGCGCGGCCGTCGATCTCGAGACGCTCGGCGAGCGCCAGATCACGGTCGATTGCGACGTGATCCAGGCCGATGGCGGCACCCGCACCGCGTCGATCACCGGTGCCTGGGTGGCGCTGGCCGACTGCATCAACTGGATGAAGACCCGCAACATGCTGAAGACCAACGTGTTGCGCGACAACGTGGCGGCGATCTCCTGCGGCATATATCAGGGTACACCGGTGCTCGATCTCGACTACGCCGAGGACTCTGAGGCCGACACCGACGCCAATTTCGTCATGACCGGCGACGGCCGAATCATCGAGGTGCAGGGCACCGCCGAGAAGACGCCGTTCTCGCAAGACGAATTCCTGGCGCTGATGGCCTTGGCGCGCAAAGGTGTCGCGCGTCTGGTCGACTTGCAAAAGATCGCGGTGGCGTAGTCAGATTGGCCATGCATCGCCGAATCACCGGAAGGCTCGTCATCGCCACCCATAATCCCGGCAAGCTCGCCGAGATGCGGGAACTGCTGGCGCCGCACGGCGTGGAGGCGGTGTCGGCCGGCGAGCTCGGCCTCGCCGAGCCCGAGGAGCCCGGCGACAGTTTTCAGGCCAATGCGGCGATCAAGGCGATCGCAGCAGCAAAGGCGACTGGACTGCCGGCCTTCGCCGACGATTCCGGCCTCGTGGTCGACGCGCTCGACGGCGCGCCCGGGATCTACTCGGCGCGCTGGGCCGGCGAAGACAAGGACTTCATGGCGGCGATGACGCGGATCGAGCGGCTGCTGCAGGAGCGCGGCGCCACCAACCCGGAACAGCGCAAGGCGCATTTCGTCTCGGCGCTGTGCGTGGCCTGGCCGGACGATCATCTCGAGGAGGTCGAGGCCCGTGCCGACGGAACCCTGGTTTGGCCGCCGCGCGGCAACGCCGGCTTCGGTTATGATCCGGCTTTCCTGCCCGACGGCCATACGCGGACCTTCGGCGAGATGACCAGCATCGAGAAGCACGGCCTGCCGCCGCTCGGGCTCGGCCTGTCGCATCGCGCCCGCGCCTTCGTGAAGCTCGCGGAGATCTGCCTTGAGCCACGCTGACCGACAAGCTTTCGGCGTCTACGTGCACTGGCCGTTCTGCCTGTCGAAATGCCCGTATTGCGACTTCAACAGCCATGTGCGGCACGCGCCCGTCGACGAGGCGCGCTTCGTGCGCGCCTTCGCCCGCGAGATCGAAACGACGGCGGCGCGGGTGCCGGGGCGTGAAGTGTCCTCGATCTTCCTCGGCGGCGGCACGCCTTCGCTGATGCAGCCAGAGACCGTCGGCGCCGTGCTCGATGCGATCGGCAAGCACTGGCAGGTCTCGCGCGACGTCGAGGTCACGCTCGAGGCCAATCCGACCAGCGTCGAGGCGACGCGCTTTCGCGGTTATCGCGCCGCCGGTGTCAACCGCGTCTCGCTCGGCGTGCAAGCATTGGACGACGCTTCGTTGAAAGCATTGGGTCGCCTGCACACCGCGCGCGAGGCGCTCGACGCGGTTGCGATCGCGCGCTCGGCATTCGACCGCTACTCGTTCGATCTGATCTATGCGCGGCCCGACCAGACGCCGCAGATGTGGGCCGGTGAATTGAAGCAGGCGATCTCGGAAGCCGCCGAGCATCTGTCGCTCTATCAGCTCACGATCGAGGAAGGCACGCCGTTCTTCGGGCTGCATGCCGCCGGCAAATTGCAGACGCCGGATGAAGCGACCGCGCGCGCACTCTACGACGTGACGCAGGAGGTCTGCGCCCGCGAGGGATTGCCGGCCTACGAGATCTCCAACCACGCCCGCACCGGGGCAGAGTGCAAGCACAACCTCGTCTATTGGCGCGGCGAGGAGTATGCCGGCATCGGTCCCGGCGCGCATGGAAGGCTCGACATCGACGGCGTCAGGCACGCGACCGCAACCGAGCGGCGCCCGGAGGCATGGCTGCTGAACGTCGAGGAACGCGGTCACGGTGTCGTCACCGACGACAGCCTCAACAGCGAAGAGCGCGCCGACGAATTTCTGCTGATGGGGCTGCGGCTCGCCGAGGGCATCGATCCCAAGCGCTATGCGGCACTCTCCGGCCGAAAGCTCGATCCGCACCGGATCGCGATGCTGCGTGAAGAAGGCGCGATCGCCGTCGATGCCGACGGACGGTTGCGCGTGACGAAATCAGGATTCCCGGTGCTCGACGCCGTGGTCGCGGATCTCGCCGCCTAGGTACACGCCGCCAAAATATCGAAAACAACCCCATGCAAAGTAGCTGGCGGGTGCCGGCGCTCGACAAGGCAGCTCGACCGCCTGTCGAAGATCAAGCCCCGAAACTCTTCGGCGAACCCGCGACCGCCGTGCCGCCGCCCGACGCCACCTTCATGACGGCAAGGCCACGCTCATTGGTGCCGTCGGAGCGGAAGCGGAACAGGCCGTCGATACCGGCAAAGCCCGACGGGTTGGTCAGCGTCTCCGGTGCGAAGCGTTGTGCGCCTTGGGTGCGCGCCAGCGCCGCCATCAGCGCGACGGCATCATAGGCAAGCGTTGCGGTGCGCACCGGCTCACCACCATATTTGGTGCGATAGCGGCCGGCGAAGCTGCGGAAGCCGGCCGGATCCGGCGCGGCGTAAAGGCCGCCCTGCAAGACCGGGCTCGCGAACACCCGCGGATTGTCCCACAGCCCGGTGCCGAGCAGCTGGATGTTGTGCAGATTGGCGCCGGCTGCGGTCAAGGCATCGGCGGTCGCGACGACCGATTCGCCGTCGTCGGCGAGCAGCAGCGCGTCGGCCTGGCCGAGCGATTGCGCCACGGTCCGCGCCGGCGTCGCGCGATCGGCGCCATATTGTTCGAAGGCGACGACGCGACCGTTCTTGCGGCCGACCGCCTGCTTGAACGCGGCCTCGACCACGTTGCCATAGGCGTTGTCCGGCACCATCGCGGCGAACGAGCGTTTTCCGATCCCGGAGGAATAGTCGACGATGCGATTGATGTCGGACTCCGGCAGGAAGCTCAGGAGGTAGACGCCGCGTCCGGCCACGCTCGAATCGGTGGAGAATGCGATCACCGAGGTGCCGCGCGGCCGCGTCAGTTGCGCGACGGCAGGCACCGAGCCTGCGAACAGCGGTCCCAGAATGATCTCGGCGCCCTCGGAGAGCGCCTGCTGCGCACCCTGCGATGCGCCCTGCGGGCTGCCGCCATCGTCCTTGATCAGGAGCTGGATGTTCGGGTTCTGAAACTCCGCCAGCGCCATTTCGGCGGCATTGCGCATCGACTGGGCGGCGAGCCCGGCATTGCCGGACGCCGACAGCGGCAGGATCAGCCCGATCTTGACCTGCCCGGTGCCGACCGCCTGGGGCTGTTGTTGCGGGCCGGCAGGTCCGCCTTCGGGGCCGCCGCTGGAGAATTGGCTCAAGCTCTGCTGGATACCGGAACAGGCCGTCAGCAACGGCGCGCCGACGATCAGGCCGAGCGCGGTCCGCCGGGTCGTGCCCGACAGCGGGGTCGTGCGGTGATGCGGGCCTTCCATCGTCTCTCTTCTCTTGACCGACCAGGATCGGCCAGGACTCCATCCAGCTCTGATGAGGCGGGTGGATTCAGGCATATTGTCGGCGAATAGTTAACTAAAACAAAAGGATTATGACCCCGCGGCGCCGTTGCCGCGGCCTCCATTTCCTCGGGTCACCCAGCCCTCCGTCACCGCCCCTTTGCGGATGTGGCGCAAGCGCTACCATCCCTCTAGATTGGCATTATGCGCGCAAAA
The DNA here is from genome assembly GCF_010811875.1 of Bradyrhizobium uaiense. Lineage (GTDB taxonomy): Bacteria > Pseudomonadota > Alphaproteobacteria > Rhizobiales > Xanthobacteraceae > Bradyrhizobium > Bradyrhizobium uaiense. Next base: position 17,028 of record NZ_VKHP01000114.1, read on the forward strand.
GCCAGTTCCCTCCACAGTTCGGATGCCCCGGCAGGCGCTGCGGCCAGAACCTTTTCGATCGGCGGCCAGCATCTGGCGGCACCCAAGGCCAAGCCCGGGCTCCATCTGGTCGCGACCCCGATCGGAAATCTCACGGACATCACCCTGCGCGCGCTGGAGACATTGGCGGGCGTCGACATCATCGCCTGCGAGGACACCAGGATTACGCGCCGGCTGACCGAACGTTACGCGATCACCGCGGAGCTCGCGCTCTACCACGAGCACAACGCGGCCCAGGCCCGGCCCAAGATCCTCGAGCGGCTGGCGCAGGGCTCCGCGATCGCGCTGGTTTCCGACGCGGGCACGCCGCTGATCTCCGATCCCGGCTTCAAGCTGGTGCGCGAGGTCTGTGCCGCCGGACATGCCGTCATCGCAGTCCCGGGTCCGTCGTCGGTGCTGACGGCGCTGTCGGTTGCGGCGCTGCCGACCGACCGGTTTTTCTTCGAGGGATTTCTGCCGGCGAAGGAGCACGCGCGGCGCGCACGGCTCAGTGAGCTGGCGCGGATCGATGCGACGCTCGTGATGTTCGAATCCGGCAATCGCGTGCAGGACACGCTGCGCGATCTCGCCACGATCATGGCCGGGCGTGACGCGGCGATCTGCCGCGAGCTGACCAAGCTGCACGAGGAGGTCAAGCGCGCGCCGGTCGCCGAGCTTGCGGCAGGCGCCGACGCGCTGGAGACCCGCGGCGAGTTCGTGCTCGTGATCGGACCGCCGGCCGATGATGCCGGGGTGATGGACGAGAATTCGCTCGACGATCTCCTGCGCGCGCAGCTCGCCCGCGGCAGCGTCAAGGATGCGGTCGCGCATGCGGTCGAGCTGTCGGGCCGGCCGCGCCGCGAGGTCTATGCCCGCGCGCTCGAGCTCGCGAAGACCATCGGGGACGGCGATGGCCAAGCCTGATAGTGCCAAGACTGACAGCGCCAAGACTGATAGCGCCTCGCCCGAGCGCGTTGCCGCGTTCCGCACCGGCATCTCGGCCGAGAGCCGCGCCGCCGCGCTTCTGATCGCCAAGGGCTATCGCATCCTCGCACGGCGCTTCCGCACCCCCTATGGCGAGATCGACCTGGTGGCGCGCCGGCGCAACCTCGTCGCCTTCGTCGAGGTCAAGGCCCGGGCCAGCCTCGACGACGCCGCCTATGCGGTGACGCCGCGCCAGCAGCAGCGCATCGTCAATGCCGCCCAGGCCTGGCTGATGGCGCATCCCGAACATGCCGAATTTGATCTCCGATTCGACGCCGTGCTGATTGCGCCGAGGAGCCTGCCGCGCCATCTGTTAGCGGCATTCGACGCAAGCACTTGAAGTTACCTCAGACCTCGCGGGACACGCCTATGAAATTGAACGTCGCCGTCCAGATGGATCCTATCGCGCGCATCAACATCCGCGGCGATTCCACCTTTGCGCTGCTGCTCGAGGCGCAGAAGCGCGGCCACGGCATTTCCTATTACACACCCGACAAGCTGTCGCTGTGCGGCGAGGAGCTGGTGGCACCGGTGCAGCCTCTCACCGTGCGCGACGAGGTCGGCGATCATTTCACGCTGGGCGAGCCGAAGCGCGAAGCGCTCAACGGCTTCGACGTCGTGCTGCTGCGGCAGGACCCGCCGTTCGACCTCGCCTACATCACCTCGACGCATTTCCTCGAGCGCATCCATCCGAAGACCCTGGTCGTCAACAATCCGGCCAGCGTGCGCAACGCGCCGGAAAAGCTGTTCGTGATGAATTTCCCGCGGCTGATGCCGCCGACCCTGATTTCGCGTGACCTCGACGAGATCAACGCCTTCCGCGACCAGCACGGCGCCGTCGTCATGAAACCGTTGCACGGCCATGGCGGCGCCGCCGTGTTCCGCGTGATGCCGCAGGACATGAATTTCGGCTCGCTGTTCGACATGTTCTCGGTCACCTTCAGGGAGCCCTGGGTGATCCAGCGCTTCCTCCCCGAGGTGAAGCACGGTGACAAGCGCATCATCCTGGTCGATGGCGAATTCGCCGGCGCGGTCAATCGCGTGCCGGCAGCGGACGATCTGCGCTCCAATATGGTTCGCGGCGGCGCGGCCAAGGCGACCGAGCTGTCGGATCGCGAGCGCGAAATCTGCGCCACGCTTGGACCGGCGCTGCGCGAGCGCGGCCTGCTGTTCGTCGGCATCGACGTGATCGACGGCAATCTGACCGAGATCAACGTCACCTCGCCGACCGGCATCCGCGCCATTCAGCGGCTCAACGGTCCCGATGTCGCAGCGATGATCTGGGATACCATCGAGAAGAAGCGCGCCGCGAAATAATCCTCCCTTGTGCGTCGCACATGCAGGTTGAACTCTAAGCCGGAGCTCGACCGCGCCTGCTGCGTTCGCCTTATTCTACTTGCCAGCTTGCGCAGGCGCGGGCAGCATCCTCTTGCCTGCGTCAGGTCAAGCGGCGGGCCAACGCGGGCAACAACGCAACAAACTCATAAAAATTGTGGAGGAAGACGTTATGACGCTCAATGTCTCACGACGATCCTTGCTCGCGCTCGGTGCCGGTCTCGGCGCCAGCACATTACTCGGCGGCACCGCACAGGCGCGCGCGCCGAAGCTCGGCACGCAAACACCCTATTGGCACCGCTTCGAACTCGGCGATGCCGAAGTGACCGTCGTCTCCGACGGCCCGCTTCCGCTCGGCGATCCCTCCGGCACCTTCACCGGCGTGCCGAAGGAAGAGGTGAAGAAGATGCTCTCGGACAACTTCCTCTCGCCCGACAATGTCGTGCTCGAGCAGAATTCGCCGATCGTCAACATGGGCGACAGACTGATCCTGTTCGATACCGGCATGGGCACCTCGAAGGCGTTCGGTCCGACCACCGGCCGGCAGCAGAAGAGCATGCAGGAAGCCGGCATCAAGCCGGAGGACATCGACGCCGTCGTGCTGTCGCACGCGCATATCGATCACATCGGCGGCATCGTCGGCGCCGACGACAAGCCGCTGTTCCCGAATGCGCAGTACTACATCGCGCAAAGCGATCTCGATTTCTGGACTGATGAAGGCAAGATGGGCAGTCCGTTGAAGGACTTCATCGTGCACGCCCGCAAGAACCTGCTGCCGGTGCGCGACCGCATCGTGTTCTTCAAGGACGGCCAGGAATTCCTGCCCGGCGTGCAGGCGATCGCGGCGCCCGGCCACACCGTGGGGCACACCATCTTCATGGTGAGTTCGGGCGGCAAATCCTTCGCCTTCCTCGGCGACCTCTCGCATCACGCGGTGCTACTCCTGGAGCGGCCGCGGATGGAGTTCTCATACGACACCGATCCGAAGCAGGCGGCGGCCTCGCGGGTCAAGCTCTTGGAGATGCTCGCTGCGAACAAGACGCCGGTCATGTCCTATCACTTCGCCTGGCCGGGCTACGGCCACGTCGCCAAGGCCGGCGAAGGCTTCCACTACTATCCGGAACCGATGCAGATGACGCTGTGACGACGCCGCATCCGGGGCGGCGAGCGTCACCCCGGATGTTCCCTTAATGTTCTTGCGCTGGGCGGCCCGCTCCGCTACCTTGGGTGGCAGAAGATAGGGGCAGCATGGTCCAGCGCGTTTCCACCGTCGCATTCGAGGGGATCGAGGCCCGTGCAGTCGACGTGCAGGTGCAGGTCGCACCCGGATTGCCGGCGTTTGCGATCGTCGGCCTGCCGGACAAGGCGGTGTCGGAGGCGCGCGAGCGGGTGCGCTCGGCGCTGATCGCCTCCGGTCTCGCGCTTCCCGCCCGCCGCATCACCGTCAACCTCGCCCCGGCCGACCTGCCCAAGGAGGGCAGCCATTACGACCTGCCGATCGCGCTCGGCCTGATGGCCGCGATTGGAGCGATCCCGCCGGATGCGCTCAGCGGCTTCACCGTGCTGGGCGAACTCGGGCTCGACGGCTCGATCGCAGCCGTTGCGGGCGTGCTGCCGGCTGCGATCGGCGCCAATTCGCGCGACGAGGGATTGATCTGTCCAGCCGCCTGCGGCTCGGAAGCCGCCTGGGCGAGCCCGGACATCCAGATCATCGCCGCTCACTCGCTGATCCAGATCGCCAATCACTTCAAGGGCACGCAGGTGCTGTCGCGGCCGCAGCCGAAGGTGCATGAGCGCGAGGAGACGCTGCTCGACCTCCGCGACATCAAGGGCCAGGAAAGCGCAAAACGCGCGCTCGAGATCGCGGCCGCCGGCGGACATCATCTGCTCATGATGGGCTCGCCCGGCGCCGGCAAATCGATGCTGGCGGCGCGGCTGCCCTCGATCCTGCCGCCGCTGTCGCCGTCCGAATTGCTCGAAGTCTCGATGATCGCTTCCGTCGCCGGCGAGATCCGGGACGGCGCGCTGACCGCGCGGCGCCCGTTCCGCAGCCCGCATCATTCCGCCAGCATGGCCGCACTGACCGGCGGCGGCATGCGCGCCAAGCCCGGCGAGATCTCGCTTGCGCATCAGGGCGTGCTGTTCCTCGACGAATTGCCGGAGTTCGATCCGCGCGTGCTGGATTCGCTGCGCCAGCCGCTGGAGAACGGCGAGGTCTCGGTGAGCCGGGCCAACCATCGCGTCACCTATCCGGCGCGCTTCATGCTGGTCGCGGCGATGAACCCGTGCCGCTGCGGCCATGCCTATGAGCCCGGCTATTCCTGCAAGCGCGGCCGCCTCGACCGCTGCACCGCCGACTATCAGATGCGGATCTCCGGTCCGCTGATGGATCGCATCGATCTCAGGATCGAGGTGCCCGCCGTGACCGCGGCGGATCTGATCCTGCCGCCGCCGGCGGAGGGATCGGCCGAGGTCGCCAAACGCGTCGCGGCCGCGCGCGACATCCAGCTTGCGCGCTATGCGGCCGCCGGCATGCCGCATGTGCGCACCAACGCGGAAGCGCCGAGCGCGCTGCTCGAAACCATCGCACAGCCGGACGCGCATGGGCAGAAGCTGCTCCGCGAAGCCGCCGACACCATGCACCTTACGGCGCGCGGCTATCACCGCGTGTTGCGCGTGGCGCGCACGCTCGCCGATCTCGACGGCACTGATACGATCGGCCGGCTGCACCTCGCCGAGGCGCTGTCCTATCGTGCATTGGCCGACGATCTGCGCCGCGCGGCCTGAGCCGAGCGTTTCCGGTGAAGCGGGTCCGGTGAAGACGACGCGCCAGAACCAAGGCGCTCCCGTTTGGTGCCCGATGCCCGCTGCGTCAACGCGACGGTAACCACTCTCGTTTACGCTCCGCAAACCATAAGCACCGCGATCTGCGGCAAGCTTGGGTCGAGCGAGTTGTGTCATGTTGCGTATGAAGATTCTGGCCTCGGTGGTCCCGCTTGCCGTGGCCGCGGTATTTGCCCGCGCGGAAATCCTGCCGGGTCCCCGGCCCTGCATCGAGGTCGGCGCGGCCACGATGCAGATCGCATCGGTCCCCTGGCTGGCGCAGCTTCACGTCAGCTTCACCGACGACCCCAGCCTTGCGACCGTCCGGGTCCGGATTGCCGACAGCGCCGACGCTGCCGACTTCACCGTGATCGACGACGTCGACGATGCGGAAGCCGGGGCGTGCGAGAGCAATGCGGTACCGCAGCTGATCGCGATTTCCAGCAATCCGACTGCAACCGACCCCATCATCTATCTTTCGCACGACGGTCCGTTCGATTACCGCGTCTATGTGCAGTCGAAGACGTTCTCAGTGCGCGATGCCGCGGCCCTGATCGTCAGCGCCCGCGGCGAACATCGCCGCCTCGAAGCGGCGTCGCACGAGCCTCACGCGCGCTTCCCCAACCGGATCATGGCGGAGTTAACCCTCCGCTAACCCTGTTCTGAGGGCGGCGCGAAACGGCCATCAAGTTCAAGCACTTTGCAAGGTAGCCGACGCATCTTCATTGCCGGATCAAGCTATTTCAGGGCCACCATTGATGGGGCGTTTCTTCCGGATCAAGTTACGCTTTCGCCGCTTCCTGCGGCGCCATTCCTGGGTCGCGACGATCGTCCGCTCCTTCACGATCTTTTCCGTCGCGTTCGGCGGCGCCTTCGGTTTCATTTCGGGCGCGCTCTCGGAGCACAGCGGCTACGATCCCAATGCATTCGCGATCGGGGTCAGCTTCCTGTTCGCGCTCGCCTGCCTCTGGATCGTGACGCTCGGCATCCGCCTGCGGCTGATGCGCAGAAGGCTGCGCACCATCGCCATGCACAACGAGGCGATGGCCGACCGCAACTGGGAACTGCAGGAAGCCGAACAGCGCGCCTCCACCCTGTTCGAGGCGCAGGACGATCTGATCGTGCTGCGCGACCTCGATGGCCTCATCACCTACGCCAACGACGCCTATTGCGAGCTGGCGCAGACCTCCCGCAGCGAATTGATCGGCAGCACCGCCACGCTCAAGGTGCTCGAGCAGGGTGACACCGCGCTCGAATCCAGCGGCACCCGGGTCTACGACCAGAAGATCGAGGGACCGCTCGGGCCGCGCTGGATCGCCTGGCGCGAAGGTCTGGTGCGCAACGATGCCGGCGCGCCGGCGGAGATGCAGAGTGTCGGCCGCGACGTCACCGACCGCACCGAGAGCGAGCGGGCGCTGGCCGACGCGCGCGATCAGGCCGATGCCGCCAACCGCGCCAAATCCCGCTTCCTTGCGATGGCGAGTCACGAGATCCGCACGCCGCTGAACGGCATCATCGGCATGAGCGGACTGCTGATGGACACGCAGCTGACGCCGGAGCAGATGACCTATGTCAAGGCGGTCAAGACGTCCGGCGACGCGCTGCTCGCGCTGATCGAGGAGCTGCTCGACTATTCCAAGATCGAAGCCGGCAAGATCGATCTCGAGCACCGCGCCTTTGCGCTGTCCGGTCTGATCGAGGACATCACCGAGCTGCTGGCGCCGCGCGCGCAGACCAAAGGCATCGAGATCGCCGCCTATGTCGACGAGCGGTTACCGATGCAGGTGACCGGCGACGCTGCGCGGCTGCGTCAGGTGCTGCTCAATCTCGCCGGCAATGCCATCAAGTTCACCGCGACCGGCGGTGTGGCGCTGATCGTCGAGCCCGGCATCTGGCCGAACGAGATCAGCTTCCTGGTTCGCGACACCGGCATCGGCATTGCTCCCGAAGCGCAGCAGCGCATCTTCCGGGAGTTCGAGCAGGCCGACGATCGCATCGCGCACAGTTATGGCGGCACCGGCCTCGGGCTTTCGATCAGCGACCGTATCGTCAGGCGCATGGGCGGCCGCATCACGCTCGCGAGCACGCCGGGCGCGGGCTCGACCTTTGAAGTGTCGATCCCGCTGGCCGCCGCCGACACCGGCGAGGCCAACAGCTTCGCCGCGCCCGACCTCGCCGGCCAGTCGATCATGCTGGTTGCGCCGCAGAGCATCGAGGTCTCACTGATCTCGCGGCGGTTGCAGCGCTGGGGCGCGCAGACCTGCATCGTGTCGGATGCCAATGTCGCCGAGGCGCTGCTGCCGGAGCGGAGCTGGCACGCGGTGCTGATCGACCACATGCTCGGCACGCCGGCGATAGAAGCGTTTGCCGGCGCCGCACGCATCCATGCGACCCATCGCATCGGGATGTTCACGCCGGCGACGCGGCAGGATCTTTCGGCCGCGGAAACAGCGATGTTCACCGGATATCTGGTCAAGCCATTGCGCGCGTCGTCGCTCGCCGCACGCCTGACCACGTCCCCCGAAATCGCCGCACCGAGCCTGATCGGAGATCAAAGCCTTGCGATCGAGGCGGCAGCCGAGTCCGCGCCGACTGCGCCGGCATCCACGCCGCCGGACAAGGCGCTCTCGATCCTGGTCGCCGAAGACAATGAGATCAACGCGCTCTTGATGCGCTCGCTGCTCACCCGGCTCGGCCACAACGTGGTCATCACAACCAATGGCGAGCAGGCCATGGAATCCTGGCTCTCGGCGAGGTCAGCCGGCACGCCCTACGATATCGTGCTGATGGATATCCAGATGCCGCGCCTCAACGGCATCGAGACCACCAAGCAGATCCGCAGCCACGAGGCCGGCCAGTCCATCCGCAGGACGCCGATCCTGGCACTGACCGCCAACACGCTGGTGGAGGACCGCTATGCCTGCTTCGAAGCCGGCATGGACGGCTTTCTGATCAAGCCGCTCGACCGCGAGAAGCTGGAAGAAGCGCTCGCGGGCCTGGCGGCCGCGCGGCATATCGCGGCGTAGGTTGCGACAAACTCAGCGGCGTCCCTGCCTGGTGCGCAATTGCGCATGGGAGCAGAGACCCGTAACAACCGCATTTTGTGTTGCGACCCGCTGCGGCCACAAGCCTGCAAATTACAGATGCTTGTGGTTATGGGTCCCCGCGTTCGCGGGGACGACAGCTGTGATTTGGCCGGCTTGTTCGAACAATAACTACAGCCGGCGCAGCGCGACCGTCTGCACCACGTGATCGGCGCCCTTCTTCAGGATCAGCGTCGCGCGGGGGCGGGTCGGCAGGATGTTGTCCTCGAGATTGGCGAGGTTGGTGCGCTCCCAGATCGCGATCGCAGTCGCGGTTGCTTCCTCGTCCGACAGCGGCGCGTAACGGTGGAAGTAGGATCTGGGATCGGTGAACGCGGTGTCGCGCAGCGCCAGGAAGCGCTTGATATACCACTGCCGCAGCGCGGACTCGTCGGCGTCGATATAGACCGAGAAGTCGAAGAAGTCGGATACGAACGGCACCGCCTTGCCGTCGCGCGGCAGCCGCCCGGTCTGCAACACGTTGACGCCCTCGACGATCAGGATGTCGGGCTGGTCGATCTCGACCCATTTGTTCGGCACGATGTCATAGGTCAGATGCGAATAGACCGGCGCGCGCACGCGACGCCGTCCCGCCTTGATGTCGCTGAGGAACGACAGCAGCGTCGGCAGGTCGTAGCTTTCGGGAAAGCCCTTCTTCTGCATGATGCCCTGCCGCTCGAGCACGGCATTGGGAAACAGGAAACCGTCGGTCGTGATCAAATCGACCTTCGGCCGCGGCGACCAGCGCGCCAAGAGCGCCTGCAACACGCGGGCCGTGGTCGACTTGCCGACTGCAACCGATCCGGCGACGCCGACGATATAGGGCATCTTGCGGTCGCGGATGTTGAGGAACTGGCGCTGCGAATAATACAGCCGCTGGGTGGCATCGACATAGGTCGAGAGCAGCCGCGACAGCGGCAGGTAGATGTCCTCGACCTCCTGCAAATCGAGACGATCGTGCATCGAACGCAGGCGGTCGAACTCGCCCGGCTCCAGCGTCATCGGCGTATCGTCGCGCAGATGCGACCATTGCTGACGCGTGAAGGTGCGGTAGGGGTTGTACTGCTGATCTGGTGCCCGGATGTCCATGAGGCCCTCCCCGTGATCAGTCGCGCTTGCGCGACGCCTTCTCTTCCAGTCCCGACATCGACGTGCGCTTCTCCAACGCGGCCTCGACGTCCTCCAGTTTCACGCCGCGTGATTTCAACAGAACCAGCAGGTGAAACACGAGATCGGCACTTTCCGCGATGAGATGATCGCGGTCGTTCTCGACTGCGGCGATCACGGTCTCGACCGCTTCCTCGCCCAATTTCTTCGCACAGTGCTCGGCGCCCTTGTCGAGCAGCTTGCGGGTATAGGACGCCTCGCCACCCGATGCAGCGCGGGCGTCGATGGTGGCGGCCAAATCGTGGACCGTGAAACGCGACATCAACTCAACTCAAGCATGCGCACCGGCACCGCCAGGGTGCCATCCCTAAATTGGGACTTAGCATTTTTGTGACAAGGAGTCCCGGATCACTGTGTTTCCGAACCACGCGCTACGGATCGAGCCGCATCGGCAGGCCGGCGCGCACCATGTGATCCTTGGCCTGGCGGATCGTAAATTCCCCGAAGTGGAAGATCGACGCGGCCAGCACGCCGGTGGCGTGACCCTCGCGGACACCGTCGACCAGATGGTCGAGATTGCCGACGCCACCCGACGCGATGACCGGTACGGGGACACTGTCTGCGATCGCGCGGGTCAGCGGCAGGTCGAATCCCTGCCTGGTGCCGTCGCGGTCCATCGAGGTCAGCAGGATTTCGCCGGCGCCGAGCGAGACGACCTCCTGGGCATATTCGATGGCATCGATCCCGGTGGCATTACGCCCACCATGGGTGAAGATCTCCCAGCGGTCCGAGCCGCCGGCGCGCTTCACCCGCTTGGCGTCGATCGCGACCACGATGCATTGCTCGCCGTACTTCTCGGCCGCTTCCTTGACGAATTCGCGCCGGCTGACCGCCGCCGAATTGATCGAGACCTTGTCGGCGCCGGAGCGCAGCAGGGTCTTGATGTCGTCGACGGTGCGGACGCCGCCGCCCACAGTCAGCGGCATGAAGCAGGCTTCGGCCGTCCGCCGCACCACGTCCAGCATGATGCCGCGGTTTTCATGGGTGGCGGTGATGTCGAGGAAGGTGAGCTCGTCGGCGCCGGCGGCGTCATAGGCGATCGCGGCCTCGACCGGGTCGCCGGCGTCGCGCAGATCGACGAAGTTGACGCCCTTGACCACGCGCCCGTCCTTGACGTCGAGACAGGGGATCACGCGAACCTTGAACATGTGTCTCTCCCGATAGCGTTTTCCAGCGAAGTGGACCCCGGTTCGCGTGAAGAAAACGCGTCAAACATAAGCTACGCGCTGCGGATCAGCTTGAGCGCCGCGGCCGGATCGAGCCGTCCGTCATAGAGCGCGCGGCCGACGATCGCGCCGGCGAGTTTTTTGGCACGAGGCTCAAGAAGCGCCTTGACGTCGTCGATCGAGGCAAAGCCGCCGGAGGCGATCACCGGAATCGAGATCCGGTCGGCGAGCGCGATGGTCGCATCGAGGTTGAGGCCCTTCAGCAGGCCGTCGCGCGCAATATCGGTGAAGATGATCGCGGCGACGCCGGCATCCTCGAATCGCTCAGCGATCTCGAGCGCGGTCACATGCGAGGTCTCGGCCCAGCCCTCGACCGCGACCTTGCCGTCGCGTGCATCGAGGCCGACGGCCACACGGCCGGGGAATTGCTTCGCCGCGC
>NZ_VKHP01001133.1 GCF_010811875.1 Bradyrhizobium uaiense
AGCCCTTCTGGTCAGGCCGGCCGATGATCAGCGGCGCCATCCGCTCCCAGCCTGCGTCGCTCAACACCAAACGATCCATCACACCCAAGACTGCCTCCCAAAAAGAAGCCTTGAATCTGATTTGCTCCTAAAAGGGAATCCTTAGAGTCCACACCACCTAGCGCTCGTGCGCCTGTCATCGCGCCAAAATGCCGCGATCTCCTCCTGCATGCACGCCATACGCACCCTCTGCT
>NZ_VKHP01001134.1 GCF_010811875.1 Bradyrhizobium uaiense
AGCTCTGGAAGTCATCGTCATAGGTCGCGATGCTGGTGCGGATCGCGGCTCTCCACTGGTCGCCGCGATCCCATGCTTCCGTAAAGGCAGAAGCAAGATCGGCATACTGGCGGTTCGCGATCATCGCCTCGATGATCGATCTGGCCTGAAGCCGATCCTTCGCGCTCTTTGCGGTCGCATCGCGATCCGCCTTCCGGCGGGATCCGACGATGAGCTTGTGGATGGCGTATCGT
>NZ_VKHP01001135.1 GCF_010811875.1 Bradyrhizobium uaiense
TTGAGCGACGCAGGCTGGGAGCGGATGGCGCCGCTGATCATCGGCCGGCCTGACCAGAAGGGCTCGACTGGACGCGACAACCGGATGTTCGTGGAAGGGGTGCTTTGGATCGTGCGTACGGGCTGTCCCTGGCGTGATCTTCCGGAGGCGTTTGGGGATTGGAACAGCGTGTTCCGGCGCTTCAGTCGATGGAGTCGCAAGGGTGTCTGGTGCCGCATCTTCGAGGCGATGT
>NZ_VKHP01001136.1 GCF_010811875.1 Bradyrhizobium uaiense
ATTAGCGACGCCGACAACGCGATTGATCGCCGCATTTTTGCCTCCCGTGGCAGTATGCAAGAGAAGTGTGGCGCTGTTGCCAAAAATGGCAAGATTTATTGGACAACGGATTTCCGCTTCGGGTCACGAGCATCGCCCTCCGCAATAGACGGCGGCCTGTCAATTTCCGCTATACCCCGTTAGCGACAAAGGTCGTGCCGCGATGCAATATGTCGCGAAGGGCCAACAGGCG
>NZ_VKHP01001137.1 GCF_010811875.1 Bradyrhizobium uaiense
CAAGCGGAGATGCAACGCGCGGAAGCATCGGGGCCGTGCATCCTTCGAGGCTCGCCCAGCGGCGCAATTGCGCCGCAAGGCTCGCACCTCCAGCGACAAAGGCGGAGCCTTTGCGCGGGGATGACGGTGCCCAAGAACTGCGCACGCGTGCAAGACCTGATGCATTGACAAGCCATCGCCACACCGACCTGATAGGCGGATGCTTCGCGCGAGCGCTCTGCCATGATCGCCA
>NZ_VKHP01001138.1 GCF_010811875.1 Bradyrhizobium uaiense
ATATCTTATCAATTGCAGCAGAACACATGCTGGCCAGCGCCAAATGGAAAGCCGTGAGCTGGCGCAGCGGGACGAAAGGTCGGCTGAAAGCCCGATTTGCTGCTCTCCGTGTCCGCACCGCCGACGGACCTCCGCAGCGGATATGGGATAAGGGTCAGCAGCATCTCCCCGGCGACGAAGCCTGGCTCATTGGCGAGCAACGTGCCTCAGGGGAGAAGAAATACTATCTCGC
>NZ_VKHP01001139.1 GCF_010811875.1 Bradyrhizobium uaiense
TCGAAGTCCGGATCATCGGACATCGCCTCGAAGATCCGCCACCAAACACCCTTGATGCTCCATCGGCTGAAGCGCCGGAACACGCTGTTCCAATCGCCGAAGACCTCCGGGAGATCGCGCCAGGGAGACCCCGTACGCACGATCCACAGCACTCCTTCAACGAACATTCGGTTGTCGCGCCCGGTCGAGCCCTTCTGATCCGGGCGCCCTATGATCAACGGCGCCATCCGCT
>NZ_VKHP01001140.1 GCF_010811875.1 Bradyrhizobium uaiense
GGTGTCTGGTGCCGCATCTTCGAGGCGATGTCCGATGATCCGGACTTCGAATATCTGATCGTGGATTCCACCATCGTCCGGGCGCATCAGCACGCCGCCGGGGCGAAAAAAGGGGGTCTGAAGATCAAGCGATCGGGCGCTCGCGCGGGGGCCTGAGCACCAAGATACATCTGGCCGTTCGAGGCTTGGGATGTCCGGTGCGGTTCACGCTGACCGCGGGTCAGAAGGGCGA
>NZ_VKHP01001141.1 GCF_010811875.1 Bradyrhizobium uaiense
GGTGCGAGCTCTTGCGAGCCTCGAAGGATCGTCGGCCCCCGCTGTGGCCACACGCACTCCGGACGCGGAAATAGCCGGGCCGTGCATCCTTCGAGACTCGCTGCGCTCGCACCTCAGGATGACGGAGAGGGGTCATCGGTCACGGGTCTAGCCCGCGGTGCGCCGCCGCGACGGCGCGCGAACCGGCTGACGGTTTGCCAATCCGATTTAATCAACGCTTCCTTCTTCGCC
>NZ_VKHP01001142.1 GCF_010811875.1 Bradyrhizobium uaiense
GGGTACCGCACGACGAGTTCTCTCCGTATTGGTCACGGCACAGCGAAACTTTGCGAGGACGTTGCCCTTATCAGTCAACTCGCCTGGGGCCACCCCTCTCCCTAACCCTCTCCCGCAAGGGGAGAGGGAACCTTTCCGCCGGTGCGCCCCTTACACGCGCTCAACAGACCGTGACATAGATAGGGTGTCGTCCCGGGCAAGCGCAGCGCGACCTGGGACCCATCACCACCG
>NZ_VKHP01000115.1 GCF_010811875.1 Bradyrhizobium uaiense
TGCCCATCCGTACATCTTCGCGCGGCTCGGCACACGCGACTAGCACCGCGCCACCGACATCAAGTTCCCCGGCAAGGGCACGCTGTCGCTGAAATTCGTCGGCGAGGACGGCACCGTGATCGAGCGCGAAGTGTTCAAGGCGCCCGGCGCCGGCGTCGCGATGGAGATGTACAATCTCGACGACTCCATCATCGATTTCGCCCGCGCCTCGCTCAACTACGGCCTGCTGCGCAACTACCCGGTCTATCTCTCGACCAAGAACACCATCCTCAAGGTCTATGACGGCCGCTTCAAGGACATCTTCCAGGACATCTACGACCGCGAGTTCAAGAAGGAATTCGAGGCCAAGGGCCTGACCTACGAGCACCGCCTGATCGACGACATGGTGGCCTCGGCGCTGAAGTGGTCCGGCGGCTATGTCTGGGCCTGTAAGAACTACGACGGCGACGTGCAGTCCGACACCGTGGCCCAGGGCTACGGCTCGCTCGGCCTGATGACCTCGGTGCTGCTCACCCCGGACGGCAAGACCGTGGAAGCCGAGGCCGCCCACGGTACCGTGACCCGTCACTATCGCGAGCACCAGAAGGGCAAGGAGACCTCGACCAACTCGATCGCGTCGATCTTCGCCTGGACCCGTGGCCTCGCCCATCGCGCCAAGCTCGACAACAATCCGGAACTGGCGAAGTTCGCCACCACCCTGGAGAAGGTCTGCGTCGCGACCGTCGAGGACGGCTACATGACCAAGGACCTCGCGCTCTTGGTCGGCGCCGATCAGCGCTGGCTCTCGACCACCGGCTTCCTCGACAAGGTTGCCGAGAATCTCGGAAAGGCGATGGCGGCCTGAGGCCGCCGTTTCCGAACGGCAATAGCGAGCGTTCATCATGGCCCTTGTCAGAGCTGTTGCGCTCGCATCCTTCCTGCTCACCGGATCGGCGGCCCTCGCCGCCGATCCCTTGCCTCCCTTGCCCAACGCCGTCGCGGCGCCCGGCGAGATCCCGGTCCTGTCAGTTCACGCCGAGGGCGTGCAGGTCTATGAGTGCAAGCCGGTCACCGACGGCAAGCTCGCCTGGTCATTCCGCGAACCGGTCGCCACCCTGATCGCCGACGGCCGGACGGTCGGCCGCCACTATGCTGGCCCGAACTGGGAGCATGTCGACGGCAGCGCCGTGACCGCGCGCACCGCCGGCACCGCGCCCGGCGCGACCCCTGCGGATATTCCCTGGCTGAAGCTCGAGGTGATCTCCCACCGCGGCAACGGCCTGCTGTCGAGCGTCGCCACGGTCCAGCGGATCAACACCTCCGGCGGCGAGTTCAACGGCTCCTGCGACAAGGTCGGCGCACTGAAAAGCGCGGCGTACTCGGCGGATTACGTGTTCCTGCGGAGAGACTAGGCCAAAGCGTTTTCGAGCGAAGTGAGTACCGGTTCGCGTGAAGAAAACGCGTCAAAACTAATCGCGGATGCCGCCGTCGGTCTCGTGCGGCGCCTGGGCGATTTCGGCGACAGCCAGGTCGCCACCGGCCGTGAGCGGGTCGGCGAGCCGCGCCTCGGCGGTCTCCCTGACATGCGCGGCGAGCGCCGGCATGCGCTCGATCAGGGTATGGAAGTCCTGCGCGTCGAGCAGCAGCAGCTTGGTCTTCCGCATCGCCGTCACCGTGCCGGAGCGGCTGGTCCGCCGGAGCAGTGCGATCTCGCCGAAGAATGTACCGTCAGACAACCGCACCCGCTGGTTCGGCAGGTCGATCTCGACCTCGCCGGCGGTGATGAAATACATCGACGATGCCGCATCACCGCGCCGCACCAGCACCTCGCCCGCCTCGATGGTCTGCGAGCGCAACAACCGCATGATGTCGGCGATATCGGCCGCGTTGAGATGCGAGAACAGCGGCACCCGCGCCAGCATGCCCCAGGTCACGACGAAGTCGCGGCGTCGGACCTCGTCGGCGAATGCGGTCGAGATGATCGCGACCGGCAGCGCGATCATCGCAAAGCCGACCACGATCGCGACCACCGTGACGATCCGCCCGAGCGGTGTCACCGGGACGACGTCGCCATAACCGACGGTGCCGAGCGTCACGATCGCCCACCACATCGCCTGCGGCATGGTGCCGAACTTGTCCGGCTGCACCTTGTGCTCGATGGCATAGAGCAGCGAGGCGAACAGCAGCACCGCGCCGGTCAGGATCACCACGCAGCCGAACAGCGTGCGCCGCTCGGCATGCAGCGCCGCCAGCAGCGAGCGCATCGCGGTCGAGTAGCGCACCAGCTTGAGGAACGGCAGCATGCCGAACAGCACCAGCGCGGTCTTGTCACCGATCGCAAGCGCAATCGCCGACGGCAGGAAGGCGAGCAGGTCGATCACGCCGAGCGCCGAGAAGGCGTATTCGAGCCGCGCCTGCGCCGGCGACACGTCGCGCAGGGAATGGCCGACCACGCTCCAGAGCCGCGCGGCATATTCCAGTGCAAAAGCGGCCACCGCCGCGATCTCGATCGCCGTCAGCAGCCGGCCGAACTGCGCGTCGATCTCGGGCACGGAGGCCAGGATCGCCGCCAGCACGTCGACGGCGATGATAGCGACGATGACCCCGGCAAACCGCGAGCCGCCCGAATGCGGCAGGTCATTGCGTTCGAGCAGCTCATAGAGACGATCGCGCAGGCCGGGATCGCCGATCGTGGGCTTGAGCGGAGCCGTCGCCACGATCAGCCTCTCCGTCAGGCGCCGGCCGATGCTTGTTGAGTCATGGCCTGCTCGATCGCCGACAGCGCGGCGTCGGCCTTGGCGCCGTCGGGGCCGCCGGCCTGCGCCATGTCGGGCCGACCACCGCCGCCCTTGCCGCCGAGCACCTCGGAGCCCTTGCGCACCAGCTCGACCGCGTTGAAGCGCGAGGTCAGGTCGGCAGTGACGCCGACCACGATGCCGGCCTTGCCGTCCTCGGTGACGCCGACGATCGCTACCACGCCCGAGCCGATCTGCTTCTTGCCGTCGTCGACCAGGCTCTTCAGGTCCTTGGTTTCGACGCCCTCGACGGCACGCGCGAGCAGCTTGACGTTGCCGACCTCGCGGACGCCGGAGGCTGCGCCGTTCGACGACGCTCCGCCACCGCCCATCGCGAGCTTCTTCCTGGCATCCGACAGGTCACGCTCGAGCTTCTTGCGCTCTTCCATCAGGGCGGTGATGCGCGCCGGGACATCCTCGATCGTGGTGCGCAGCTCGGCAGCCGCGGTCTTCGCCAGCGCCATCGTGTCGTTGGCATGTTTGCGCGCGTGACGTCCGGTCAGCGCCTCGATGCGGCGCACGCCTGACGCCACCGCGCTCTCGCTGGTCACCGAAATCAGGCCGATATCGCCGGTGCGGCGGACATGGGTGCCGCCGCAGAGTTCGACCGACCAGCCGAGCGCGTTCTGGCCGTGCTCGCGGGCGCTCTTGCCCATCGAGACCACACGAACCTCATCGCCGTATTTCTCGCCGAACAGCGCGCGCGCGCCGGCCTCGCGGGCGTCGTCGACGCCCATGACCCGGGTCGTCACTTCGTCATTCTCGAGCACAACATCATTGGCGATGTCCTCGACCCGGGCGAGCTCTTCCGGCGTGATCGGCTTCGGATGCACGAAATCGAAGCGCAGCCGATCGGGCGCGACCAGCGAGCCGCGCTGGGCGATATGATCGCCGAGCACCTGGCGCAGCGCCTCATGCAACAGATGGGTCGCCGAGTGGTTGGCGCGGATCGACGAACGCCTGGCGTGGTCGACCTCGAGCTGCAAGGCGGTGCCGACGTTCAGCGTGCCCTGCTCCACCGTGCCGACGTGCACGAACAGATCGCCCGCCTTCTTCTGCATGTCGGTGACGCGGAATTTGACGCCCTCGCCGGTGAGGATGCCGATGTCGCCGACCTGGCCACCGGACTCCGCATAGAAGGGAGTCTGGTTCAGCACGATCGCGCCGCTCTCGCCGGCCTTGAGGCCATCGACCTCGGCGCCGTCCTTGAGCAGTGCCGTGACCACGCCTTCCGCGCTCTCAGTCTCATAGCCGAGGAATTCGGTTGCACCGAGCTTCTCGCGCAGCGGAAACCAGATGGTCTCGGTCGCCGCCTCGCCCGATCCGGCCCAGGAGGCGCGCGCCTTCTCGCGCTGACGGTTCATCGCGTCGGTGAACGACGCCTGATCGACGCTGATGCCGCGCGACTTCAGCGCGTCCTGCGTGAGGTCGAGCGGAAAGCCGTAGGTGTCGTACAGCGTGAACGCTGTATCGCCGTCGAACATGTCGCCTTTCTTGAGGCCGGCGCTCTTCTCGTCGAGGATCGATAGTCCCCGCACCAGCGTCTTGCGGAAGCGGGTCTCTTCGAGCTGCAGCGTCTCCTCGATCAGCTTCTCCGCACGCACCAGGTCCGGATAGGCCTGGCCCATCTCGCGGACCAGCGCCCAGACCAGGCGATGCATCAGCGGCTCGCTCGCGCCCAACAGCTGCGCATGGCGCATCGCGCGGCGCATGATCCGGCGCAGCACATAGCCGCGGCCCTCGTTCGACGGCAGCACGCCGTCGGCGATCAGGAACGCCGACGAACGCAGATGGTCGGCGATCACCCGGTACGACGCGACGTTCTGCGGGTTCGGCCCGTGGCCGAGCGCCGACGAGGCCGCATCGATCAGATGACGGAACAGATCGGTCTCGAACACGCTCTCGACGCCCTGCAGGATGCAGGCCATGCGCTCCAGGCCCATGCCGGTGTCGATCGAGGGACGCGGCAGCGCCACGCGCTCCTCCTTCGTCACCTGCTCGTACTGCATGAACACCAGGTTCCAGAATTCGAGGAAGCGGTCGCCGTCCTCCTCCGGGCTACCAGGAGGTCCGCCCCAGATGTGCTCGCCGCGGTCGATGAAGATCTCGGAGCACGGACCGCACGGGCCGGTATCGCCCATTGCCCAGAAATTGTCCGAGGTCGGGATGCGGATGATACGGTCTTCCGAGAAGCCCGCGATCTTCTTCCAGTAGCCGGCCGCCTCGTCGTCGGTGTGGTAGACGGTGACGAGCAGCTTGTCCTTCTTCAGCCCGAAATCCTTGGTGATCAGATTCCAGGCGAGCTCGATCGCGCGCTCCTTGAAGTAATCGCCGAACGAGAAGTTGCCGAGCATCTCGAAGAAGGTGAGATGGCGCGCGGTGTAGCCGACATTGTCGAGGTCGTTATGCTTGCCGCCGGCGCGCACGCACTTCTGCGACGTCGTGGCGCGCTGATAGCTGCGCTTCTCGACGCCGGTAAAGACGTTCTTGAACTGCACCATGCCGGCATTGGTGAACATCAGGGTCGGGTCGTTGCGCGGGACCAGCGGCGACGACGCCACGATCTCGTGGCCGTTCTCCTTGAAGAAGTTCAGAAATGTCGACCTGATGTCGTTGACGCTGCTCATGTTCATCCAATCGGAAAAAGGGGCCGGCCAGCCGCAAAAAGGCGTCATTTTCCGGCCGAACGCTTTTAGACATTGCCAGCTGCGGTGTCCAGAAACTGTGCAGGCGGATCATGGGCTTGCCGCAACAGCACAAAGCCCGTTGATAGTCGTCCGAGTGCGTTGACAGCCTTGGCGGGGCCGTGTTTTGGTCCTACCTGTAAGTAGTCACGTCGGGAGAGACTGGCCCTGTCTTGGGCCGGCGCCGAAGGAGCAACCGCCCCGGAAACTCTCAGGCAAAAGGACCGCGTGACGTCTGACATCTGGAAAGAGGCGCTGGGGTTCTCCCCGATGCGTCCGCCGACGGGATAATACTCTCAGGCACAGCGACAGATGGGGCTTTCTGCAGGTTTCTCAAGGGGAAATAGGTCCCCGGCGGGAACCGCGAGGGCCCTGTGATGCGTGCGCACGAAAACTCCCCTCTGAAACAGACCCCGCTGCACGCGCTGCATCTGGCGCGCGGCGCCAAGATGGTGCCGTTCGCCGGCTATGACATGCCGGTGCAATACACGGCCGGCGTGCTGAAAGAGCATCTGCACACCCGCAAGGACGCCGGCCTGTTCGACGTGTCCCACATGGGACAGCTCGTGCTGAAGGCCAAATCCGGCAAGGTCGCTGACGCGGCGCTGGCGCTGGAAAAACTGGTGCCGCAGGACATCGTCGGCATCGCGCCGGGACGGCAGCGCTACGCGCAATTCACCAACAATGACGGCGGTCTGCTCGACGACCTGATGGTCGCGAATTTCGGCGATCATTTGTTCCTGGTGGTCAACGCTGCCTGCAAGGAAGAGGACGAGGCGCATCTCCGCGCAAATCTCTCGGACACTTGCGAAATCGTGTCGCTGGCCGACCGCGCGCTGATCGCGCTGCAGGGACCGAAGGCCGAATCGGCGCTGGCCAATCTTTGTCCAGATGTCAGTTCGATGAAATTCATGGACGCCGGCCCGCGCCGCGTCGCCGACATCGACTGCTTCGTCTCGCGCTCCGGCTACACCGGCGAGGACGGTTTTGAGATTTCGGTGCCCGCGGATAAGGCCGAAGCCCTGGTCGCGGCGCTGCTGGACAACCCGGATGTGCTGCCGATCGGGCTCGGTGCACGCGACAGCCTGCGGCTCGAGGCCGGGCTCTGCCTTTACGGTCACGATATCGACACCACGACGACGCCGGTCGAAGGCGCGCTGGAATGGTCGGTGCAGAAAGTCCGCCGCAGCGGCGGCGCCCGCGCCGGCGGCTTCCCGGGTGCCGACAAAATCCTCGCGCAATTCACTGATGGCGCCGCCCGCCGCCGCGTCGGCTTAAGGCCGGACGGCCGTGCGCCGGTGCGCGAAGGCGCCTCGCTCTTTGCTGACGCCACCTCGGCCGAGCCAATCGGCAAGGTGACCTCGGGCGGCTTCGGCCCGAGCCTCAATGCGCCGGTTGCGATGGGCTATCTGCCGACTGCGCTCTCCGCGGTCGGCACCACCGTTTTCGCCGAAGTGCGCGGTCAGCGGCTGCCGCTGAAGGTCGCCGCCACGCCCTTCGTCCCTAACACCTACAAACGCTAAACGCTGAAGGATCGACCCCATGACGACGCTGTACACGTCCGACCACGAATGGCTCCGCATCGAGGGCGACGTCGCCACGATCGGGATCACCGACTACGCGCAATCGCAGCTCGGCGACGTCGTGTTCGTCGAACTGCCCAAGGTCGGCCGCAGCCTGAAGAAGGCCGAGGCCGCTGCCGTCGTCGAATCCGTCAAGGCCGCTTCCGACGTCTACGCGCCGATCACCGGCGAGGTGATCGAGGTCAACGAGGCGCTTGCGGCCGAGCCGGCGCTGGTGAATTCGGATGCCGGCGGCAAGGCCTGGTTCTTCAAGTTGAAGATATCAGACAAGGGCGAGCTCGGCGGCCTGATGGACGAGGCCGCCTACGCCGCGCACACCGCCTGAGAGAATGAAGCAGATTGCGACCACACACTCACTGTCATCGCCCGGCTTGACCGGGCGATCCAGTACGCCGCGCCCCTTCAGCTTAATCACTGATGTCCCGGCGTACTGGATACCCCGCTTTCGCGGGGTATGACGGCTGACAACGAGGACCCCGTCATGAACGCGCCCTTCAAGCCGATCAACGAAGCCGCCACCGATTTCGTCCGTCGCCACATCGGACCGTCCCCGCGCGACGTCAACGCGATGCTGGAAACGGTCGGCGCCGCGAGCCTGCAGGCGCTGATGAACGAGACCCTGCCGGCATCGATCCGCCAGAAGGCGCCGCTCGATCTCGGCCGCGCGCTGAGCGAGACCGAGGCGCTCGCGCATATGAGCGAGCTCGCCGCGCAGAACCAGGTGTTCACCTCGCTGATCGGCCAAGGTTATTCCGGCACCATCCTGCCGGCGGTGATCCAGCGCAACATCCTGGAGAACCCGGCCTGGTACACGGCCTATACGCCGTATCAGCCGGAGATCAGCCAGGGTCGGCTGGAAGCCCTGTTCAACTACCAGACCATGATCTGCGACCTCACCGGGCTCGACGTCGCCAACGCCTCACTGCTCGACGAGGCGACTGCAGCGGCGGAAGCGATGGCGCTCGCCGAGCGCCACTCGCAGGTCAAGGCGAAAGTGTTCTTCGTCGACAAGGAGGTGCATCCGCAGACGCTGGCGGTGATGCGCACGCGCGCTGCGCCGTTGGGCTGGGCGCTCGTCGTCGGCGATCCCCTGACCGAGCTCGACAAGGCCGATGTGCTCGGCGCGCTTTTGCAATATCCCGGGACCACGGGCGCGGTGCGCGACCTCCGGCCTGCGATCGCATCGCTGCGCGCCAAGGGTGCGCTGGCGATCGTCGCCGCCGACCTGCTGTCGCTCGCTCTCCTGACCTCGCCCGGCGAGCTCGGCGCCGACATCGCCGTCGGCTCGGCGCAGCGGTTCGGCGTGCCGATGGGCTATGGCGGTCCGCACGCCGCCTACATGGCGGTACGCGACACGCTGAAGCGCTCGCTGCCCGGCCGCATCGTCGGCCTCTCGGTGGATTCGCGCGGCGCACCGGCCTATCGCCTCGCGTTGCAGACCCGCGAGCAGCATATCCGCCGCGAGAAGGCGACCTCCAACATCTGCACCGCGCAGGTGCTGCTCGCCGTGATCGCCTCGATGTATGCGGTCTATCATGGCCCCGAGGGCCTGACCCATATCGCACGCGGCCTGCATCGCCGCGCCACCGTGCTCGCCGCCGGCCTGCGCAAGCTCGGCTTTGCGCCGACCAGCGAGGCGTTCTTCGACACCGTGACCGTCGAAGCCGGCGCGAAGCAGATCGAGATCGTCACCCGCGCGCAGGCGGAGCGGATCAATCTGCGCATCGGCGCGACCACGCTCGGCATCGCGCTCGACGAGACCACGACGCCAGAGACCGTCGAGGCGGTGTGGCGCGTGTTCGGCGGCAAGCTCAGCTTTGCCGAGATCGAGGCGGCCGCGCGGGAGGCGCTGCCGAAGGAACTGCGGCGCACCAGCGCATTCCTCACCCATCCGGTGTTCAACACCCATCGTTCCGAGACCGAGCTCTTGCGCTACATGCGCAAGCTCAGTGATCGCGACCTCGCGCTCGACCGCGCGATGATCCCGCTCGGCTCCTGCACCATGAAGCTCAACGCCACCACCGAGATGATCCCGCTGACCTGGCCGGCGTTCGGCAACCTGCATCCGTTCGCGCCCGCGGATCAGGCCAGGGGCTACCACGCGCTGTTCAAGCGGCTGGAGCAGTGGCTGTGCGACATCACCGGCTATGACGCGGTGTCGCTGCAGCCGAATTCCGGCGCGCAGGGCGAATATGCCGGGCTGCTGGCGATCCGGGGCTATCACCTGGCGCGCGGCGAGCCGCACCGCAAGGTCTGCCTGATCCCCTCCTCCGCGCACGGCACCAATCCGGCCTCGGCCGCGATGGTCGGCATGGACGTCGTGGTGGTCGCCTGCGACGCACGCGGCGACGTCGACGTCAATGATCTCCGCGCCAAGGCCGAGAAGCATTCGGCCAATCTCGCCGCTGTCATGATCACCTATCCGTCGACCCACGGCGTGTTCGAGGAGCATATCAGCGAGATCTGCGACATCGTGCATGCGCATGGCGGACAGGTCTATCTCGACGGCGCCAACATGAATGCGCAGGTCGGGCTCTCGCGGCCCGGCGACTACGGCGCCGATGTCAGCCATCTCAATCTGCACAAGACCTTCTGCATCCCACATGGCGGCGGCGGCCCCGGCATGGGCCCGATCGGCGTGAAGGCGCATCTTGCGCCCTATCTGCCAGGCCATCCCGCGACCGACGGCGCGACAGCACACGCCATCGGCCCGGTATCGGCCGCGCCGTTCGGCTCGGCGTCGATCCTGACCATCTCCTACATCTACATCCTGATGATGGGCGGTGAAGGCCTGACGCGCGCCACCGAGATTGCGATCCTCAATGCCAATTACATCGCAGCAAAGCTGCAGCCGCACTTCCCGGTGCTGTATCGCAACGAGCGCGGACGTGTCGCGCATGAATGCATCGTCGATCCCAGGGCGCTGAAGACAACCAGCGGCGTCACCGTGGACGACATCGCCAAGCGGCTGATCGACTACGGTTTCCACGCGCCGACCATGAGCTTCCCGGTGGCGGGTACGCTGATGATCGAGCCGACGGAATCGGAATCGAAGTTCGAGATCGACCGCTTCTGTGACGCCATGATCGCGATCCGGGGCGAGATCGCGGAGATCGAGAAGGGGCGCTGGAAGGTCGAGGCGTCGCCGCTGCGCCACGCGCCGCACACCGTCCACGACATCGCCGACGATGCCTGGAACAGGGCCTATACCCGCGCCGAGGGTTGCTTCCCCGCTGGCGTGTCACGGTCCGACAAATACTGGAGCCCGGTCGGCCGCGTCGACAACGTCTACGGCGATCGCAATCTGGTGTGCTCGTGCCCGCCGATCGAGGATTACGCGCAGGCGGCGGAGTAGCGGCCGCAAACTCCCGGACGCATGCACCGTCCGGGATGCCCAAATCTGGGGTGAGCCCCGTGGCTCAACCCGTCAGCTGCAACGAAAAGAATTCGTCGTCTCCGCCGATCCGCCGAGGCCGCGGCTCGCACATCGCGATCGCAGGAGTGGATCGCGGGACGAACGATAACAAACAGCGCCGCCCGCGGCGGGAGGAAACATGCGCGAGGAATTCTGGTTTCATTTCCCGTTTCGCGTCCGCTACTCCGAAGTCGACGCGCAGGCCGTGGTGTTCAACGCCCACTACCTGACTTACTTCGATACGGCGATCACCGAGTATTTCCGCGCGCTCGGCTACGACTATCTCGGCGAGGTGGCGCGGACCGGCATCGATTTCCACACCGTGAAATCGGTCGTCGAATACAAGGCGCCGATCCGGTTCGACGAGGATATCGAGGTCTGCGTCCGCGTCGCGCGAATCGGCCGCTCCTCGATCAACCTTGCGCTTGCGATCTTCGCCAAGGGCTCCGACGATCTGCGCGCGACCGGCGAGATCATCTGGGTCGCCACCGACCAGACAACCCATCAGTCGGTCGCCGTGACGGAAGACTTGCGGGCGCTGATCGCGAGCCGGGAAAAGGCGCTGGCGTAGGGATACGCCTTACGGAGCGACCAAGCTGCGACTCTCGACGTCCCAGCGCCATAGCCGGTCATTGGTCAGCTCCGTGCCGCCCCACCAGCGATGGACCGGATTGTACTGGCTGAAGTCGGCGGCGCCATCGACGATCGCCTGGCCGAGGCCGGTCAGCGCAAGCCGGCTTCGCTTGTAGCGTTGGTGCCGGTCAGGATCTTCGTGCATGGCGAGATCGAACGGCCCCTCGTCGAGGCCTCCGATGGCCGGTACCGGGCAACGAGCCAGTCCATCCAGCAAGGCTCCGATCTCCCAATAGCCGAACGTCTGCCGCTCGTTGGGTTTCTCTTGTACCGGGAACAAGTCGTACGGATGGACATGCGCCGCCGACAGCAACTCGAGCATTTGCATTTCTGTCGCGCCAAGCGCGGAGCCATGCGAGGGAAGCTCTTCCAGCAGCGCGACGACTGAATTCCGTAATTGCGGAAGCGCACCTAGACCCTGATCCAGCAAATTGAACCAGAGCTCCGGGGTTGATGCGCCCCAAGCGCTCCAAGCGTCGCTGGCGGTCTGGAGATGATGGTCGCGGACAGGCGCAAGGTGCCGCTGCCAAGCGGCCAAATCAACCGGCTGTCGCGCGCCGATGATGTGATCCGTCTGCAGGATCGCAAGCCTGGACGTAACGTTCGTGTACCGGCGCAGGTAATCCAGCAGCCAGATCAATTGCAGGTGCGAGTTCGGATCGGGATCGACCCATAGTTCGACGGCATCGAAGCGCTCGCAGAATTCGATCAGTCCAAGACCCTGACGATGTGCTTCCTCGAGTAGTCGGCCGGTGAGATTGTCCAGCCAGTGAGCGCCCAGACGGCGCGCAGCCGTGCACGGCGAGAGCAAGGCGTCCAGCTCGCTTGATGCCGGCAATCTTCCGCACACAAACCGCTGCTCGACGCCAATCACGCAATCGGCAAGCAGCGCGGCCTTCAAGACACCCGCGCCGCTATCGGTGAATGTGAAGATGAGTCTGGTCACGATGGGTTCATTTCGGGTCAGGCCAATTCATTTTTTCGAACTTGCCAGACGACAGTTTTCGCGCTTCCGCCTCGCTCCTATGAGCAGACTTAAGGAGCGACCAAGCTGCGGCTCTCGGTGTCCCAGCGCCGAGGCCGGTATCACACCCGGGAAGCTCTTCGAGCAGCGCAATGACGGCTGCCCGGAGCCGCGGCATGGCAGTCAGATCCTCCATCAGGAGGTCGAAACAAAGCTGCGGTGTCGGCGCGCGATAGGCATTCCAGGCACGACTGGCCAATTCCAACCGATCATCGGTCACCGCAAGTGCAGGCAACCGCCATTTCGCCGAGCTCTCGCCCCGGTACCTGGCGATCTCGACATCGCTCTGGACCAGACTGAGCTTCGAGACGATGTGCCGGTGCGGCCGGAGCACGTCGAGCAACCAGAACAGGACCAACTGATCATTCGGCTGCGGATCAGCCCATAGCTCGATGCCGTCGCAACGCTCGCACAGCTCGACGAGACCGACGTCATTGCCGATCGAGCCCAGCCATCTTGCACTCGCGAAGTCGAGCCAGTGGGTGTCGAAATCTGCATGGCTTGCGGAGCGTGCGGCCAGCAAGCGCGTAAGCGCGGCTGATGAGGGCATTGGCCCCAAACGAAGCGCGGCCTCAACCCGACGACGATCCGCCCTGCCCGCCTGCCTCAGGCGATAGCTCGCGAGATCGCTGGTCGCAAGGATCAGACTTGTCACGATACTCTCCGGCTACGCGCAACGGCGTCAGCACCGCAAGATGAGGACCAACAGGCTTACGAACGCCGCACAAAACCAAACGGGCGCCGAAGACGTCGGCAACTCAACGTCCTCAGCGCCCGCTTGCAGCGAAATGATGTGATCGTTTGAGCATGATCTTTTCGGAAAACCGCTTTGCACTTTTCCGGATCATGCTTGAGACTTACTCCTCCGTCGGCTCCTCACCCTCGGCGTCGCGCTCCGGCGTGCCGGCAAGGATCTGCTCGGAGATCAGACCGGAGTTCTGGCGGATCGCGGCTTCGATCTTCGCGGTGATGTCGGGGTTCGCCTTCAGGAACGCCTTGGAATTCTCGCGTCCCTGGCCGAGCCGCTGGCTGTCATAGGAGAACCAGGCGCCGGACTTCTCGACGATGCCGGCCTTGACGCCGAGATCGAGGATCTCGCCCATCTTGGAGACGCCTTCGCCGTACATGATGTCGAACTCGACCTGCTTGAAGGGCGGCGCCAGCTTGTTCTTCACCACCTTGACGCGGGTGGTGTTGCCGACGACCTCGTCGCGCTCCTTGATCGCGCCGATGCGGCGGATGTCGAGACGGACGGAGGCATAGAACTTCAGCGCGTTACCGCCGGTGGTGGTCTCCGGCGAGCCATACATCACGCCGATCTTCATGCGGATCTGGTTGATGAAGATCACCATGGTATGGGACTTGTTGATCGAGGCGGTGAGCTTGCGCAGCGCCTGGCTCATCAGGCGCGCCTGCAGACCGGGCAGCGCATCGCCCATCTCACCTTCGAGTTCGGCCTTCGGCACCAGCGCCGCAACCGAGTCGACCACCAGCACGTCGACCGCACCGGAGCGCACCAGCGTGTCGCAGATCTCCAGCGCCTGCTCGCCGGTGTCCGGCTGCGAGATCAGGAGCTCGTCGATGTTGACGCCGAGCTTGCGCGCATAGACCGGATCGAGCGCGTGTTCAGCATCGATGAAGGCGCAGATACCGCCCTTCTTCTGGCCTTCCGCCACAGTGTGCAGCGCCAGCGTGGTCTTGCCCGAGGATTCCGGCCCGTAGATCTCGACGACGCGTCCTTTCGGCAGGCCGCCGACGCCGAGCGCGATATCGAGCCCGAGCGATCCCGACGACACCGTCTCGACATCCATCGAACGATCGTTCTTGCCGAGCTTCATCACCGAGCCCTTGCCGAACTGGCGCTCGATCTGGGAGAGCGCGGCTGAGAGGGCCTTGGACTTGTCCATGGAGGATCCTTCGACGATACGCAGTGCAGTAGCGGACATTTGGGATGTGCTCCTTATGGCGGGGATTCGCTAGCGGGACAAACGGGCGATGAGAGATCAGGCGGTGATCAGGTGGAATGCGTTGTTGATAGGAACCTCGTACCACGTTTGTTCTATGTTCGCAATATGTTCTTTTGAGCAGGTAGGTACTGGCCGAAATAGGCCACTCGCCAAACCAAAACAGGCCACTGGAACGGGCAGTGTCGGCGGACGTTTGCACCTCACGTCGGGCGTTGGTTGCCCCCCGCGCTCGGCGAGGCTGTACGGCGGCCCCAGCACCCCCCGCTGGGGCCGTCCTTTTTGGCCACTCACAGGTGCGAAATAGGCCACTCGCTGGGAACGATTCAGTGTCGGGAAAATTAGGCAATTGACGGCGCGGATACCGCCTCCACCCAAGAGGAGGCAACCGCAAAATTTTGTTCTGTGTACAAGCGGTGGATAGAGATACTGTCGGACGGCCAGAAAGAGGCCGCCAACTGAGGCGGCCCGGCTCACTCTTGCTGGGTATGAAAGTGCGCCGGGCCTAGGCCGACCCCATGTTAGTGGCGTCAACCCAACAGCGATCTTTAGCAATCCTTGTGCCGAACTGGGTGGCCTTTTGTTCTCCTGAGATCAAATTCATTGATCCAGATCAGAGGTCAGGAAGAACCGAGAACGGGAGCCAAAAAAGGAAGCCGCCAACTCGCGAGAGCAGGCGGCTCTTACCTTTTGAAGAGGGAGGCTGTCCCCCATGTTGCGGGCGCGATCATAGCCATCGAAAGTTCCATGGCAACACGTTTAGAAACATTTCCTTAACCCCCCGTAGTCGTACCGCCGTGGTCTCCCTTACGGAGAACCACGTAGGAGACAATCTTGATCCCCATAAGCGATGCTGTGGGGATAACTCTCAGTAGTCGTACTGAGAACGGCCGCTAACCAATTCAGGCCACTGCGATTTTCAAACTAGGCCACTGCGGTCGGAAACAGGCCAGCGCCTACCTGCTGGTGCTGGCCTCTTTCCATCCCCAGTGGCCTGCTTTGAAATTTCGAGTGGCCTAGTTTGGACTTAACCCCGTTTCAACCGAGCGACGGCTGGTGTTCTCAGTAGGACTACCGAGCGGCTTATTCCGTGTTCTAGGCACATAGATTTCGATCATCCCCGATTCGTTCTAAGTCCATAGCGTAGGGGGATTACCGGGGGTTCTCCGTGGGTGAACGGAGTTCCGGAAAGCAGGAACCAACTGCTTATATGGAGCTTTATTTCTGGCCCCCAGCCAGCCAAAGGTAGCCCCCCCGACTGCTGGAGGAAAACCCGTCCGGGACGGGTTGGCGGCCCCGGCCCCCTATTTGGGGCCGTTTAAATTTCCAAGGGCTGGTCGCGTGAGGCCGCCTCAGTTGGGCGGCCTTATCCAAATCTATTTTCAACTCGACCGGCTCATCCATCTCCCCGTCGCCTCATAGATTTGCGCGGCGATCAATTGGACACGACCACTAAGCGAGCGCGAGCCAGGTTGCGCGAGCTGGCGGCCAAATCACATCAGATCAAGTTGCTTCCGGAGAAGAAGCGCGCGCCGCCTGATCCCGAGCCCGGACGACGCGCCAGTGGAAGAGTAAGGCCGCCTCAGTTAGCGGCCTCTTCAAAGAAACGGCCCCAGCGAGCATCACGCTGGGGCCGTTCTGTATTCCAATTCTCACGCCGAACCGCCGCTTGCCGATAATAGACGGCCCCTTCTGGGCTTGTCTGCGTCCGTAATGAAATAGCCCTGCCCAGCGCTTGGAGGATTCCCGCGATCTGATGTTCCAGAAATAACACGTGTGAATCGCATCTAAATAAATTGCCGCCGGGAGTGCCCAAAGAAGCGGCCCCAGCGAGGGGGCGCAAGCTGAGGCCGAGTTCATCCATGAGATAGGCAAGACATTCAGCCGACAAGCAGCCAGCCCATGCTCACGACGAGCGCAAGAAACGAGATCGTCGCCAAGGCAATGAAGCCGTATTCAACACCGTCGAGGTCGGTTCTGAACATGGGAACAGGATGCGCCCCGGCTCCATCGACCGCATTAAAATAGGAAAGACAGCCAGGTTGTCCCGTCGGTCATGAGACGGCTCCGACGCTGTGCGGGGCTAAAACAGGCGCGCCAGAGCCGTCCCCACAGGCGCTCCCCCGATGGTGGAGCGCAGTTCAAGTTGTATCAGGCGGAACATGGTGACGGGGAACCCTCGTGGATTACCTCGATTTGACAAGTGTCCTAATTCCTAGTTCCGAGTGTCCTAACTAGGACAGCACCAGCAGGTATAAACTTGTTCACGATAGAGGCCGCGTAAGCAATTCCAACTCTCGCGTAGCCAAATTAAGCTAGTCGTCACCGTGCCTTAGTGCGTTCTCAGTAGGACTACCGAGTTCGCGCGCATGATGTTCTCCGCGAACGGATTGGCAATGAAGCGCCTTTTGGCAATGAAGCGCCTTGGGGCTCGTCGGCCATTGTGGGGCGATCAAAACCTGCGGGAGGCATCAGCGGTATCCTGTTCGTTCCGACGGCCATCGCCACCTGCCCGAGCTGCGTTCCGAGCCGAGCGAGCCATTCGGACACCGCGCCCAAACATCGGCATCCGGCGATCGCCGGCCCCGGTCCGTAGTTCTCCGGGCAAGAACAAAGTTCCGAAAGCACGAAGTGCAACCGCCGTCTGAAACTGCTCGGACAATCAAAAGGTT
Source organism: Bradyrhizobium uaiense (assembly GCF_010811875.1). Lineage (GTDB taxonomy): Bacteria > Pseudomonadota > Alphaproteobacteria > Rhizobiales > Xanthobacteraceae > Bradyrhizobium > Bradyrhizobium uaiense. Next base: position 16,750 of record NZ_VKHP01000115.1, read on the forward strand.
ATCAGCAGAATTAGCGGCATCCGGAGAGCGGCTGGCACAATCTGCATACTACCTTGGTATCCCTCCTGACGCCTAAGAAAACTCCGTAGCGTTCAAGGGAAGACTCGGGTTCCAGCAGTGTTCATGGCTTTGGCCCAGCCCAATCCATGCGAATTGCGCCTCCGTGACGAGCGGTGCCGCTGGCCAATGGATCCCGTCCGGGAGTTCCCCAACGACGCCCGAACGGGCGCAGCCTTTACTCTAAAGCGCGATGAGATTGGGTTGAATCATCATCGCGCTTTAGCTCCTTGTTTGAGCATGATCTTTTCGGAAAACCGCTTCACACTTTTCCGGATCATGCTCTAGCGCTTTGCGGGTTTTAACCATTGCTGCAACCTTTAGTTTAATCATCGACGACCGCCATTCATTCGCGGAACCATTCCAGATGATTCACAAGGGCGTCGAATTCAGCGTCACGCAGCTCGCGGCCGGCGTCTGGAAATGGCGTTTCCAGATCGGCGATCGGGTCTTCACAGGCAAGACCGAGGCGAAGCTCGATCTCCTGGCGATCCGCCGCGTGCAGCTGCGGATCGACCGTGAGTTGAACATTCTCGGGCGGGGACAGACGCGTGACCGCGGCGATGGGAAATGAGGCGCAATTCGTCCCGCTCGCTCCGCCGGGATGACAGCCCGGTCTCCGGATTGAATCAGCGCCGACGCTCGGGACCCTTGTCCTGAAGAGCTCCACGCGGGCCGGCGTCCGCTGCGCGCGAAAACGCTTCAGTCGGCGCTGGCCAGCCGCCGCATCGTGAACTCGATGTCGCCGCCGGGAAGCTCGCGCCAGCTCTCGACGGCGCTCATATAGGCGGCCTTCGGGTAGCGCTCGAGAAAGTCACGCGCCCGCAAGCGGGCCTGATCGCGTGGCAGGCTGAAGGTCTCGCGCAGATAGCCGTCATCCGGCTTCCGCCGCTCGGCCATCCGGCTGGCGAGATCGCGCGGACGAAACACCATTGCCGCAACTCCGGACCAACTGACGACGCCCTCAATATAGGGGCGGCGCCGGGAGAATCCGAGTCCGCAGGAGCCGGGCGAACGGCCCTTACTGGCTGCGCTGCGTCGAGCTGCCGGGCTGCGTGGAGCTGCCGGTCCTGGTCTTCGGCTTGGCGGGATGGGCTGCCGCCTTCGGCGGGTCGCTGCGCACCACGCCCCAGGGATCGGACGATCCCTTGGCATCCGGAATCTTGCTCAGCGAGTTCTTGTAGGCCCGGTCGGTGATCGCGTCCTGGTCCTTCTCTTCCTGGGTCTTGGTCTTCACCTCAGGCATCAGATTGACGTTCGGCATTTGCGCATAGGCCGGCGCCGACAGCAGCACCGCGACCGCGATTGCGCACAAAACTCTCATAAGAACGCTCCCTGCATTTTCGCCCGCGGTATATCACCGCAAGAAAGCCGTCGCCAAGCGTGTCTGGCGAGCGTCTGTCCCCTGCCCTACAGATTGTCTGACTTGCAGGATTTCGGGGACTGCATCCAGTCGTCCCAGATCGGACCGCATCGCGTGCAACCACCAAGCGCAAGCCCGATCGCGATCACGCCAGCAATACCAACTTGCGGAACATGTACGCCCCCACCGCTGACGAGGGTAATTGGGCGCCGAAACTGGGGCATTTTCAAGCCGGGCACGGCGCTTGCAGCGTCGCGCCCGCGCGCCGGAGCGTAGCGCCCGCGCGTCAGAGCGCAGCGTCCGCGCGACGATTTGACCGGGCGGCGGCGCAAATTACAGTGCGCAACAAAGCAGAAAAGGAATCGATCAAATGACTTTGGCGATGAGCTGGGACGAGTGGACGCAGCATGACGGAACGGCGCTCGCCGAGCGCGTCCGGAGCGGCGAGCTGACGCCGCGGGAGCTTGCGTCCCAGGCCGCCGCCGCGGTCGCCAAGGTCGATCCCGCGCTCTCCGGCGTGATCGAGCTGTTCGACGACGTGATCGCCGATCCCGCGCGCGACGGTGCCGATCTCAACGGCCCGTTCGCCGGCCTGCCCTTCCTGATGAAGGATCTCGGCCCGACGCTGAAGGGCCGGTTGCAGGAGATGGGCTCGCTGATGATGCGCGGCAATCGCGCCGCAGCCGACACCTTCCTGACGACGAAGCTGCGCAAGGCCGGCCTCAATCTGATCGGCCGCACCACCACGCCGGAGTTCGGGGTGTGCAGCTCGGCCGAGAACCCCGCAGTCTATGTCACGCGCAATCCCTGGAACACCGACTACACCACCTGCGGCTCGTCGGCGGGCAGCGCGGCGATGGTCGCCGCCGGCGCCGTCCCGATCGCGCACGCCACCGACGGCGGCGGCTCGATCCGGATTCCCGCCGGCGTCAACGGCAATATCGGGCTGAAAGTGTCGCGCGGCGTGTTCTCGCTCGCACCGCATCTGTCCGATCTCACTGGCCTCGTCTCGATCCAGGGCTGCCAGTCGCGCTCGGTGCGCGACACAGCTGCCTTCGTCGACAGCGGCCGGGGACCTGCGCCCGGCGAGTTCATGCCGTTCTGGACACCGCCGGAGCCTTATATGGCGATGATCGCGCGCGACCCCGGCCGGCTCAAGATCGCGCTGTCGCACAGTTGGGGTGACTATCGCGCGACGCCGCACATCGCAGCCGAGCTCGAGCGGGTCGGACGCTTCCTCGAGGGCCTCGGCCATCAGGTCGACTACGCACTGCCGTCGATCGACTACACCCAGGCTTTCGCAGCGCAGACCACCTGCTACATCAGCAATTTCGCCGTCGTGATCGGCAACATGCTCGCCGCGCGCGGACTGGAACGGCCGCCGGCGGATCTGATCGAGCCGATCAACATCCGCATCTGGGAGCACGGCCGCGACTTCAGCTTCGCCGACCGCGCGCGCATGCAGGCTGTCTTCAACACCACCTCGCGCGGCTTCGGCGCCTTCTTCGAGGATTGGGACATCATCCTGACGCCGATCACGGCGCTGCCGACGCCGAAGGTCGGCACCACGGAATATCTCACCATCAGCGACAACCCGTCGGTGCTGGACTGGTTCGGCAATCTCTGGCGCAATTTCGCGTTCACGCCGCTCGCCAATCTCTGCGGCATCCCGGCGATCTCGCTGCCGCTCGCGACCAACGAGCACGGCCTGCCGCTCGGCATCCAGGCGATCGGCAAGCAGGCCGATGATGGCCTCTTGCTGCAGCTCGCCGCCCAGATCGAACGCGCCATCGACGGCAAGTGGAATGACGGTAAGAGGCCGAGCGTGCATGTCACGCGCGACTAGGCAACAAATAGCAGCAAAAATATTTGCGGAGGGAACGGAACGTCATGCAGCAGGCCGGTGAATTCGGGATCGACGACGCGAAACGCGTGCTCGGCGACGTCTTTGCGCCATGGGTGCAGGACCTCAATCTGTCGATCGAGCAATTCGACATCGCAGCCCCCGCCGGCGGCGATCCCGACCGGCAACCCGGCGCGATCCTGCGCATGCCGTTTTCCGAGCGGCTGTGCCGCAACGGCGGCATCGTCTGCGGCCAGGCGCTGATGGCGTTCGCCGACACCGCGATGGTGCTGGCCAATCTCGCGGCCAACAAGGGCTATCGGCCGATGACGACGGTCGACCAGACCACGCACTTCATGCGCGCGGTGACCGCCTCCGACGTGCTGGCCGACGCCCGCGTGGTCCGGCTCGGCCGCACCATGAGCTTCGGCCGCGTCACGCTCCTCTCCGCCACCGACAACAAGCCGGTGGCGATGGTGTCGAGCGCGTTCGCGATGCTGCCGGGATAGGACGCCGACGCGACGCGCGTGGAATGGACTACGCTGCCTCACCGTCATCCTGAGAGATGTGAGGCTTTGTCCGCATCTACTGTTGTCGTCGCCCGGCTCGACCGGGCGACCCAGTACGCCGCGGCCTATCGGCTCAAGCACGACCGTCTCTGGAATACTGGACCACCCGCATGCGCGGGTGATGACACTGAGCAAGCCGTTTGACAGTTGAATCAGACAGCCGCAACACCCATCATCGTCATCCCCGCGCTTCGCCTTTGTCGCTGGAGGAGCGCGCTCTCGCGCGCGTCTCGAAGGATGAATCGGCCCGGCTGGTGGCCGTCGATCCTTCGAGGCTCACGCTCCACGAGGAGCTTGCGTGGCAGGTTTACTTGCCGAGCACCGCCTCGGCGGCGTTGACGATGCTGATGGTCGGATTCTTTCCGCAATAGGTGCCGAACTTCCTGGCGTTTTCGGTGAACACGTCGGTATCGATGATCGCCTCGTCGGAATCGCCCTTGTACCAGCCGTCCATCCAGACCAGCACCATCTTGATGGTGTCGTCGCCGCCTTCGACGAACTGCTTGCAGGTCATGGTCGAGAGATCGAGGACGGTGGCGCCAGCCGGCGCGGACGACAGCGCGAGCGCGGTGGCAAGCATGATCGAGGCAGTGATCTTCATCGCAATCTCCATGGACAATAATCTGAAATCAACGGGTCGCCGGAAGTCCGGCGCGTCCGCTCGCGCGTCGTAGACGAGGCACCGTGGCGAACGCAAGCATGACACCGCACCGACCGCCGCGCACGTCGTTTCGATGCACGGATTGAGAATTCGTGGTTCTGATGTGTGGCGGCGCCGCTCTAAAACGTGACGAGAACGGGCGTGTAGTCGAAAGCCCGGTGTATGCGCGCGGGGATAGCGAGGTCCGTTTCGCTCTCGAAAGCCGACGTCGACGATGCCTTGGTGAATGTCCGCCCGGGGCCGATAGGCGACATCGAGCAGATCGCTGGACATCGGTTTATGAAATTCACTGCGGCGGCAATCGAAGTGTGGTCAGGTCACTGCCCACGATGGTCTTCCCCGTATAGCCGCTCTCTTCAACGGCCCTGCGGTAATCTGCTTCCGTGAGAGGGCCGCCTGGCACGTCCCAGCGATTGTGTCGTGCAGTGCCGAGCGAGGGAGCAAGATGAGTCAACATCAAGTACTTCGCGCCCACTCGCTTTGCCATTGCGCCAAGGTCGGTGGCTTCGCTCTGCCGATAGAAGGTCGGCGCGGGGAAGCCGCTGCCCCCGGTCAGGACCCAGCACCGGATGTATCGCCGAATGTACGATGACATCGGTTCCCTGCGCCAACTTTTCGACCTGATCCGACGTGGAGTGGGATCGGGGCGGAGCCGGCGTGTCGTTGCTCGCGTCGCCGCCGATAACGACACTCCCAGCCGGTGTATCTACGCGATACGACGCATGCCCCGCGATATGCGTTGAACGGACGGCACTGACCTTTACGTCGCCGGACGCCCAAACGAGTTGGGGCTCCTCCTTCGGCTCGAAAGTCAGCACATTAGCCAATTCTGCCGGTCCGCCCGCAAGGCGCTCGCGATCCTCGGACAGCCGCTCAGCGACCTCACCCGACCGAATAAATGCATCGGCGATATGGGTGACGTAGTTTCGGCAACTATTGACTGACCCGGACCGCGTAACTGTGTCTGCGCTGCAAACGACGTCGACCTTTGAGCCCTTAAGGTACCAACGCAAAGCCAGCACGTCGGGCAGTCCCTCAGTATGGTCGCCATGAATATGTGTGAGGAAGATTGCGCTGAGTTGTACCGGCGTCACCTTGACCTGCGAAAGCCGCATGCTCGTGCCGCGACCGGCGTCGAATTGGAGCCTGACGGCTGCGCAGCCATTACTGTCATCGCCGTAGCTCACCAATGTTCCAGCACCAGCCTGACCATTGAACACTGTTGGCCCACCTTGGGTGCCGGTCAGCGTCACGACAAGGCAGGGCGTAGCTCGTGCGGTGCTCGGCAAGGTCGCGAACGTCATCGCCGCCGTCACAGCCACAAAAATTCGCCTCATGCCGAGGACCTCCGATCCGATCTGTGCTCGATACGAAAGGATAGCACACTACAGCGTGGCGGCAGGGAGTTGCGGTGCGGATTGCTGGCCAACGTCGCAGATGGGTCATAGGCTTTTCACACATCCAGGGCCATCAGCCGACATGCCGCCAGCGTACGCTTCTTCACTAGCTGATTGTTTCACCCCGGCGTCATACCTTTGCTCTTGATCACCGATATGGCGTCCGGCGTTTTCAGGTAGTCGACGAGCGCCTTCGCGGCTCCGGCTTCCCTCGTGCCCGCACCGAGGGCGGCCGTGAATACGACATCCTGCTGCAAGTCAGCTGGGAACGGGCCAACCACGTCGAGGCCTGGCACCGTCAAGACGTTCATCAAGAACAGCGCGAGTTCAGCCTCGCCCTTGGCGACCACAGCGACGACCTCTGCCGGCGTCGGCTGCGGTTTCATCTTGGCTTTCATCTGCTCGGTGATGCCGAGGCGATCGAATACCTTCGCGATTGAATAGCCGGTTGCGCTTTCCGGAATCGAGGCGACCGATTCTACCTTGAGCAAGGCAGCCTTTAAAGCGTCGGGCGTGGAGATGTTGGGCTTCGGCGCACCGGCGCGAACCGCGACACCGAGGCCGACGCGAGCTATGTCCAGCGTCGGCCCGGCTGCGAAGTGTGATCGCGCCGCGGCGTCTCTCATCACCTCGATCGGGACGACACCGATATCGAATGGCTTGCCAGAGGTCGCTTCCTTGATCAGGTTCGGGGTGGTGCCGAAGAAGATATCAAGCTTGTGACCTGAGGTTTGCTCGAACTTCGGCTTAAGACCCGACCACACCGCTGTCATGGCGCCACCGGTCAGAACCCTCAACTCTGCTGCGGTCGCAGCTGATGACAGCATCATACCGGCCAAGATACCCACTGCAGCGAAAGAAAACGTCCTCATGTGCCCTCAAAGTTAATATGACCTGAGCTTTTGGATCGCAGGTGGACGCTACACTGGTCCAGGTTGAGCGCTTAATGTCTCAGATGGGTCAAAACGCGGCGGTCGAAGATCGTTGATGAGAAGCCCGGACTGCAACCAATACCGGACCAGTCGAAGGCGGGCGAATCGGCGCCGAGCCCGGCGTCGCTCGCACTATTTCGGAATATTAGAAAAATGCCCCTGAGTTGCCCGACGTGTCAAGTTGCTTTTCGAACGCCGGCAGCCGCCGGCTACTGTGCATGGGGTTGTTTTCGATTTTTTGGCAGCGTGCACCTGCGGCAGGGAGCACCTAGGCGGATCGCGAGCGGCGCGCGTGCCGCCGGCGCCACAGCAGCGCGACGAGCGCCGACAGCGCAATCAGCAAAAGCACCGCCTCGATCACCTTGAGCACAAATCGTCCGCCGGGACGATCGATCAGGCGCGTCCACAGCGAAGCGCTCTCGCCCTGGCGCGGCAGGCGAAATGCCACCACGCTGTCGCCGATCGTCGTGCCGGCCTCGGAATGGCCGCCGGCGCCGATCACGACGTACTGCTCGCCGTTCCAGAGATAGGTCATCGGATTGGCGACGCCCGGCACCGGAAGCCGGCCGAGCCACAATTGCTTTCCCGACTTGACATCGAACGCGCGCAGATAGGCATCCATCGCGCCGGTGAACAGCACTCCGCCCGCGGTGATCGCGACGCCATTCACCAGCGGCGTGCCGGTGTTGAGCGCGATGCCGAGCGGCGCGACATCCTCGCTGGTGCCGACCGACGAATGCCAGAGGATCTTGCCGGCCTTGAGATCGACCGCAACCGTCTCGCCCCACGGCGGCTTGTTGCAGGGCGTCCCGACCGGCGTCATCGCCAGCGCCCGCGACATCGCGAACGGCGCGCCCTCCTGCTGGCCGAAATCATGGCCGGGCGGCGGATTGAAGCCCTTGGCCTGGTCGCGCGGAATCAGCGTGATGACATGCGCCGCATGGCTGACATTGGCGAACATGATCTGGTTGACCGGATCGAACGCCGCGCTGCCCCAGTTCACGCCGCCACCGGTCATCGGATAGACGATCGTGCCCTGCGTCGACGGCGGCGTGTAGAGGCCCTCGTTGCGGGATTGCGCGAGCAGCCTCTCGCAAGCCGAGCTCCCGACGCCCGGCAGCATGCTGCCGATATCATCGGCCGTCATGCGCTGCGTCAGCAACGGCGGCACGTGGGTCGGAAACGGCTGCGTCGGCGACAGCTTCTCGCCTTCGGCGCCGTTCTGCGGCACCGCGCGCTCCTCGACCGGCCACACCGGCTTGCCGGTGTCGCGGTCGAGCACGAACACAAAGCCCTGCTTGGTCGGCTGGATCACGACGTCGCGCATGCCGTTGGCGGTGTCGATCCGCGCCAGCGTCGGCTGCGCCGGCAGGTCGTAGTCCCAGACGTCGTGATGCACGGTTTGGAACGCCCATGCGAGCTCGCCGGTCTCGATGCGCAGCGCGACGACGGAATTGGCATGCTCGTCATTGCCGACGCGCTTGCCGCCCCAGAAATCCGGACTGGGCGATGTCGTCGGCAGGAACACCAGGCCCCGCTCCTCGTCCACCGACATCGGCGCCCAGACATTGCTGTGACCGGCCTCGATGCCGTTATGCACCAGTGGATCGAAGGACCAGCGCGGCTGGCCGGTCCGCGCATCGAACGCGCGCACCGCGCCGAGCGGCGCATCGACCCGACGGTTGTCGCCGATCGCGGAGCCGACCACGACGACGCCGCGCCCGGTCACCGGCGCCGACGTGATCTGAAACTCGCCCGGCCATTCCAGCTTCATTCCGGCGTCGATCTTGATCTCGCCGCCATTGCCGAAATCGGCGCAAGGCCTGCCGGTCCTGGCGTCGAGCGCGATCAGGCGCGTGTCATTGGTGCCGGTGAAGATGCGTGACTTGCAGGCGGCGCCTTCGGCCGCACGATCATCGGTCCAGTGCGCGACGCCGCGGCAGACGAAGCGGTTAGCCGGCCGCTGCTTCATGCTGATCTGCGGATCGAACCGCCATTTCTGCGCACCGGTGCCGGGATCGAGCGCGATCACCTCGTTGAACGGCGTGCAGAAGATCAGGCTGCCCTCGACGAACAGCGGCGTCACCTCGAACTTGGTGCGCTTCATGACGTCGGGCGGCCGCGCGTCGAGATCACCAGTGCGGAATTCCCAGCCGCGCACCAGCGTGCCGACATTGTCCGATGTGATCTGCGTCAGCGGCGAGAAGCGCGTGCCCCCGCGGTCGCCGCCCCAATACTCCCAGGCGAGCGCCGGCTGTACACCCAGCAGCAGAAGCGCGGCGAGCAGGCGAAACAGGGACCGCATTGCGTCCTCCCGTGAGATGCGATCATCAAGCGCCGCATCTCATGCGGGAAAAGCCTTTACGCGATTGGCGCGTCAGTATCCACCCCTGTGGAAGCCGCCGCCATAATTGCCGCGATATCCGCCGCCGATGCCAATTCCGATTCCGATCGGCGGTCCGACAGGCTCATAGACCACGGCCGGAGGCGGACGGCGCACCACCACCACGTCATCCTCGACCACGACACGCGGCGGACGCTTGCCTGCGCGCCGCGGCTGAGGATCGGGAACAGCCAGCTTCTTCGCGGGCGCTACGGTCGCCTTCTGCTGCGCCGGCGGCACCGCGTTGCAGGGACAGGTCGGCGCCGCCAGCGCGACATTGGTCGCGGGCACGCTGAGCGCAGCGGCGGGCGCCAGATCGGGACGATAGCGCAACCGCTCGATCAGCTTGCGCGCGGTCGCCGTCAGGTCGCTATCAGGATATTGCACGAGGAAGCTGCGATAGGCGGCCGCCGTGTTGACGAGGACCGCGTCGCTCCACGCCACCATGCGGCGATGACGGTCGAGCCAGTCGCGCGCCTGCAGGCCGCGCGGCGTGCCGGCGAAGATCGCCGCGAAGGCTTCATAGGCTTCGTCGGTGCCGTCGACCACGATCAGCTCGTTGGCCGCCTCGATCGGCTTGCCCTGCAATTCGCGCTTCCATTCATCGACGGTGCGTTTCGCCGCCGCCGGCTTCGGCGTCGCCTCAGGCGAGGCCGCCGCACCCGCCATGAAGCGGAAATCGTCGGTGAGCGACGAGGAGTCCCACGGCGTCTGGCGGCCCTCGGTCGCCTTGTTCACGGCGAGACGAACGCGCTTGAAGGTGTCCTCGATCGGGATTCCAGGCTCCCTGCCCGATGCCAGCAGCGCGGTCGTATAGGGGCTGTTGGCGCCGCTGCCGTCCTCGGCCTCCGCGCCCGGTGAAGTCGAGAACGACACAAAGGTGCCGGGCGCGCCGACCTTGGCATCGATGATGGCGAGCCCGTGCCCGGCGGTCTTGCTGAGCTCCGGGAAAGGATTGTTGCGGCAGGCATCGAGCAGCACGATGCGCATCCGGCTCGGCACCGAGGTCAAGGTGTTCAGGATGTCGTTGAGCCGAACCGCCTGGATCGGGATATCGGCCTCACGCTTAGGATCGACGTCGACCGGCACCAGATAGTTCTCACCGTCGATCTGCAAGCCGTGGCCGGCATAGAACACCAGCGCGACGGTGTCGGCGCCCTTCGCCGCCACCTGGCCGGCGAAATCGCTGATCCTTGCCCGCATCTCGTCCTGTGACAGATCCGACGCCGACGTCACCGCAAATCCGGCATCGGTCAGCATTTGTGACATGGCCTTGGCATCGTTGGCCGGATTGGGCAGCGCCGGCACCGATTTGTAGGCCGATTGGCCGATCACCAGCGCCAGGCGGCTTTCCGCCGATGCCGGCGCGACACCGAACAGGATCGCAACCGGAACGATCAGGCTGAGGAGCGAACGGCGAAGCATGGCGGCCTCCGACAATGGCATCGCAGATGGGTCGGAGGCCGTCAGGCGAAGGTTCATGCCGAGCGGCAACCTGCGGCCGACCGACGCCGGTTCTGCTGTCGAATTGTCGCAGAGGTCCGCTGAGCCGGACTATTCAGCTACTATTTCGGTTTTTTGGCCGGATCGGCGGCCGGCTTGGTGACGCCCCAGGGATCGTATTTCTCCTTGGGCTCGGGGATACGATCGAGCGCGGCCTTGTAGGCCTTTTCGTCGACCTTGGGCTTCTGCTCCGTCTTCGTATCGCCCGCGCCGCCACCTCGCCGGCCCTGGGCCAGGGTCGGTGTCGCGATCAGCGCCATGATGACGGCAGCAACCGTGAAGCTTTTCATGTCAGTCTTTCTCCCCCGCAGCCGTGGAAACACCCTGCAATACCTCTACCCATAGATAACTTGCCGCTCGACATTTGTTGATCGACAAAGCGGCGCGTGGCGCAAATTCAGCACTGCGAGGGGGCGCAATCTTGGCGGCGGCACATTAAATGCGCTGAATGGGACAGGGACAAGTACAAGTGGCGGC
>NZ_VKHP01001143.1 GCF_010811875.1 Bradyrhizobium uaiense
GCCGCCTAACAGATTGGCCGACCGGCGGACGCGTTCGCCGGGCCAGCCGGAAGCTGCAGGAGCAGATGGAGCGATCGATCGAGCAACGATGCGAGACATTCCGTGGGACCCATTGGCCGCCAGCAGGTCGCCAGGTTGTTTGGAACTCGCATCGCGCAAACCATCTTGGCCAGCGGTCTACCCGATCGCACTCAACAGGCCGGACATATGGATGCAAGCGATCCGATCTCA
>NZ_VKHP01001144.1 GCF_010811875.1 Bradyrhizobium uaiense
CGAGATGACGCTGGGCGTAGAGATGCTTGTCGAGTGGGTATTTGAGCGCGCGTGACGGGTTGTTGGGAATGACGGCGAGCGCGCCCTTGGCTGCGATGGCCTGACGCAAGTGATCGGCGTCATAGGCTGTATCGGCCATGACGACCCCGGCGGACAGTCCCTCGATCAATGTGGCGGCTTGCGGTGCATCGCCCTTCTGGCCCGCGGTGAGCGTGAACCGCACGGGACATC
>NZ_VKHP01001145.1 GCF_010811875.1 Bradyrhizobium uaiense
CGCCGCCTAACAGATTGGCCGACCGGCGGACTCGTTCGCCGGCCAGCCGGAAGCTGCAGGAGCAGATGGAGCGATCGATCGATCAACGATGCGAGACATTCCGCGGGACCCATTGCCCGCCCGCAGGGCGCCTGGTTTTTGTGAGCTCGCATCGCGCAAACCATCTTGGCCAGCGGTTTACCCGATCGCGCTAAACAGGCCGGACATATGGATGCAAGCGGTCCGATCTCA
>NZ_VKHP01001146.1 GCF_010811875.1 Bradyrhizobium uaiense
TATCAATACAATGACCTGATCGATCCGCCGGCAAAACGCGAGACCATCACGATCTTCGAAACCGATGCGCAGGCCGAATGGGCGCGCGCCGTCTATTCCCTGGACGCCGCAGACCGATCCGTCCGGCGTGGTGCACAAGACGATCGATTATCCCGGCGTCCCGGTCGATCATTCGACGGTCACGGAGAACCACGGCATCCTGAAGAACGTGCGCATCCCGGTGCGT
>NZ_VKHP01001147.1 GCF_010811875.1 Bradyrhizobium uaiense
GACAAGGGAGCCGTCCGTGAGAGAGATTATCCGCATTGGGATGGATACGTCGAAGTATATTTTTGTGCTGCATGGGGTTGATGCGGCGGAGGAGGTGGTGCTGCGCAAGAAGCTGTCGCGCAAGCAGATGCTGGAGTTCTTCGCCAAATTGCCGCCGACCGTGATCGGGATGGAGGCTTGCGGGGCTTCGCAATATTGGGCGCGGGAGCTTTCCAAGCTTGGTCACAAGG
>NZ_VKHP01001148.1 GCF_010811875.1 Bradyrhizobium uaiense
GAGCCCTATGTGGCGGAGCTGTTGCGCACGCCCAGGCGGCAGGCCGAGCGGCTGAACGCCGTGCTGGCGGGAGCAAGCGCGGGATGAGTTTCCTGTCCGACCCCCGCTGGCGCGACGCGGCGGCGCACCTGCCGGACTACCTCGGCAGCCATGTTCAGGTCAGCCTGGCAGCGCTGGCACTCGGGCTCGTGATCAGCCTGCCGCTCGCGATCCTTGCGCGCAACCATGCC
>NZ_VKHP01001149.1 GCF_010811875.1 Bradyrhizobium uaiense
GCTTGGCGCAAGTGATCGGCGTCATAGGCGGCGTCGGCCATGACGACCTCGGCGGACAAGCCTTCGATCAATGCGGCGGCTTGCGGTGCATCGCCCTTCTGACCCGCGGTCAGCGGGAACCGCACCGGACATCCCAAGCCTCGAACGGCCAGATGTATCTTGGTGCTCAGGCCCCCGCGCGAGCGGCCGATCGCCTGATCTTCAGACCCCCTTTTTTGGCGCCGGCAGCG
>NZ_VKHP01001150.1 GCF_010811875.1 Bradyrhizobium uaiense
GCGGATTTGGGATAAAGGTCAGCAGCATCTCCCGGGCGACGAAGCTTGGCTCATTGGCGAGCAACGTGCCTCAGGGGAGAAGAAATACTATCTTGCCAATCTCCCTGCGGCGACGGATCTGCGCACATTGGCCGCCACTATCAAGGCGCGATGGATCTGCGAACAGGCGCATCAGCAGTTGAAGGAGGAGCTTGGACTTGATCACTTCGAAGGGCGAGCATGGCAAGGTC
>NZ_VKHP01001151.1 GCF_010811875.1 Bradyrhizobium uaiense
TGCGACGGAGCTGCTTGGCGCGATCGCGCTGGATGTCGCTCACTTGAGTGTGCGGCATATTACTCACCCAGCCCTGAGTGTAAGGAGGCACCGGCGGACAGATTCCCTCCCCCCTTGCGGGGGAGGGTTAGGGAGAGGGGTGCCGCTTGCTCCGCTGCAGGACGTGACACGGCAACCCACGCAGAGTCGATTGAAAGAGATTGCACCATCTCTTCAATCGGAGCCCGGGG
>NZ_VKHP01001152.1 GCF_010811875.1 Bradyrhizobium uaiense
TCGGACGAGACATCGCCCAACCATTTCGCCGCGCTACGAGCGGTCCAGCGCAAGCTCGAATCCATCTGACATCGGAGCAAGCGGCATCCCTCTCCCCAACCCGCCCCCGCAAGGGGGGAGGGAGCCCGAGAGACGTGCTCACCTCACTTGCGCGTGCCCGTGCGTCGCTGACGTTCGCCATGCGCGCCTCACCCTTTCGCCATCGCGCGATAGTCGAGGCGGCGGTGGAA
>NZ_VKHP01000116.1 GCF_010811875.1 Bradyrhizobium uaiense
ACTGCGACGACATTCGATTCGGTCGAATCGTCGATGAAGCTGTCGATCCGGTGCCGTGGCGGGCGGACCGAATTGTCCTTCGCGGGACCCGCCATCTCGGGCCGCGGCGACGGCTATGCGGTTTCCTCCTGTACAGTTCGGGCTATTTCACCGCCTTCCATGGAGGCACGGTGTCCGGTGGCGCCGGTGGCAACGGTGGCAACGGTGGCGCGGGCGGCTTCGGTACGATTGCGCGCAATTGCACCGGGGGCATCTGCCCCAATCAACTCTCGGAGGATGGCAGCGGCGGCAATGGCGGCAATGGTGGTGGTGGCGGCAATGGCGCCGTTGCGCTTGCAAGTGGAGGCGTGATCGCAACGGCCGACCAAGGTTCATCGATCAAGGGAGGCAACGGTGGCAACGGCGGCAATGGCGGCGATATCGGCCAGCAGCAGTTTTCGGGGACCGGTAGTGGTGGCGCTGGCGGCAGGGGCGGCAACGGCGGGACGGGCGTGGTCCTGGCAGGTGGTGCATCTCTCACGACTTCGGCAGGGACATCGGTCTCAGGAGGCAATGGCGGCGCTGGCGGGACGGGCGGTGCGGGAAATATCCAGATCTTCAATGACGGAAAGGATGTGTCCGGGAACGGAGGAACAGGAGGCAATGGTGGCCTTGGCGTCGCCGTCGGCTACGGCGCGGCCGTTGTCAATGGGGCGGGTGCGACAATCGCGGGAGGCAATGCGGGTCGCGGTGGCAATGCTGGGATACCGCTCGGCGTCCCCTTCAATCCCCCCTATTGCTGTACGAACGGTGCCAATGGTGTCGCCGGCGCCGGAATTGTCGGATCGGGCCAGGCGAACATCATCGATGCGGGCACGATCGAGGGCGGTCTGAACGTCGATGGGTCGCGCGCCGCTGCCATCACCTTCGGCGGTGGCAACAACCGGCTGGAGCTGCAGTCCGGCTACAACATCATCGGCAATGTCGTCGCGACGCAGGATCTGAACAATCCGAATACATTGGCACTCGGTGGAAGCCAGAATGCCAGCTTCGACTTGTCGGGACTCGGCAGTCAGTACCAGGGCTTTACGAACTTCGAGAAGGTCGGAACGAGCGCCTGGACACTGTCTGGAGTGAACGGGCTTATCGGAAGCATCAAGGTCCAGCAGGGCGACCTGACGCTGGGCGCCCAAGCATTCTTCTCGGGTGCGTCCCTTGCCGTGTCCGGGTCCGGCGCACTTCATCTGGTAAGTGGTGGTCAGTTCAGCACCAGCGGTCAAGCAACCATCGCGACCGGCAATCCGCTTGCGACGATCGATGTGACCGGAGCGAACGCGATGTTCAGTGCACACGGACTCGATGTCGAATCCGGCGCACTGACCATCGCCAATGGCGGCTGGGGCAGGATTAACTCGGATGCCGTGCTTGCCGGCGCCGCCGGCGGTTCCACGACCGTTCAAGTCAGCGGTGCCAACTCCTATCTTGGTGTACTCGGCGCCTTGAATATCGGGGCATCGGGGACAGCCAGCGTTACGATCGACAACGGCGCCGTGGTCGAGGCGCTTAACAATGCCAACATCGGCAATATCACCGATCTGGGTACGACAAGCACGGTGACCGTCAACGGCGCGGGGTCTGCGTTGAAGGCGGCCCAGATATCGATCGGAAACGGAGCGCTGACACTGTCCGATGGCGGTCGTGCTTTCGCGAACAGCAATTCGATCGTTGTTTCGCAGGCAGGAGGCTCTGCGTCGCTGAATATCGGTGCGGCTGCCGGAGCGGCGGCGGCGGCGCCGGGCGCGCTGGGAGAAACGGAGACCCTCGCGATCAACAGCCACGGAACGCTGGTCTTCAACCACACCAGCAGCGATTACACTTTCGCCAACAGGGTGATCGGCAACGGCGCGATCAACCTTCTGGCCGGCACCACCATCTTCTCCGGAGACGATAGTCAATTCACCGGAAAGACAACGGTCGCAGGCAGCACGCTGGTCGTCGCCAAGAGTGGCAACCTCGGCGGCACGCTCTCCGTCAATACAGGAGGCCGTCTCGAAGGTCTCGGCGCGGTGGGCTCGACCACGATCAACAACGGGGGCTCGATCGCGCCGTCCAGCAATGGCGCCCTGACCGTCAACGGCAATCTGGCGCTGCATACAGGAGCGGCGTTCGAGTATCATCTCGCCGATCCGTCATCTTCATTATCCGCGACGCCCGCAACAGGCGCGTCGGTGATCAATGTCAATGGCAACCTGGCCCTGAACGGTGCGGGACTCGATGTCCTCGGCAACGGCGCTGATCCGAGCCTCGGCTATCACCGCTTGATCCACTACACCGGCACGTTGTCGGAAACGAATGGAGGGCTGACAGTCGCGAGCTTTCCACCGAGTAGCCCGATCGCCTACCTCTATACGGTCGATACCACGACATCTGCGAACAATGTCGACCTCCTGGTTTTGCCCAATGGCGTGAACGTCCTGCAAGTGTGGGGCGGCGGCACCAACGGCGTCGGCATGGGCAGTGGCACCTGGAACGCCAGCAACACCAACTGGCTCGATCCGATCGGCGGCATCGCGCCGACGCTGTGGGGTAGCGGCTACGGGATCTTCCGTGGCCCCGGCGGCACGGTCACCGTGGACGGCCCGCAATCGGCGATCGGGCTACAGTTCGCCGGTGGCGCCTACACGCTGGCACCGGGTACCGCCGGGTCGCTGAACCTGGTCAAGAGCACTGCGGTCGGGATTGCTGTGCCCGGCATCGACGTCCTTGCCGGCGAGACCGCAACCGTTGGGGTGACGATCAGCGGCACTGACGGTCTGCAGAAGACCAGCGACGGGACGCTGATCCTGGGCGGCGCCAACACCTATTCCGGCGGCACCATCATCAGCGGCGGCGTGTTGCAGATCTCCTCAGACGCCAATCTCGGCGCCCCGAGCGGCGGCCTCACCCTTAACAGCGCCACCTTGCGCACCACGGCGAACATCACCTCCGCGCGGGCGGTGAGCTTGCTGGGGACCGGTGCGTTCGATACCGCCGCCGGCACCACCTTGAGCCTCTCTGGCAACATGATCGGCGCGGGCAGCCTCACCAAGCTCGGCGACGGCACGCTGGCGCTCTCGGGCAGCAACGCCTGGTCCGGCGGCACGACGATCACCGCCGGAACGCTTGTTGGGGTTTCTGCAGGAGCGCTGCCAAACTCGACTGACTACACGCTCACGGGCGGCACGCTCGATCTCAACAACAACAATCTGGTCATGCGTTCGCTGTCGGGGAGCGGTGGCGAGGTCGCGCTCGGCAGTGCCAGGCTGACCGTCGATCAAGCCACTGACACCTATTATGGCGGCATTGTCTCCGGCTCAGGCGGACTGACAAAATCCGGCGCCGGCCTTCTGCTCCTGACCGGCAACAATACATACGGTGGCGGCACGATTATCAGCGGCGGCACGCTTGCCGTCGGCTCCGACAGCAATCTGGGCGCCCCTACAGTCGCCATCTCGATGTCCAACGGCAGCACGCTCGCGACGCTGGGCAACATCACGACGGCGCGCAATTTCGACGTCGCCTCGGTCGCCACGCTTTACACCTATGGCTTGACGACCCTGACAGTTACCGGCGCGATTTCCGGTTCGGGCACGCTGGTGAAGGATGGCCTCGGGACCTTGACGCTGACCGGCACGAACAATTACGGCGGCACTACCGCCATCTCCACGATCATCTCCGAAGGCACGCTGCAGCTTGGCAATGGCGGCAATTCCGGCTCGATCACGGGTGACGTCGTTAACAACGGCGTGTTCGCCTTCAATCGAGCCGATACGATGACCTTCGGTGGCGCGATTTCCGGCAGCGGCGCGGTCACGCAAATCGGCACCGGCGCGACGATTCTCACCGGCACGAACACCTATACCGGAAATACCTTCATCGAAGCCGGGACATTGCAGCTCGGTAACGGCGGCACCTCCGGATCGATCACGGGCGGTGTGCTGAACAACGGCGCGCTTGTCTTTAACCGT
Organism: Bradyrhizobium uaiense; assembly: GCF_010811875.1. GTDB lineage: Bacteria > Pseudomonadota > Alphaproteobacteria > Rhizobiales > Xanthobacteraceae > Bradyrhizobium > Bradyrhizobium uaiense. The sequence goes on from NZ_VKHP01000116.1 coordinate 3,987, forward strand.
TCGGACATCACCACTTTTGCTGGCCTGATCGCTGGCAATGGATCGCTGACGCAGGCGGGGTCGGGAAAGACGATTCTGACCACCGATAATACCTATCTGGGCGGCACGACGATCACAGCGGGGACACTGCAACTCGGCAACGGCGGCACGTCGGGTTGGATTACCGGCAATGTGACCAACAATGGCACGCTGACTTTCAACCGCTCAGATGCAATTATCTTTGACGGTACGATTACTGGAACCGGCGCGGTGAATCAGCTCGGTTCGGGCGCGATAGTTTTCTCCGCAAACAACAGCTACGTCGGCGGCACGACGATCGCGGCCGGCGCGCTGGTACTTGGCAATGGCGGAATCTCGGGGACAATTGTCGGTGACGTCACCAACAACAGTGTCCTCGCCTTCAACCGTTCGGACACGTCGGTGTTCGCCGGCGCGATTACCGGCACAGGTGCCGTGCAGCAGATCGGCGCGGGCACCACGGTGTTGACCGGCACCAATACCTATAGCGGCGGCACACTGATTGCCGCGGGCACGCTGCAGCTCGGCAATGGCGGCACGTCGGGCTCGATCAGCGGCAACGTCATCAACAATGGCGTCCTCGCCTTCAACCGCTCGGACACGTTGCTGTTCGCCGGCGCGATTACCGGCACAGGTGCCGTGCAGCAGATCGGCCCGGGCGCGATGGTGCTGACCGGCACCAGTACCTATCATGGAGGCACCTTGATTGCCGCCGGCACGCTGCAGCTCGGCAATGGCGGTACGTCCGGTTCGATCATCGGTGATGTCCAGAATGAGGGCACACTGGCGTTCAACCGCGCCGACACCGTCGTCTTCGCGGGCAATGTCACCGGCGCTGGCGCGCTCGCGCAGATAGGGTCGGGCACTACCGTGCTAACCGGCAACAACAGCTTCAGCGGAGGCACCACAATCGCGGCAGGCACGCTTGTCGTGGGTGATGGGGATACTTCCGGCACTCTCACAGGTAACGTCGTCAACAAAGGTACACTCGCCTTCTACCGGTCGGATACTTCCGTGTTTGCCGATACGATCTCCGGCACCGGTGCGCTCGCCCAGATCGGCTCGGGCACCACAAGGCTCAACGGCATCTCCAGCTACACCGGTGCGACGGACATTTACGCCGGGCGCCTGTCGGTGAACGGCTCAATTGCATCGTCCACGCTCACCACCGTGCATGCAGGCGGCACACTCGGTGGCAACGGTATCGTCGGCCAGACCCTGGTCGACGGCGGGACGCTGTCGCCAGGCAATTCAGTCGGGACGTTGACAGTGCAGGGCAACCTGACGTTCACCGCGGCCGCGGCGTATCTCGCAGAGCTCAATTCCGTCACCTCCGATCGCGTCAATGTCAGCGGTATAGCCAAGCCGGGTGGCGCCACCGTCGTTGCGGTCTATACTGGTGACGGCTACGTGAAGACGCGCTACACCCTCCTCAATGCCGCAGGCGGCGTCCAGGGTACCTTCGGCGGACTGATCAACACCAACCTGCCGGCAAGCTTCAACCCATCGCTGAGCTACGATCCCAACAACGTCTATCTCGATCTCAAGCTCGCCTACACCGGCCTGAATGCGAACCAGCAGAGTGTGGCCTATGCACTGTCGAGCGCCTTCAGCTCCGCCGGCGCGATCCCGCTGGCGGTCGGCGGCCTGACGCCCGCGGGTCTCACGGTGGCGTCAGGCGAGCTCGCGACCGGCGTGCAGCAGACCACGGTCGACGCCATGGGTTTGTTCATGGCGACCATGACCGATCCGTCGGTGGCCGGGCGCACCGGATGGCCGTCGGTCGATGTCCGTACAACGCCGGGCTATGCGGCGGCGAAGCGGAATGAACCCGGCGCCGCGCGCGATGCGTTGGCGGCACTTCCAGGTGCAATGGCGGCCATATCATTCGATCAACGCTGGGGCGTCTGGGCGGCAGGGTTCGGCGGCGCACGTATTACCGATGGTAACGACGTGGTCGGGTCGCACAGCCTCACCGACCGGATTTATGGTGCGGCCGTTGGCGCGGACTACCGGTTGTCGGCGGATACGCTGCTTGGTTTTGCCATGGCTGGTGGCGCAACCAGCTTCGACCTGGCTAACGGTCTCGGGAGCGGGCGCTCTGATCTGTTTCAGGCCGGCGTGTACGCCTATCACCACATCGGCGCCGCCTATGTATCGGCGGCGCTCGCCTATGGCTGGCAGGATGTCACGACAGACCGCACGGTGGCGCTTGCCGGGGGCGGTCGCTTGCGTGCCGGCTTTCAGGTCAATGCATTCTCCGGCCGCTTAGAAGGCGGGTACCGGTTTGCGACGCCTTGGGCCGGGCTCACGCCCTATGCCGCCTGGCAGTTCGTGACGCTTGATCTGCCGTCCTATGCCGAAGGCGTGCTCGCGCGCGGCAATATATTCGCGTTGAACTACGCCTCGCGGAGCGAAACCGCGAGCCTGTCCGAACTTGGCCTGTACACCGACAAATCCTTCGCTCTCGACAACGCTGTCCTGACACTGCGTGGCCGTGCCGCCTGGGTGCACAATTTCGATATCGACCGCAGCGTTGCCGCAACGTTTCAGGCGTTGCCGCAGGCAAGCTTCTTCGTTCGCGGCGCGGCGCTAGCCACTGACGCCGCGCGCACGACGGCGTCGGTCGACCTGAAGTGGATCAACGGCTGGTCGGTCGCCGGAACATTCGAAGGCGAGCTCTCCGGTCCCAGCACAAGCCTCACCGGCAAGGGCACCGTCAGCTATCAATGGTGAGGCACGTTGTCCGGCAGCGGAACGCTTTTGCCTCAGCTGCCGATTGCTCGATCAATTGAGAGCCCCTGCGCCCCCCCACCGAAGAGTAGAGGGGCCACGACGAAGAAGTTCCAGAGAGAAGAGTGGTGGGACTCTTCGTTCCGCTTGAATCCCGGAGTTCTACGGCGCGAGATAGCTGCGATACTCTGCTTCGAACATCTGAGCTCGGATGTGGTCGTGCAAATCATCTGGCTCGCGACCGTTGCCGAGGCCGCGCCGATAGGCGAGCCGGGCGACCTCCGTAGCGATACGGCAGGAGACCTCGCGGATGCGCGGGAGCGCCGGGTAAAGGCTGCCTTGCGCGAGATCCGCTTCGGTAACAAGACCCGACAAGGTCTGCGCCGCTACCATGAACATCTCGTCGGTGATCCGTCTGGCGCCCGACGCGATCACGCCAAGGCCGACGCCCGGAAATATGTAGGAGTTGTTGCCTTGGCGTGGCACGAAACGGCGACCCTCGAGCGTCACCGGTGAATAGGGACTTCCGCAGGCGAACAGTGCTCTGCCGCCGGTGTGATGATAAGCGTCCTCCGCGCTGCATTCCGCTTGTGACGTGGGATTGGAGAGCGCGAAAATAATCGGTCGAGCATTGAGCTCAGCCATCGTGCGCAGCACCGCTGGCGTGAAGGTGCCGCCTACCGCCGAGACTCCAATGATGCCTGTGGGCTGAAGTGTCTTGATCGCCGCGAGAAAGTCGGTCACCCGCGGGTGCTCGTGAGCGTAGCCTAACTTATGGTCGGCGAGATCATTGCGCCCCTTGACTACCAACCCCTTGGAATCGACCAGCCAGATCCGACTTCGTGCTTCCTCCTCCGAAATGCCCTGGGCCATCATGGCGGCTACCACCAGGTCGGCGATGCCGGTCGCAGCCTCTCCAGCGCCGAGAAACAAGAGCTTCTGCTCTGCCAACCGGCCGGAAGTGACCCGTAACGCCGAGAATAGGCCGGCGAGCGCCACTGACGCAGTGCCCTGGATATCATCGTTGAAGACGCAGGCAGTGTCGCGATAGCGCTGTAGAAGCCGGAAGGCATTGTGATTTGCAAAATCCTCGAACTGGATCAGTACGCCGGGAAAAGCCTGCTGCGCTGCTCGCATGAATTCGTCGACGATTGCGTCGTAGTCGCCACCGCGCAGCCGGGGTTGCCGTAAGCCGATATATTGAGGGTTCTTGAGAAGCTCGACGTTATTGGTGCCTACGTCCAGAACCACCGGAAGGCACAGCGAAGGATGGATGCCGGCACAAGCGGCGTATAGCGAGAGCTTGCCAACTGGGATGCCCATGCCATTGGCGCCGAGGTCGCCAAGGCCAAGGATACGTTCGCCGTCGGTCACCACGATGAGCCGCGCCGGGTGCGGCCAGTTGCGCATCATCTCGACGATCTGGCCACGGTCATTGGTGCTGATATAGAGGCCGCGCGGACGCCGAAAGATGTCGCCGAAGCGCTGACAGACTTCGCCGACCGTCGGAGTGTAGATCAACGGCTGAATCTCGTCGATATGATCGCAGACTACACGTAGGAACAACGTCTCGTTGCGATCGCGCAGTGCGTTCAGAGCGACGAACTTCTCCAGATTGTCCGGCAGGCGCCGCAGGTTCTTCAAAATGCGGTCTGCCTGCTCCGCCATGGTTGAAACGTGAGGCGGCAGGAGGCCACGCAAGCCGAAAGCGTCGCGCTCGGCGAGCGAGAAGGCCGTGCCCTTGTTCAGCAGCGGATCACGCAGTAACGCGAGACCGTGCGGCAGATCGACCGATGCGACAGCCGGCTTCTTTGGTGTGGAAAGGGGCATGGTATCCTCACGGCTTCGTCCCGCCGGCATTTGCCGCAATCGGGTCCTCATATGTCATTCGGACTGCCTCCTTGTCGCTCGCGCTTCAAGGCCTGCGGGGACGATGTCGTGTTCGCGTGCTGCCCGAACTGGGCCTCCACGTTGATCGTTGACGAACGCAAATGACAAGCACAATTTGGCTCCGCGGCTCATTCGGTCGCGTTCGTTGCGCTGCAACAACGCGCGCTTGGTCTGGATGACGAGGGTAGGGCAATGCACGTGACTACTGGTAATGGACCCACGCGCAGAATTTCCTCGACATTGTTGCGGCCGAATCTGCTTGGCCATGATCCATTGACGCGGTGCGAAGAGACGTAGCGCCCAATGCAGTCCCTGGGCGTGGAGACAAACGAACCCGCGGAGTTTCTGCCATAAGCGCGTGGGCTGATGCGTGATTGCAAAAGGTATCCGCTGCGACCACAACGAGGAGGAGTTCGCTCCCACGGCGCTGGCCGTTGTTCGATCGTTGATGCGACCGCGAAGGCAGTATGGGGGCGGCAGACTTTGTTAGCGAGATCGCGACCAACTCCGGAATAGCGGCTGAATTCAGAGCACGTCGTCGTTAGACTGGATGGGACCGCCAATGTCTCGATCTCCTTACACGCCAAATGAAAGAATGATCGTGGCGCTTTCGGCACTGTCCAATGATAGTCGAGCGTGCAGTGACCCTGCTAACCGCACTAATCCGACCGCTGCCTTGTTTTCCAGGGAAGCAGTCGCGCGGCGCGTGGGACCGCAGAATATCTTTACCGTTGGAACGCCCGAACGAGCGGGTAGCCGGTTGCGGTGCCGCGCTCATTCGCCGGATGCGGGATCCCTCGGGAGCACTCGGCTGCCGTGGCGCACAAGCCGGACCTTGCCTCGTGGGACAGACTCACCGTAACTCCGACCGACTGCATCCTGGTTGGAGACTTACCGATGAATCGGTCGAATGGGCTGCCGGACGACGGCTATGCGTTGATTGTCGATGGCCAGGTGAAGACGGAATTCAAGACGAGGGAGAGCGCCGAAGCCGGCGCCAGGGATTTGAAGCGGCGCTTTCCGGTGCTGCAGATCCGGCTGTATGACGCTGAATCTAGGCGGGCCGAGGAGTTCGCCTGACTGGCTGATCGCCTTTGGAGACGAAGATATGACGCCGGCTGCGGCGGTTTGCGGGCCGACCCGAGCGATCCTGCATCATGTTGATTCTCAACCTGGGCTTGTCCTATTCGGCTGCCAAGTTGCGGCCAGTGAGGGCTTTGCCATGCGAAATTTTTCGCCACGCTCTTCCTCCTGTTGCTTCTGCTGACTGCCCAACAGGCGAAAGCCTGGAATGCCGACGGCCATCAGATTGTCGGCGCCATCGCAGATGCCATGCTGTCCGCGAATGCCAAGGCGAAAGTTGCATCCATCCTGGGCGTCGATCTGCGCACCGCGCCCTGGCTCGATTGTTTGAAGAGCGTCCCTCGTCAGGACGACGGTACTTTCAGGCACGTTGTGGAAGAGGCGTTTGAGGCTCCTTGCACGCCCTTCAAGGATGCCAGGGACCTGATGGAGCCTATGTCGGGTGCAATTTCGTGCAGTGCAGCGATACGATGCATCGCAAGGAGAACGGCCGAGTTCGACGAGGAGGTGGGATGTCACAACACCTACCATTTCGACGACATCTCAATTCGACGACATCTCAATCCTGCGCGATCGCTTTGACCGCAGCTTCCAGGGGATCAATGAGCACGACATCGTTGCCACCATCAATGCTGCCATTGCTGTCCTGAAGGATCGCCCGTCACCTCCACCGTTCAAGATCGCGATAATGGCAGAGGTGCTCTTTTTTTCTTGCGCATTTGATAGGAGAGCTTCACCAGCTGCTGCATGTCGGGGCCGGACCATCTTGCGCAGTGTTACAAGGATACCCGGGTAACGTTGATGCGCGGTTTGCCGAGCTGCAAAATGCCCCGGAATTGTCACGGTTGAATTGAAGTGGTGTGCTCAGGTTCGGGTTGTTGTACCGCACAGAAATAGTTGGTCGCCTTGGACCGTGCCTCACTTCACAATTCTGAGCCCTTACTTGAGTGTGATGGGGTCATGTTCGGCCATGCCGATGCCAAAGATGGTCGACAGCGGCGCGGACTCTCATGTAACTTCGCCCGCGTCGACGACCTGCCTGCATTCGAGCGCAGTGTGATTGCCTCTTGTGTGGGGACGGTCTGGTACATCCACAAGGGAGTTCGCAGCGGCCACGCCCGCCCAAGTCTTATCCTGCATCGCGAACATCACGAGTAACGTGGGTTGATGCCGACGCGGAGTCCGATCAATTTACCCAGGGAGGAGCGACCGATGAACCACACTGGAAACTGCTTTTGTGGCGCCGTTGAACTCAAGGTCACGGGGGAGCCTGAGGCAATGGGCTACTGCCACTGCCGCTCATGCCGTTCCTGGTCCGGCGGTCCGGTGAATGCATTCAGCCTCTGGAAACCTGAAGCGGTCGAGGTCACCAAGGGCGCCGATCATATCGGTACCTTCGAGAAGACCGCGATGAGCCAGCGCAAATACTGCACCAAGTGCGGCGGTCACCTGATGACCAACCACCCGACGCTCGGGCTTGTCGACGTGTTCACGGCAACGATCCCGACGCTGAAATTCAGCCCCGGTGTTCACGTCAATTATTCCGAGGCGGTGCTGCCGATACGCGATGGCTTGCCGAAGCTGAAGGATTTTCCGGCCGAGTTCGGCGGATCCGGCGAGGTGATCGCTGAATAGCGCGACCACTCTCGATGCTGAAAGCGGGTAGCGGCAGGGCGTCGCTGCCCGCCGATGCATGTTCTTTCGACGGCCGGACGCCGCGACAGATCCGTTATCGGGCAGGTCTCCCTGATACTCCGGTCGTCCGACCGTGCCGTTCGCCGGATCTTTCATGGCCGATGACAGATGACAGCCATGTCAGACGAAGGTCCCGCCCTGCAAAATCCGGGTTTGGTCTTGGTGATGGGCTTCCGCTAAAAGGCCAACGGTGCAGGTCCTGCCAAGGGCCGCGGTATTTCGCCTGACAAAATAACAGAGGAAGCGTCGGATCATGACCAGACCAGAATTGCCAGAGCGCACGCCGCGCGGGGAGGGAGTTCCGACGGCGCTCGATGGCCTGCTGGTTGTCGATTTCACCCGCGTCGTCGCCGGCCCGGCCTGCACGCAAACGTTGGCCGATTTCGGGGCCGAGGTCATCAAGATCGAGAATCCTGACGGCGGTGACGACACGCGCGCCTACGAGCACGCCGAAATTGGCGGCGAGAGCGCGGCGTATCTGAGCCTCAACCGCAACAAGCGCGGCATTGCGCTCGATTTCAACAATCCGGCTGCGCTCGACGTCGCGCGCGCGCTGATTGCCAAGGCCGACGTCGTGGTGGAGAATTTCTCCGGCGGCGTGATGAAGAAATTCGGTCTCGACTATGCATCGGTGGCGCCGACCAATCCGCGGCTGATCTATTGCTCGATCTCCGCCTACGGCCGCAAAGGTGATTTCGCGCTACGTCCAGGTTTTGACCCGATCACGCAGGCCGAAAGCGGCTTCATGTCGCTCAACGGCTTTCCGGATGGTGAGCCGGTGCGCACCGGTCCGCCGATCGTGGACATGGCGACAGGCATGTCGGCCTGCAACGCCATCCTGCTGGCGTTGATTGCGCGCGATCGGCTCGGTCGCGGCCAGCAGGTCGAGGTCGCGTTGATCGACACCGCGGTGTCGATGACCGGCTTCTACGGTATGGCTTATCTCATCAACGGCAACAATCCCGGCCGTTTCGGCAACTCTCCGAACGGTTCGCCGACCGTCGGCGTCTATCGGGCCTCCGATGGTCCGCTCTACATGGCCTGCGCCAACGACCGGCTCTATCGCCGGCTCGTGACCGACGTATTGGAGCGCCCGGATCTCGTCACCGACCCCGAGTTTGCCCACCGCAAGAATCGCACCGCCAACAAGGAGAAGCTGCGCGCCATTATTGCCAGCGTGTTTGCGAGCGACACGCTTGAGAACTGGATGGCCAAGATGAAGAAGGCCAACATCCCGGTTGGCTATCTGCGCACGGTCGAGGAAGGCTTCAACGCACCCGAGGTGCGCGATCGCGATCGCCTGAGCAACATCGCACATCCAACCGCCGGCTCGGTTCCGAACATCGAGCAGCCGGTCAATATGAGCCTGACGCCGACGGTCGATCCCGTTGCGGCTCCGCTGCTCGGTCAGCACACACGCGATGTGTTGAGCAAGACGCTTGGCTACGACGATCGGCGTATCGCCGCATTGGCGGAGGCAGGCGCGTTCGGCAAAGCAGGGAATACCGGCTAGCGCGGCCATCCTGCACCGAAGTCAGATATTCGCGGAACCAACCCATCGCAGGCGAGAGGAAAGCCTCTCGCCTCGCCCGACGTCGTTCAGACGTCACAGGCCCCCGGCGCGTGCCGGCCGGCGTGCGAGCCGGAACTGGCCCGTTTCGGGACCTCAGTTCGGCTTGCTGCGCAAGTTGTTCCTTGGCATACTTTCAACTTCTTCGGGCTCCGCCCGATCAATCTCGAGGCGTGCCATCCTGAGTATCAGGGTTGCCGTGGTGAGGCCGAGGCGTTCGGCCTCTTGCGCTGCGGTGTCGACCTTCTGGGCCAAGCCTTCACGTTTACCTGGGTATGCCATTCGTAATCCTCACTTAAGGTGCGAGATGAAAAATCCCACATATGTTGCAGAGCTGCAGAAAAAGCTCGGAGCTCCATCGAGCGAAACACTGGAAAGCCTGCGACTGCTGAAGGCTTTCCTTCGACTTGCGCCCGACCAGCGTTCCGAGGTCATCGAACTGGTCGAACGTTTGGCGGTTGACCCGCCGCGCGATCCTTCACTGTCCTGAGGTGTTCGCGTTTTCCCTGGATGTCAGTTGTTCATCGCTCTCGCAGGCGGCTGTGTCGCGATCACGTAAATTGCGCCACCCTCGAGCGCTTCGGATTGATGCCGGGTTCCGGCAGGCAGCATGATGGTGTCGCCAGCGCCGACCACCCGCTCACCGCCGTCCCAGATGAAGTTCAGCCGGCCACTGATGATCATCAGGATCTCATCGACCGCATGAGTATGGAAGTGATGCACCTTGCCGGCAGCATCATGCTGCAGCTCGACGGAGCCCTGGGCCGGGAGCAGGTTCAGGATCTCCCGGTCGATGGCAAATTCGGTCTTCGTGCTTGCGATGATCTGGGTCATGCTGCCTGTTCCTTGTTCGCGATAGCTGGCGTCTTGTTCTGCGCGAGCTTGGCGAAGGGGCAGCCACCGCTCGCGTTGTTGTCGTCATGCAGGAAATACTGCTTGTATTCGCGGCCCTCGGTTGCGCCGTAGCGGCCAAGCAGCGGAGAGGGGCTGGCGCTGTCATAAGGGATCAAACGCTTGCGCACCTCGGCGAACGCGGCGGCCGCCGCCTTCTCGGTCCCAAGGATCTTCTCGAACACCCAGCGCGGCTGGAACGTGAGCATGAAGGCGCTGGAGCGGCGGCTCTGTCGCATCACATGCGCGGGGGTCGTGCAGACCACGAAGATCGGCTCGCCCGCAAACGAGAATTCCCACATCGGGTGGTCGATCTGCTCCGGAATCTCTGATGGCCAGGGGTTCTTGTCCAGGCGCGCGAGCTGGTCGAGCGTCAGCCACATTTTGCGATAATAGGCGTCGAGCGTCTGCACTGGGCGGGGCCGCGTGAAAACGATCAATGAGGTGTTGGGGCCGAACGAGCGGGCCTCCGACACATACTGTGCGAGTTGATCGCCGAGCACCGCGACGTCATACGGGTCGAGGAACAGGTAGCGGAGCTGATCCTGGCGATGCCCGGTTACCCCGAACACGCAAGGAAACGGCCTAGCCTCGCTGCTCATTTGCGCTTCAAACTCGGAGAACATCACGCTTTGCCAGCTGCTGACCGGAAAGGTTGACGCAACTTCGCCTTTTCTCAAGAACAAGCGCTCCATAACACCCCCTACACTCATAACGACACTAACGAGCTATCAACTTGCTTCTCATCAGCAGCGGCCCGGCAACGCCCGGCAGCGACATGAGAAGCAGAATGACAATCAATGCGCTGTAGCCGCCGTCGCCGATCACGGCCTTGTTGTGCACGGCGTCGGTCCCGGAGGCGTGGCTCGCAGCAAGCATCGCGAAGCCGATGATGGGCTGCGAGATGCCGGCAAAGATCCCCGCAGCCGTGGTGTTCACGGAAGCACCTACACCGATCAGGTCGGTGGTGTAGAGCTTCTTGACGCATTTCAGGACCAGCGGGACGGTGCCGCCGGCGACGAGGCCCAAGGCCGTGAACACGACGGTGACGTAGGCGAGGCCAAATGTCTGGGCGATCGGCGGCAGCAGCATCGCGATCAGCAGCATGCGCAACACGCAGATGCCGATCAACGCGCGGTCGAGCGCCGCTGCGGCGCGATCGGCGGCATGACCGAGGAAGATCGAGCCGAGCGCGTTGCCGATCATGAAGGCGAGCAGGGGCGTGCCCGCAGCGGTCGGAGAGATATTGAAGACATGCGCGACCATCGGAATGCCCCAGATGCCCGACAGCGTCGTCACGACCGCGAAGTGTGATGCAAACGTCATCGCGCAACCCCAGTTCGCGATATGGGCCAGCGCTTGCCGCGCAGCCGTCACGATGCCCTTCAGCGTCTTGTTGCTCTGCGAGGCAGGATCGGGCTTGAGCGCGAGCTTGGCGAAGGCGAGGTTGGCGAGGCCAATGCAGGCGATGAAGAGGAAGCAGGCGCGCCAGCCGAACCCGGAGACCGCGGCCGCGAGCGGCGTGGTTGCGATCACGCCTCCGACATAGCCGGAGACCTGCGAGATGCCCGACATCATGCCGAACCGCTCGTCCGCAAAGCTTTGCGCGACCAGCTTCAGCAGTGCGGTAAACACCAGTGCATCGCCGCAGGCGACGATCAGGCGCGCAGCAAAAACATCGAGCAGATTGGGTGCGAGCGCGAACGCCGCGCTGCCGAGCGACGAGGCGACCATGCTGACGAGGACGACGCGCTTGACACCGTAGCGGTCGACCAGAAGGCCGGCCGGGATCTGCATCAAGGTGTAGCCCCAGAAGTAGCTCGAGGCGAGCATCGCAACACCGGCCGCGTCGGTGTTGAAATCGTGCATGAAGCTGAGGCTTATCGATTGCGGCGACACGCGCTGCAGGAAGGCGATGGCATAGGCGATGGCGACCGCTGTCCAGCCGAGATAAACGCGATCGGTGAATCGCGACGTCGGGGCGTAAACTGCTTGTTGTCCGAGCACCGACATCAAACCCTCGCGTAGCCGACCGAGAAAAGGGCATCCGCTGAATTCGGAATCTTGCGCGACATCGCGGCATCGACCAGCGATGCGGTGCCATGATAGGCCTGCCGATGGTGCTTAATATGGCCGTAAGCGCCACGCATGATCATATCGGGCAATTCGAGCGGCTTGCCCGGATAGAGCGAGGTGCACATCTCGATACAGGCGGCCTGCAACGCCGGATCCTGCGCATCATCGAGCAACGATGGAGACACTTTTTCGCAAATCTTAGCGTTCGCCGCCCAGACGATCGGATTGCGGGTCCGCCAGCCGTAGAGCACGTTGCCGTCGGCTCTCTCGGCGGCGCCCGAACATTTCAGGACTTCCGATGTGAAGAAGCCGTAGAAGCCGCGACCCTGGTGCGCCGGGAGCACTTCCGTGCCGCTGCGATAGATTCCAAGTCCGGCCGACATCTGCAGGATGCGGTAGACCGAGAAGGCCACGAGGCCGGAGCCGTCATAGACGAGGATCAGGCTGTATTTCCTGTCGAACGGCGAGGAGGTTGCTGTCCAGTGCGGCTCGGTGGCCTGCCAGTTGATGGCAATGATGCCGTTCATGGCGTCCATCAGCGGCTGACGGTCGCAGGCTTCGATCCGGGAGGCATCCGGTAGGCTGTAGATCGCGTAATCCGTCCACGGCGATTTGATCGCCTGGTACCCGCTGCCCAGATTTCGCGACATGGCAGAACTCCAGAATTCCATGGCGAGCTATACAGGGCAGCCTCGAATGGCTTAAAGGACAATATGCCCTCGAAAACTGCCAAAGCGCCCCGGCCGGAGCCGCGCGACACGAAAGCGATGCGATCGATCGCGATCGTTGCCTTTCCGGGCGTGACCTTGCTCGACATCTCGGGTCCGGCGCAGGTGTTCGCAGAGCTGGAGGCGATTGAGCTGCCCGGGCCCGGCTATTCGCTGTCCTATCTGTCGACCTCAGGCGGATTGGTGCCGACCGATGTCGGCATGATGATCGACACGGCGCCGATCGACAGTCTTGCGCCCGCCGAGGTCGACACGCTGGTGATCCCCGGCGGGCCGGGCATCTGGAAGATCCGCAACGACGCCAAGTTGATGAACTGGATCGCGGAGGCGCTGCCGAAGGCGCGCCGTATCGCGTCGGTATGTCTCGGTGCATTTGCGCTGGCCTGGACAGGAATTCTGGACGGCAAGCGGGCTGCAACGCATTGGCGCTATTGTCCCCGTCTGCAGGACAGCTTCCCGAATATCCGCGTCGAGCCCAACGCCATCTTCGTCAAGGACGGACGGGTCTGGTCGTCGGCCGGCGTCAGTGCCGGTATCGATCTGGCGCTCGCCATGATCGAGGAGGATTTCGGCCACACCACCGCGCTTGATGTTGCGCGCAGGCTTGTCGTGTTCCTGAAGCGACCCGGCGGTCAGAGCCAGTTCTCGACCGTCCTTGCGGCCCAGGCGTCGGACGTCGAGGGCCGCTTCAGCGCGCTGCATGCCTGGATCATCGAGAACATCACTGATGACCTCAAGGTCGAGACCCTTGCGGAGAAGGCCGGCATGACGCCACGCACGTTCGCCCGGACCTATGTCAGCCGCACCGGCATGACACCTGCGAGCGGCGTCGAGGCGCTGCGCGTGGAGACAGCGCGCCTTCTGCTCGAAAGTCGCCAGATCGGCGGCGTGGTCGAGGTCGCCAAGCGCGCGGGGTTCGGCGATGATGAACGAATGCGGCGGGCTTTCCTGCGCCACCTCGGCGTGTCGCCGACCGAGTACCGAAACCGGTTTTCGGGCAGTTAGCTCGCCTCAGGCGAGAATGGTTCTGATGCAGACCGCCTCGCGCCGAAAGCCGATCTATCTCACAGGCGAATAGCTGGCCTTCGCTGGCCGGATTCGTCGCTCAGGCGGTAGCTTTTCCGGTTTGTCTGCGGCTAATGTGCCGGCCAAATCGGGAGAAGAAACACCATGAATGACGGGACCCCCATTCGGCAAGCGCGCAATGTCGAACTCGGCGCCAGCGGCGAGGAATTCCAGAACCTGCACGAATTCGCGCAAAAGGCCCGCACCAGGCTGAACCAGAACGCCTGGGACTACATCGTCGGCGCCTCCGAGACCGAGACCACGATGCGCCGCAACAGAATGGCGCTCGACGAGATCGCGTTCCGGCCGCGCGTCCTGCGCAATGTCATCAATGTCGATCCTTCCACCGAGCTATTCGGACGCAAGCTCCGGCTTCCCGTGATGATCGCTCCGGTCGGTGCGCTCGAGATCTTCGATCCGGATGCGGGCGCAGCCGTCGCGCGAGGGGCGGGAACATTCGGTGCCGCGCATATGCTAAGCTCGGTGTCCGAGCCTGGGCTGGAGAACACTGCCAAGGCGGCGCCTGACGCCTTGCGCATCTTCCAGCTCTATGTGCGGGGCGATGATGCCTTCGTCGAGGATGTGGTCAGCCGTACGATCGACAATGGCTACGCCGCGTTTTGCCTCACGGTGGACACCGCCCATTACAGCCGGCGCGAGCGCGACATCGCCAAGCGCTACGTCCGCGAAAGTCGCATCCGCGCCACCGGCGGCGATTTCCAGAAGGGTCTGGAATGGCGGACGGTGAAGTTGATCAAAGACAAGTTCAAGATTCCGCTGATACTCAAGGGAATCGCGACTGCCGAAGATGCAAGGATCGCCCTCGATCACGGGGTCGACTGGATCTACGTCTCAAATCATGGCGGGCGGCAGCTCGACCACGGCCGCGGGTCCATGCACGTCCTGCCCGAGATCGTTCAGGCGGTCGCCGGCCGTGCCAAGATCATGGTCGACGGTTCGATCTGCCGCGGCACCGACATCGTGAAGGCTATCGTCTCGGGCGCCGACCTGGTCGGGATCGGCCGTCTGCAATGCTGGGCGCTCGCCGCGGCCGGCGAGGCGGGCATCGTTCGGATGCTTGAGTTGCTCGAGGACGAGGTGATCCGCTGCCTTGGACTGCTCGGCGTCACCAGCTTTGCCGAACTGGACAAGTCCTATCTGCATCCGGCGATGCCGACCAATCTGCCGAGCGTGTTCAGCGCATTCCCGCTGCTCGATATCGACCCCTATCGTTACTGAGCGGCTGCGAGAGAGGCATGATGCGTTCGGAGTGCGGGGCACTTCGATCGCGTGCGCCATCAACCTGTGGCGTCCACGAAGCCGCCGCGGGTCAGACAAAGTCTGATCCAAATGCCGCGTTAGTCGAAGCGAATGACAAACAATCCATTCGCTGAATTTTCGCTTGAACGCGCGATCGGCTTGCGCTGGACCCTCCGCGATATCCAGGCTCGCAGGCTCAAATTGTCACCGGTCAGCGACGAGGATCTGCGCCTCCTCACGGAGCTCGGCCTGGTCGAACTGCACGACGACGAGCCTGCGCTAACCGAGGCGGGAGCCGCGGTGCTGGGCGACTGAAAGGGCCGCCGCCTAGCGCGCGTTCAGGAAGCTTTCGCCGGCATTGCACGGCGTGCACTGATAGGTCAGCACGTCGTAGACTTGGTCGCGCGGCTCGATCAGAGCGAGCCGCATTTGCGTGCCGCACTTCATGCACGGCATCTCTATGCTGGTCTTGAATCGGGTGCAGGTCGGTGTCGGACGAACGGCGCGCAGCATCGGATCCCCTTATTCCCCAAGAGACGCGAACGCGACCAACAACGAGGCCGAATCACTATGCCACAGTGCTGACATGATTGGAATCGGCGGCGGCCCAGTCTGGTCGCGGCTAGGTAATTTTTCCTCGATAGCCGGAACGAGTGAGGCCCGTCCTGGTCGGCGATACGGCGCTGACGGCGTCGCAAACTATGCTAACCTCGCGGGACGCTTACTTCAGGGGGCGCGATCATGATTGAGCCGAAGCTTGAAGTTCCCGCAGAGTTGCGCGACCTCGCGGAAAAGACCATCGACCAGGCCGAACAGGCCTTCAGCCTGTTCTTCGATGCCGCGAGCAAGTCGATGACGGCGATGCCGGGCACGGGTACCGAGATTTCCAAGCAGGCGCTGTCCTTCACCGAGCAGAACATGAAGGCGGCGTTCGAGCATGCGCGCAAGCTCGTGCACGCGACCGATCTGCAGGAGGCGATGCGGATCCAGTCGGAATTCCTGCGCAGCCAGTTCACCAATGCCGGCGAACATATGCGTCAGATCAGCGGAAGCGTGATGTCCGCGACCAAGGACGCGGCGAAGGGCAAGTTCTAGGGCGACCTAGCGCCGGCGCGCGACGGCGACGCCGAGCAGAAACGCGACGAACAGGCTCGCGAGCGGTGCTTCGCGTGTGACCGCACTCACCGTGGCCAGGGCTCCGCCCGGGCGGCGGGAGGTTGCAATCGCCTCGCTGAGACGATCGGCGGCTGCTCGAAGTCCGTCCGACACCTCCGTGATGGTGCGCGAAACGTCGGTCGCGGTGTCGATCGCGCGCTCACCGAGCGTGGGCTGTAGCGGAGACTCGGGCGTTTCGGTGCTCATGTATCGTGCCGCGATTTGACTGGAGGTCGGGTGATCGTCGCCTTTGGCCATCCGCGCGCTCGCGTGTTTTGAATGGCGAGTGACGGTCACATATCGTGGAATTCAGCAGTTGCGGATTGGTTCCACCGGGATGCCCCGCTTTCTCATCGGGGAACCGGAAACTTGCGCGCGGGTCGCGGTTTGTCTCCATGGAGGAGACAATGATGACAATGCACGCGCATGGCATAGCGGATGGCCATTCGGTCAAGCATCGAAACCGGCACGGCGGTACGCCGCTGCTGGTTGCGGCTGTGGTTGCGATCCTCGGCGTGTTGGGCATGCTGATCGTCGACCACGGTCCGTGGAGCAAGCCGAAGGTGCAGCCGGCCGCTACCGCCAACTATTCAACGACAGGCGAAGCGGCGCGTGCAGCTGGCGCAAAGGTGATGCCGACCGAGCCGAAGGCCCCGATCGAGCCTGCTCCACCTGGGCCAAAGCCCGCTCAACCGGCTAACCCAATCCCTCCGCAATAATGCGAAGCGTTGACGCATCCGGCACAGGGTGCGCGGAGATTGACTTGTCGAGCAAATCAGCGGCGACAAAATCATTGTCGGCAATATCGCTGATGATCAGCGCACGCTGACCAGCATGCCCCACGCCGCGGCGAATCCCGCACCGACGAGAACCAGTATGGGACTGTCGCAGAAGATGCCGCCATATTGGCACATGGTGGCGCCCATCGAACCGATCTGATGATGGCCAGCGGCATAGAATAGGCCGGACAAGACCACGAGCACAGCAGCAACGAAATACATCGGCGCTTCCTCCTTGCAATCCAACTGCGGCGCGGGTCGGTTGACGCGAGCCAGAACTATCCTGATGTCGATCCAAAATTGCAGTCGAGCGTCCGCTTGACGCGTCAGGCAACTCACCGGCACACGGCCATTATCGCAACAAGCATAACGCGATCGGCGACAGCCCATGTTGCGATTCCGGATCGTGCGCGGATTTTCGATCAAGGGGGTTTCCCACCGTCGAAGTCGACCTGTCGTATTTTAGCTATCGCGTTCAGCGAGCAAAAAGGTCTGTGGCATCGAGGATAATCGCATCATCCCGCGATCGTTGAGGCTGCAGCAAAGTCAGCGGTAGGCCCGTTCCAGTGGGGCATCACTTGCGAGCAGACCGCTGATCGCTTTCTGATCGACTGTGTTCGATCTCCTCCGGTATCTCTCGATGCCGCTCCGGATGAGTGCCCCCTTCTGGTCGGCAACAGAACTTGGCGAGCCCGATCAGTAGATTTGGCTTCTTGCGCGCATCCATGCATGGCCCGGTGCATTTGATCTGATCACGACCATATCAGCCTCGAATGTCGGTTCTCTAAGCTTGGACCCCTACAGCGAAGGGCGGGCGTTCTCCACCGGCGTCCCGTGAGTGGTCCTGAACGCTTGATTCTGCGCGTATAGAGCCGATCTCTGTATTGATCTGTGATGATCGCCCGATAAACTAGCCAGAGGCTCGACCGTATGAGAGGTGGCGGAGGAAACGTCCATGTCAGAGGTTGGTAGCGAGCTTGAAACAACTCGGGCGTCAGGCGTGGGTCTGGATCATTCGGTCATGATCGCGCGAGCACGAGCGCTGGCCCCGGTGTTGCGTGAAAGGGCTGCCCGGACCGAAGAGCTGCGCCGCTTGCCGCCGGAGACCGAGCGGGATCTGCATGACAGCGGCCTTTTCCGGATCCTGCAGCCCAAGCGCGTCGGGGGCAGCGAACTCGACTATGTTGCCCTGGTCGACTGCGCTGATGCGCTGGGGCAGGGCGACGCCTCGGTTTCCTGGAACTTTGCCAATCTGGCAAGTCACCACTGGATGCTGGGTATGTTCCCGCCCGAGGCGCAGAGCGCGGTGTGGGGCGAGGACCGGGCTACGTTGATTGCGTCTTCCTTTGTCTTCCCGGCAGGCCGTGCCAGGAAGACAAGTGGCGGATATGTGCTGAGCGGTCACTGGCCGTTCTCGTCGGGGGTGGAAGCCTGCGGATGGAACATGCTCGCGAGCGTCGTTGCCTCGGACGACGAGGCCGATGGTGTCGAGTATCGGTTGTTCCTGTTGAACAGACGAGATTACAGCATCGACGACACCTGGAATGCGGCGGGTTTGCGCGGAACGGGGTCGAACGACGTGCGGGTCTCCGACGCATTCGTTCCAGAGCATATGACGGTTGCCGTCAGCGATCTTGCTGGCGGTGCAACGCCAGGCAGTGTCGTCAACCCGAATGCACTCTACATGCTACCGGTGTTTTCGTTGTTTCCCTATGTGTTGTCCGGAGTCGGTCTGGGAAATGCCCAGGCCTGCCTTGACGACTATGTCGAGATCGCGCGGCATCGCGCCTCGACCTATAACCGGGCCAAGATCGGGGACCTGCAGAGCACCCAGATCAAGATCGCCGAGGCATCGGCGAAGATAGATGCCGCGCGGCTGATCATGCGCACGAATTGCGTTGAGGTGCTCGCGGAGGTCCGGCGTGGCGATATCCCGAGCATTGCGGCGAAGACGAAGCTCCGGCGCGATGGCGCGTTTGCGGTCAATCTGTGCACTGAAGCGGTGTCGGTTCTATTTGCGGCGAGCGGCGCGCGCAGCCTGTTCACCTCGGGTGCATTGCAGCGCCAGTTCCGCGATGCGCATGCCGTGAACTCGCATCTCGCCTTCAATTTCGATGCGGCTGGCACCAATTACGGGCGGGTGGCTCTCGGGCTGCCGTCTGAAAACCTGACGCTTTGAGGCCAGCCGGATGTCTCACTCACCCAAACATCCGCCGGACCCTGCCAGTGAGCTCGAAAGCGACAGCTCGACGATTGATCCCCGCGACTTCCGCAATGCACTCGGTATGTTTGCGACAGGTGTGACGATCGTCACCGCGATGTCGTCCGAAGGACGACCTTACGGAATTACGTGCAATTCGTTTGCATCGGTGTCGCTCAACCCGCCGCTGGTGTTGTGGAGCCTGGGGACGTTTTCGCAGGGACTGCCCATCTTCCAGAATGCCAGCCATTTCACGGTCAATGTTCTTGACGCGTCGCAGCAGACGCTGGCGATGCAGTTTGCCAAATCGTCGGGTGACAAGTTCGCGGGCGTGAGCTGGACACCAGGTCTTGGGAATGCGCCTGTCCTTGCCGACGTGGTCGCGAATTTCCAATGCCGTGCTGCCAACCGCTACTATGGTGGAGATCACGTCATTTTCCTGGGGGCGGTCGAAGCCTATGCCTATAACCGGAACAGTCCGCTGCTGTTCGCGCGGGGAGGTTTTGGCCGGTTCCTGGCCGACGATGGTGACAAGGCATCATGAATCGAAAGACGCCGGTCAAGCGCGTTCGTGCCAAGCAGAGGCGACTATCAGCTGACGATCGTCGCAGTGAGTTCGTCACCAAGGCGACCGAGTTCTTCGCGGAGGAGGGATTTGGCGGCGGCACGCGTGCGCTCGCTCGCAAGCTCGGTGTGACACAGCCGCTGCTGTATCGGTACTTTCCGAGCAAGGACGATCTCATCAAGGAGGTCTACCGCAAGGTCTATCTTGAGCCCCTTGAAATCGGCTGGGAGAAATTGCTGTCGGACCGGTCGCGTCCGCTCCGCGCGCGGCTTCAGGAATTCTACGAGATCTATACGGATGCGATCTTCAATCGAAAATGGCTGAGAATCTACCTCTACTCTGGCCTGAAGGGTCTTGATATCAATCGTTGGTATGTCGGCATGGTCAAGGACAAGATCCTGACGCGTATTCTCAGGGAATGCCGTCACGACGCCGGCCTTGCGACCCAGAGCAGGCCCAGCGCCGCGGAACTGGAGCTGGCCTGGGTGTTTCACGGCGGCATTTTCTATTATGGCGTACGCAAGTACATCTACGAAGCGCCAGTCCTGAAAGACAAGGCGCAAATGATCAGTGATGCACTGGATATCTTCCTCGCTGGATTCGAGAGGATGGCGGAGAGCGCGACCGATCGTCGGCGGGCGCCGGTCAAGGTCGTCGGCTGAGCCGCGCTACCTTGTCGCCATCTGACCCCGATACCAGTCTCCGATCTCGCTCGCCGTCATCAGCGCCACGCCGTCGTGACTGATCACGTAATCGAGCAAGGCCTCCAGGTACTTGATTCGATGCGGCACTCCCGTGATGTAAGGATGCACCGAGATCGCCATGATCCGAGCGTTCTCCGCACCTTCGAGGTACAGCCGATCGAACTGGTCGGTGCAGCGCGTCAGGAATTGCTCCGATGGAAGGTGCTGTAGCGCGTGAATGACGATATCGTTGGTCTCGACAGAATAGGGAATCGTCGTCACCGTTCCGTGCGGCGTGGCGATGTCCTGGGGCAGATCGTCGATTACCCAATCGGCCACGTATTCGATTCCGTTGAGGCGCAGAAGATCGAGGGTTTCCTCAGTCTCGGTCAAGCCCGGGCTTTCCCATGATCGCGGTGGCTTATCGGTAAATCCGGCAATGGTGTCGACCGCACGCTTGATTGCATCCGCCTGGTTTTCCAGTCTGTGCATCGGACCCTGCACAAACCCATGGCCCATGAACTCGAAGCCCGCCTCGAGCGCCGCAGATGCCACGCGTGGATAGCTGTTGCAGACATTGGCGTTCGCAGCCAGCGTCACCGGTATCTTGCGATCGGTGAATGCCTTGAATTGCCGCCAGAAGCCGGCGCGCATGCCGTATTCATGCCACGACCAGTTCGGCACGTCGGGCAGCAGAGGCTGGCCCATCGGTGGGCTCAGCACCGTGCGTGGCATCGCGTTTTCGATACGCCATTCCTCGACATTGAGGATGACCCAGACGGCAAGCTTCTTGCCATCAGGCAAGGTCAGTTTCGGTCGGTCAATCTGAGCCTGGTACGGAATGCGATCGGTGAATGCCATGTCGAGACTCCCTGCTCACGCCGATGATCCGGCAGCAGCGGCATTGATCCGCGGCAGGACCTTCTCGGCCATCAGGATCATCGATTGACGGCCGAGCTCGCGGTCTTTCCAGTCCTTGCCGGCATACAGCAGGGTGCCGAAGGTGCCGGTCTCGTGCTGGAACGCCAGCACTTGATCGGCCACGCTTTCGGGGGTGCCGTAGATGACCAGCTTGTCGCAGATCGATTCCAGCGTAACCTCCGCATCAGGTTGGTCACGACGGGTCTTGAACAGTTCGAGCCGGCCGCTGCGCTTCAGCTTCGTGAACAGCTGGTGATAATAGTACACATAGGGACTGTCTGATGACGTGGCATAGGCCTTCGCCGTTGTGGCGTCCTTTGCCACGAACACGCTTTTGGCCACGCGCCAATTGGCGGTGTCGACGGCCCGGTTCGCACGCTCGCAACCCTCGACATATTTGGGCCAGTGACTCTTCACCCAGGCAGGCATCAGGAAGTTTGCCGAGATCGGATCCCAGCCGCGCGCGGCTGCCTCCGTGACGCCTATTGAAAACGGCGCGACCGCAGTCACCACGATCGGCGGGTGAGGGGCCTGCAAGGGGCGAGCTACGATCCCCTGGCCGATGTCCTCGATCAGAGTTCTCTTCACCGAGACGTTCCAGTATTTGCCCTGCAGATCATAAGGCGGCTTGCCGGCCCAGATATCAAGAACCTGATTGATCGCCTCGAGGAACATGGCATTGCGGTCGGCATCGAGATTGCCGAAAACTTCTGCGTCGGACAGCAATCCGCCGGGGCTTATGCCAAATATGAAGCGGCCATCAAGCATGTGATCAAGCATGGCGACGGATGCGGCGACCGCCGCCGGGTGAGTGTTCGGCATGTTGATGGTGCCGGTTCCAAGCTTGATCTGCTTGGTTGCGGCTGCGAGCCAGGCAATGAACGCGATGCTGGAGGTGATGTTCTCGGCCTTGTCTGTGACATGCTCGCCGACATACGCCTCGGTGAAACCGAGTTCATCCGCGAGCAGGAAGGCCTCCCGATCCTCGCGGAGTGATTGCCGCCAATCCTTATCGAGGGGGTGGATCGGCATCGTAAAGAACCCGAGCTTCAAGATCCGCCTCCCTGCGCGTTGAACTTTAGTTGGCAGGAAACCTGCGTCCTTCCCAAGTCGAAGACAAGCCCTGCCACACAAATAATCACTCGATAAACAAACTTGACCTTTGACGAGGGCGGCCCTCTAATCGGGCAAACCAAAATTGGGCCCGGGAGGCCACGCCCACATGAAAGCTGCGGCTTTCGCCTACGCCCGCGCGACCAGCGTCGTGAATGCGCTGGAGTTGCTTGCCGCGCACGGTGACAAGGCGAAGGTTCTGTCGGGTGGCCAGAGCCTGATGCCGGCGATGAACCTGCGACTCCTCTCCCCAGACATTCTGGTCGATATCGGCGGCCTCGCCGAGTTGCGCGGTATCGCTGTGAGGGGAGACGTGCTGGTCGTTGGCGCGTTGACCCGGCACGTCGACCTGCTTGGATCGCCGGAGATTGCGCTGCACGCGCCGCTGTTGCGGGATGCCGTTGCCCACGTCGCCCACCCCGCAATTCGCAATCGCGGAACGATTGGCGGTAGCGTTGCTCACGCCGATCCTGCATCGGAATTGCCTGCCTGTGTTCTGGCACTTAACGCCACGATCGTCGTTCGCGGTCTGGCCGGCGAGCGCCGGATTGCGGCGACTGAATTTTTCAAGGGAATCTACGAGACGGCGCTCTCGCCGGACGAGTTGCTGGTCGCGATCGAGGTGCCAGTGGCAGGCCAAGGGGTAGCATTTTTCTTTCAGGAGTATGCCCGACGGCATGGCGATTACGCCATCGTTGGTCTTGCCGCGTGTGCTGCCGTTGCCGCCGGCAGCTTCACAGATCTTCGGCTCGGCTTCTTTGCGGTTGGCGACAGGCCGGTGCTTGCAGCGGCTGCCGGCAAGCTGATCAATGCATCCGTGACGCCGGCCTTGCTTGCGGAGGCTACGGCCGCGCTGGCCGATGAGCTCGATCCGCAGGAAGACCAGCAGGCTACTGCGGCTATGCGACGACATCTCGCTGCCGTCTTGCTCCGGCGCTGTGCGGCCGCGTTACTTGCGCGGCCCGAACTGGAAAAGGGAGCGACGAGGTGAGTGCTCCGGTATCGGTCTCGCTTCTGGTCAACGGCGAACCCATCGATGCGGTTGTTTTGCCGCGGCTCAATCTTGCTGACTTCATCCGGGAACATCTCAAGCTGACCGGAACCCACGTTGGTTGTGAGCACGGCGTCTGTGGCGCCTGCACCGTCAGCATCAGGCAGGAGCGAACGATCTCGCCATCAACCCTGACGGTGCAGGCGCAGGGCGCGTCAGTCGAGACGATCGAAGGGCTGTCTGACAGCGGTGAAATTGCCGATCTTCAGGCCGCATTTCGCGAACGCAATGCTTTGCAGTGTGGCTACTGCACGCCTG
>NZ_VKHP01001153.1 GCF_010811875.1 Bradyrhizobium uaiense
TCGTTCAAAACAACGGCGCGCTAGGTAGCTGGCAGCAGTTTACGGTCTCGGTGGCGGCGCCGACGCTGAGTGTATCGGGCGTGCCCAGCACCACGGCCGGTGCGCAGATTGCGCTCTCGAGCCTGGTGAACGTGTCCGATCCGAGCAATGTCTCGTATCAGCTGCAGCTGTGGGATTCGAACGGCACGGCAGCCGGCGGCGAGTTCCTGATCAACGGCGTGGCGCAGACC
>NZ_VKHP01001154.1 GCF_010811875.1 Bradyrhizobium uaiense
ACGCGGCGTGCTCTCTCAATTTCCGTCTTGGCGACAGGTGATCGGCCCTGCGAGGTTGATGCGCTCATCGATCGTCTCGCCCGGGGCTTACCCCTCTCCCCAGCCCTCCCCCGCAAGGGGGGAGGGAGCCTGAACAGCGTGCCCTCCTCACATTGCAGGATCATAGGCTCGCCACCCTGAGCCGCAGCGCGGCGCTCTGGCGGTGATGCGCGTGGGTGATCGCGACCGCG
>NZ_VKHP01001155.1 GCF_010811875.1 Bradyrhizobium uaiense
GGTCTTTAAAACAACAACGCCGCTCGCTTGAAATACATGCGATGCGGCGTTGGTCCGGCCCCAGGAGGGACGTGGCAAAATCCTGGCTCCCATGAGAATGCACGGAGCGGGCCAAGGAATTGTGTCATCGGGCACCGTATGACTCCGGGTACAAAGAGGCGATGTCTTGCGCTCGGACTCGCACGCGTTATTTCTGAAAGCTGAGTTCGTCCAGATCATCCCGGGACTGG
>NZ_VKHP01001156.1 GCF_010811875.1 Bradyrhizobium uaiense
TGCCGTCTTGCCGAGAGCCGACGCGTATTGAGCTGCAACACCAACCGAGCGTTCGCCCTTCTTCGGCAATGAGGTGTCATCAATGACCAGCACCGCATCCTTGCCGCCGACAAGTCGGTCCGCCTGGTTGAGCAGTTCCGTCTCTAGCGGCGTCGCGTCCCAGATGCCGTCCGCAATGAAATGGTGCAGCTGATCGTAGCTGCCCGTGGCAAGGCGCTCCGCCATCGGCT
>NZ_VKHP01001157.1 GCF_010811875.1 Bradyrhizobium uaiense
CGGCCATTGCGGCATGTGCCATACCGCGATCAACGCGCTCGGCGGCAGCTCGCAGTCGCAGGCCTTCGAAGGCGGCCTGATCCCGATGCAGAACTGGTACGCACCGTCGCTGACCTCCAACAAGGAGACGGGGCTCGGCGACTGGACGATCGAGGAGATCGTCGACTATCTGCGCAAGGGCGTGTCCGCGAAGGGCGCCGTGTACGGACCGATGGCCGAGGTTGTCTACA
>NZ_VKHP01001158.1 GCF_010811875.1 Bradyrhizobium uaiense
GTCGGTGCTCGCAGCACTCGTGTGCATGACAGACCTTGCAGCTATTCAAACATCGTCTGCGCTTCTTGCGCGGCGCAACGTAAGGTGAGCACGCTGATCAGACTCCCTCCCCCCTTGCGGGGGAGGGCTAGGGAGAGGGGTGCCGCACGGCGCGCTCTCTCCACTCAATGTTCAACGTATTCAGAGCGGCCTCAGGTCTTGGTCATGCAGTCCGAGATATAGAACCAGCG
>NZ_VKHP01001159.1 GCF_010811875.1 Bradyrhizobium uaiense
TGGGTGTGATGGATCGTTTGGTGTTGAGCGACGCAGGCTGGGAGCGGATGGCGCCGCTGATCATCGGCCGGCCTGACCAGAAGGGCTCGACTGGACGCGACAACCGGATGTTCGTGGAAGGGGTGCTCTGGATCGTGCGTACGGGCTGTCCCTGGCGTGATCTTCCGGAGGCGTTTGGGGATTGGAACAGCGTGTTCCGGCGCTTCAGTCGATGGAGTCGCAAGGGTGT
>NZ_VKHP01001160.1 GCF_010811875.1 Bradyrhizobium uaiense
CCCGAGGTCTGGCCGGTGTATGCGAAGCGGTTCGAGAAGACGTTCGGGTACATGCCGGGGTAGGTGGCGCGGCCTCTTGTTAGGTGAGCACGCTGGCCAGGCTCCCTCTCCCCTTGCGGGAGAGGGTTAGGGAGAGGGGTACCACACGGCACACTCTCTCACGTTGGGCTCCAACAACGCGGGATCGGAATTGCGACAGCGGTGCCTTCATCGATGCTCTCGCCCGGGG
>NZ_VKHP01001161.1 GCF_010811875.1 Bradyrhizobium uaiense
ACAAGGGAGCCGTCCGTGAGAGAGATTATCCGCATTGGGATGGATACGTCGAAGTATATTTTTGTGCTGCATGGGGTTGATGCGGCGGAGGAGGTGGTGCTGCGCAAGAAGCTGTCGCGCAAGCAGGGGCTGGAGTTCTTCGCCAAATTGCCGCCGACCGTGATCGGGATGGAGGCTTGCGGGGCTTCGCAATATTGGGCGCGGGAGCTTTCCAAGCTTGGTCACAAGG
>NZ_VKHP01001162.1 GCF_010811875.1 Bradyrhizobium uaiense
GCTGGAGTTCTTCGCCAAATTGCCGCCGACCGTGATCGGGATGGAGGCTTGCGGGGCTTCGCAATATTGGGCGCGGGAGCTTTCCAAGCTTGGTCACAAGGTGAAGCTGATGGCGCCGCAACTGGTGAAGCCCTACGTTTCGCGGAACAAGAACGACTGGCGGGATGCGGAAGGACTGTGTGAGGCGATGAGCCGGCAGCGGTTCGTACCGGTGAAGAGTGCCGAGCAG